>JBBRZU010000120.1:0-7530 GCA_038236425.1 Lysobacterales bacterium
GCAGTCGGGATGCTCAAGAAGCTGGCGCGGATCGGCGTGCTCGGGCGCTATATCCCGGAGTTCGGCAAGGTCGCCGGGCGCATGCAGTACGACCTGTTCCATGTCTACACGGTGGACCAGCACACGCTGGCCGTGCTGCGCCTGCTTGACATGTTCCTGCGTGGCGAAGTGGTGCCGGGCTTCTCGATGACCAACGAAGTCGTGCCGCGCCTGCGCAAGCCGTTCCTGCTATTGATCGCCGGGTTGTTCCACGACGTTGCCAAGGGCCGCCGCGGCGATCATTCGCAGTTGGGCGCCGAGGATGTGCGCCGCTTCGCCACCCTGCACGGCCTGCCGAGCGCCGACGTCGAACTGCTGGCCTGGCTGGTGCGCGAGCACTTGCTGATGTCGGTCACCGCGCAGCGCCAGGACATCTCCGATCCCGAGGTGGTGGATCGCTTCGCCACTCGCGTGGCTGATCGCGAGCATCTGGACTATCTCTATCTGCTCACCTGCGCCGATATTGCCGGCACCAGTCCGAAACTGTGGAACAGCTGGAAGGACCGCCTGCTTGCCGACCTCCACACCGCCGCGCGCTATGCCCTGCGCCGCGGCCTGGAACACCCGTTGAACGCCGAAGACATCATGGCCGACACCGGCAACATGACCCTGGCCATGCTGATAGATGGCGGTACCGACGAAGCAGCCGTCGAAGAGCTATGGCGGACGTTTCCCGATGAAGCGTTCCTGCGTTACCGCCCCGAACAATTGGTCTGGCAGACGCTCGGCCTGCTGGCCAATGCCGGCCAGCCGACCCAGGTGCTGGTACGCACGCATCAGACCCCGGGAAGTCTGGAGGTATTCGTGCGTACGCCCGATCGCGATGGTGTCTTCGCGGCGCTGGTCGCGACTCTGGACCGCATGGGCCTGAACGTGCTGGAAGCGCGCATTCTCGGCTCGACCGACGGCCACGCCATGGACAACTTCCAGGTACAGGCCAGCGCCGTCGCGCCCGAGCCGGGCCGCGTGGTCGAACTGCTGCGCGCGGCCTTGCGCGATCCCGCGTCAGTGCGGCCGGCGCGTCGCGCCATGCCGCGGCACCTGCGCCATTTCCGCATGGCCGCGAAGGTGAGCTTCAATGACGTGGAAGGCGGCCTGCGAACGCGCCTGGGCCTGGTCGGGACGGATCGCCCCGGTTTGCTGGCCGATGTGGCCCAGGTATTCCGCGCGCACGGATTGCGCGTGCACGATGCGCGCATTGCCACCTTTGGCGAGCGGGTCGAGGATATCTTCCTGCTCAGCGATCGTGATGATCGCGCCCTGCAGCCTGATTCGATCGAGCCGTTGCGTGCAGCGCTCACCACTTGCCTTGAGGGAGACAGCTCCGATGCCGAACGACGCGCCCGCTGACACCACCGCCCTGCGCGCTGCCATCGAGGACGCCTTCGAGCGCCGTGGCAGCCTGGGTGTGGAAGAAATCCGCGACAGTGTGGGCCCCAGCGTGGATCGGGTGATCGCGCTGCTCGAGTCAGGTGAGGCGCGCGTGGCCGAACCCGGCGCCGACGGCTGGCAAGTCAACCAATGGCTGAAGAAGGCCGTGCTGCTGTACTTCCGCTGCAACGACATGTCGCTGGTGGATGCGCCTGCGCCCGGCCCGTACTGGGACAAGGTGCCGATGCGCTTCGAGGGCTTCGATGCGGCGGCCTTCCGTGCCTTCGGTGCACGCATCGTGCCTGGCGCGGTGGTGCGTCGCGGCGCGCATATCGGCAAGGATGTGGTGGTCATGCCGAGCTTTGTCAATATCGGTGCGCATGTTGGCGCCGGGACCATGGTGGATACCTGGGCGACGGTGGGGTCGTGCGCGCAGATTGGTGCGCGTTGCCACTTGTCCGGTGGCGTCGGCATCGGCGGCGTGCTGGAGCCGCTGCAGGCTGGCCCGACCATCATCGAGGATGATTGCTTCGTCGGCGCGCGCTCGGAAGTGGTGGAAGGCTTCGTCGTCGAGCGCGGCAGCGTGATCGGCATGGGCGTATTCCTCGGCCAGAGCACGCGCGTCTATGACCGCGCCACCAAGACCATTTCCTACGGACGCGTGCCTGCGGGTAGCGTTGTCGTCTCGGGTTCGCTGCCGGCCGCCGATGGCTCGCACTCGCTGTACTGCGCGGTGATCGTCAAGCAAGTGGACGAACGCACCCGTTCCAAGACCTCGGTCAATGAGTTGCTGCGGGGCGCTGCCGAGTGAAGCGCCTGTCGTCGCGCATGACGCCATTCCTCAAATGGGTGCTGCCATTGGGCTGGATGGTGGTCGTGGGCACTGTTGGCGTGATTGCGTGGCTTGATCCGCATCGGGATCTCTTTGCGCTGGCGGTTGTTTGCTTCCTGCCAGTCTTCCTCGCCATCCTTTATCGGTTCCAGATTTGGCCGCTTGCCGATGTCGTGGAGGATGCCGGCGAAGCCTTGCTGGTACGCCGCCGTGGCGTCGAGGTACGGGCGCCACTGGCTGACATCGTGAATATTTCCTTGCCCAACTACTCCCGTACGCGCAAGATCACGCTGCGGCTGCGCCGGGCCGGCCAGTTGGGGGACGAGATTGTCTTCCTCCCGGTAACACGTGTGCGCTGGAATCCATTCGCGCGCGATCCCCTGGTCGAGGATCTCATCAGCCGCGTTGACGCGGCGCGTAGCGGGGCAGCGCGATGATCCAGGAAGCAGCGAACGGCGGTGCGGCAGTGCCCATGCTGTACGGCCTGGACACCTGCGACACCTGCCGCAAGGCACGCAACTGGCTCAAGCGTGCGGGCGTGGAGCACCAATTCATAGATTATCGCGAGCATCGCGTCGAGGCGTCCACGCTGCGCGGGTGGGCCGCGCAGCTCGGCGGTTGGGACAAGCTGGTGAACAAGGCATCCACCACCTGGCGCAACCTGCCAGACGGGCGCAAAACGCCGGGTTCGGATCCGGAGTGGACCTTGCTCATCAAGGAACACCCGGCGATCGTCAAGCGCCCGGTGGTGGTCACGCCCGATGCTGTGGTGACGGTTGGATTCACCGACAATGCATTCAAGCAGCGATTCGGGGTCAAACCATGAGTGACGTCCTCGCCCTGGCGATGGACCTGATCGCACGCCGATCGGTGACGCCGGAAGACGCGGGTTGCCAGGACCTGGTCGCCGCGCGACTGCAGGCAGCGGGTTTCACGCTCGAACCCATGGACTTCGGCAAGGTGCGCAATCTGTTCGCCACGCATGGCGAAGGAGGACCGCTGCTGCTGTTCCTCGGCCACACCGATGTCGTCCCGAGTGGGCCGGTCGAGGCATGGGTGAGTGATCCGTTCGCTCCCTCGATCCGCGACGGCATGCTGTACGGGCGCGGCGCTGCCGACATGAAGGGAAGCGTCGCTGCGTTCGTGGTGGCGCTGGAGGATTTCGCCGCCGCGCACCCCGGCCATGCCGGCACCGTTGCGCTACTGCTGACCTCGGACGAGGAGGGCGACGCGATTGACGGCGTGCGCCGTGTTGCCGAAACATTCCGTGCCCGTGGCCAGCGCATCGACTGGTGTGTCACCGGCGAACCGTCATCGAAGGAGCGCCTCGGCGACCTGCTGCGCATCGGCCGTCGCGGTACCTTGTCCGGCACGCTGACGGTGCGCGGCATCCAGGGCCACGTCGCCTATCCCGACAAGGCGCGCAACCCGATCCACCAGACGATGCCCGCGCTGTCGGAGTTGTGCGCCCGGACCTGGGACGATGGCTACCCGCGCGAGGGCGTGCGCGAGTTTCCCGCGTCCAGTTTCCAGATTTCCAATATCCACGCCGGCACCGGCGCAAACAACGTGATCCCGGGCAGTTGCGAGGTGGTGTTCAATTTCCGCTACAACCCCGGCTGGCAGGCAGACGCGCTGGAGCGCGAGGTGCACACCGCGCTCGATCGCCACGGCCTGGAATACGACATCGCCTGGCATCGCGGCGGCGAGCCTTTCCTCACCCGCGAGGGTCCGTTGCGCGTTGCGATGCGCGAAGCCATGCGCGAGTTGTGCGGCGTCGAAGCGGAAGAAAGCACCGGCGGCGGGACTTCGGACGCGCGCTTCATCGCGCCGCTCGGCGCCGAAGTGGTGGAGATGGGTCCGGTCAACGCGACCATCCACCAGGTCAACGAATGCATCCGGGTGGAGGAACTCGAGCGACTGCCGGCGGTTTATTCTGGAATCGCGCTGAGATTGCTTTCGGACGCCTGATCCCGCGCGTCAATGCCGGTTGGCCCGTCTGTCCCGGTTGGCGCATCTGCTCCCGCTGGCTTGGCAGACCCGGTCGGCTCCTTGGGGTCGCCCGGCTCGGTGAAGGCGATGCAATTTCCTCCACGGCGCTTGGCGGCGTACATGGCCTGGTCGGCCAGGTGTCTAAGTTCGGCGCCGTCGCGCCCGTGGTCGGGGTAGATCGCGATGCCGATGCTGGCGCCGACGCGCAACGTCTCCGGCCCGAACTCCATCGGCAGCATGATCGCCTGCAGCAGCTTGTCGGCAACCAGCACGGCATCGTCGGCATCCGACAACGCGCCAACCACGACCAGGAATTCATCGCCACCAATGCGCGCGACGGTGTCTTCCTGGCGTATGGCAGCCTCCATGCGCCTTGCACAAGCCGCCAGGACCGTGTCGCCGGCAACGTGGCCGGCGCTGTCATTCACGGCCTTGAATCCATCCAGGTCCAGGTACAGCAGCGCAACCTTGCACTTGGTCCGGCGCGCAGTATGGAACGCCATTTCGATGCGGTCATTCGCCAGCGCCGACATCGGCAGGCTGGTGAGTGGATCATGCATGGACAGTCGCTCGATTTCGTTGCGCTGCTCTTTTACCTGGTGCAACAAAATGGCGGTTGCACGCATGTAGCTGCTGAATGCGCGCACCACCAGGGTGGCGAAGATCCCCGTGACCATCAACATGGCGATCCATGACGAGGGTCGGCGCAGGTAGTCGTCGGCGGGAACGATCGGCTGCAGGCCGCCGCTGATGAAGGCCTGTGCCACCAGCGCGAGTGCGATGCCGGTACCGATGCACACGGCAATGCCGACCCGCGTCGAGCCCAGCGTCGCGGCGATCAGGCAACTGAGCAACAGCCACCACAGCCCCGAGGCCGACAGACCGAACGACAGCACGCCCGGGAAGCCGACCACCCACAGCAGCCCGCACATCAGCGCCACGCGCCAGCCGAAGGGCAGTCGGGCCTGCACGCGGTGCACCGCGAGCGCCGTCGCCGCCACCACCAGGTGCAGTCCGAACAGTGGTGTCCAGCCGGTGCCGTGGGCACGCAGCAGGGTCGCGGGAATGACGATCACCGCCACTGCCGCCATACCGAGCCACAGGTTGGCAATAAACACTTCCCTGAGGCGATCAATATCCTCGTCGTAGGGATCAGCGGTGCCTGGCAGCGAGAGCATGCCTGCATCGTACGGCCAACTTGCCACAGCAAAAGTGCGTTACTGCGCGCTTTGCACTTGTCGCGTCTGCGCGCGGAATCTGTTCAGCGAGGCTGGAATTGCAGCGTATGCGTGGTTGCGCCGGGCAGGAATGGCGTCGGCCGGCCATGCACCCAGTCCTCGTGACCTGCACCCCAGAATGGCGACAGCACGTGGCCACTCTGGCCTCCGGGCATGTGCACGAGTCCTTCCTCTTCGTGGCCCGGCGACACGACCATGCGTTCCGAAGCCCCGAACGAAGGGGACACCACGCGCGGCATGTTCATGTCGCCGGCGAGTTGGTCGGCGGGCATGCACAGCAGGCTTTTGGCAAAGCCGGGCAAGGCGCGCGCCAGCGGATGGCAGATCGCCGCGGTGTTGCGCTCGCCCCAGTTGCGTTCAGAAAGTGGGCCCTGCTGCTTCAGTTTCGCCTGCACCTCGCGCGCGGCATCCAGGAACAACGCGTCCCAACTGGCCGTGCCACGCGGCAGCAGGTGCGGCGGGCGCTGCGTCACCAGTTGCCAGGCGACGCCTTCGAGCTGCGGCAGGCCAGGCATCCTGAACTCCTTGCCCAGCTGCGCACGGGCCGGTGCCATCAGCCCGCGCCGGATCCGATCGAGCACCGCCAGGCGCCACTCGCGCACCAGCCGATAGCTCACCGCGTCCGCCGATGCGCGTCCTTCCCAGCGCCGCGTTGCCTGTTCGAAGGCGATCCAGGCTGGATCGGTTGCGCCCTGGGTCTGCTGACGCAGCAGTTTCCACCAGCGGGTCAGGAACACGGCGCGATCGTCGGTCTGGATCGCCATGAGTGCACGCTCGTCGAATTGCGGCCGCGCGAACAGGTCGTCGCGCACTTGTCGGGCGCGCGCGCCATTTGCATAGCCGGCATCGCCCATGATCGCCAGCGCAGCGCCATCCACGGTGCGCGCATTGGCAGTCCACAATCGGCCGGAGGGCGGATCAACGATGCGCGGATTCGCGTCCGGGGCGAGCCAACCCTGCCAGTCGCAGGCCATCGGATCGATCGGCGCGGTCGGGTCGCAGCCGCCTGTTCGGTGCGGAATCTGTCCGGTCAGGCGCCAGGCGATGCGTCCGCCGGCATCGGCGACCACCAAGTTCTGCGCCGGCATGCCGATGCTGCCGGCGGTGACCAGGGCGGCATCGACGTCGCCGGCGCGCGCAAGTTGCGCCAGGCCGACGTTGATCGCGCCGCGTTGCTGCGCGCTCCATTGCAGCGCGAGCGATTCGTCGGGTCCGTTCTCGCGGGTGATCGGCCCCCACAGCGTGTCGCGCACGCGCAGGATTTCCGTCGGCTTGCCCTTCACCAGGATGCGCTCTTCGGCGATGGCAACCGGCTGCACGCCCAGTCGCGAGCGATAGCGTGTATGCGCGGCATCCACCCACTGCACGCGGACCATGTCGGCGAAGTCGCCATAGGAGTTGGTGAATCCCCAGGCAATGTGCCGGTTGCTGCCGACGATGACGGCGGGGATGCCAGGCAGGGTGAAGCCGGTGACATCCACCTTCGCGCCGGGCGCCGCAGGATCGGCATAGCGCAAGCGCGCGCGGAACCACAGGCTGGGCACGCGCAGGCCCAGGTGCATGTCGTCGGCAACGATCGCGCGACCGTCTGCGGTGAGCGCGCCCGAGACCGCAAAATTATTGCTGCCAGGGGCGCCCGGATCGGCATCGTCGTAGGCACCGCCGGGGGCCGGTTGCGGCAGTCGGCGCAGGTCGAGTTCATCGGCAGTCGGAAGGCTGATGTTGCCGCGCGCGGCGCCGACCAGCGGAGCATCCCACTGCGTGCCGTCGGCGCTGATCAGGCGGTACAGGGCCGGCGGCACCACGCCGCGAATTTTCCACAGCGCCATCTCGCGTGAGTCCTCCTCGTCCTGCAGGTCGAAGAACATTGCGTAACCGGCAAGCAGGCTGTCTGCCGGCGTCCAGTCGCGGGGCTGTGCCTGCAGCATCAGATATGGCCAGGGCCGCGCGCCCAGCGCGCGGCGGCCAGCATTCACGCCGGAGGCATAGGCCTCGAGTACCTGGCGGTCATGCGCGGTGAGGATAGCCGGCAAGCTCGTGGTGACGCGGTTGCGCAGC
>JBBRZU010000121.1:0-7524 GCA_038236425.1 Lysobacterales bacterium
CGTCCTTGTGCGAGACCGCGAAATCGCGCGCGTAAACCTGCAGGATCGCCGTACCTGCATCACGCGCCAGCGCGAGCACCGGTTCCAGCCACTGCTTCACCCGCGCGCCCGCAACAGTTCGCGCACGATGAACATCCCGGCCAGCGATCGGCCCTCGGAGCAGTCTTCGCGCAGCACCAGTTCGTGCAGTGCATCCAGCCGCCACGGCAGCACCTCGAGCTCCTCGGGTTCGTCGCCGGGCAGGCGTTCGGGATACAGGTCTTCGGCCAGCACCAGCTGGATTTCGTGAGTCATGTAGCCGGGCGCCAGGGTGATTGAGCGCAGGTGGGTGAGCTTGCGCGCGCCAAACCCTGTCTCTTCCTTCAATTCGCGGTTTGCGGCATCGAGCACGGTTTCGCCGGCGTCCATGCGGCCCTTGGGCAGGCCAAGTTCGTAGCGATGCACGCCGGCGGCATATTCGCGGATCAGCAGGATGGTACCTGGCTCAGGGATCGCGGCGATCATCACCGCGCCATGGCCGCGACTGGTCAGGCGCTCGTACTTGCGCCGTTCGCCATTGGAAAATTCCAGGTCAATGGTCTCGCGCCGATAGCCATCGGTGTCCAGCAGTTGCCGGCCATGGATGATGGGCAAGTCAGCCATGCGGGCCGCCCCGGGCACGCTCGGGCTGCGGCACGCGCGCATGGACACAGGGGCGTCTGGTCGGGATCATGGACGGATGGAAACACGCGACATCGATGCGGCCATGCTAGCAGAGGCCAGACTGGCAGAAGCCAGCCAACTGCGATCCCGGGACCTTGGGGTGCTCTGGCACCCCTGCACGCAGATGGCCGAGCACCCCGACACCCTGCCCCTGCTGCCGATCCGGCGCGGTCGCGGCGCCTGGCTCGAGGGCGTGGACGGCCGCCACTACCTGGATGCGGTCAGTTCCTGGTGGACCAACCTGTTCGGCCACGGCGAACCGCGCATCGCCGCCGCCATCGGTGCACAGGCAGCCGAGCTCGAACACGTGATCTTCGCCGGGTTCACCCACGAACCTGCCGTGCGCCTGGCCGAGTCCCTGCTTCGCCTCGCCCCACCCGGCCTGGCGCGGGTGTTCTATGCCGACAACGGCTCGGCGGCGATCGAGATCGCGCTGAAGATGAGCTTCCACAGCTTCCTCAATCGCGGCCAGACGGCACGCACGCGATTCATCGCGCTGACCAACGGCTACCACGGCGAGACCCTGGGCGCGCTGTCCATGGGCGACATCCCGCTGTACCGGCGTACCTATGCACCGCTGCTGCTGACTCCACTGTTCGCGCCCTCGCCCGATGCCTGGAATGCCGCGCCCGGCGAATCGCCGCGCGACTGCGCGCTGCGCCGCGCCGGGGAGCTCGATGCGATCTTCGCCGCGCACCCCGGCGAGATCTGCGCACTGGTACTCGAACCGCTGGTGCAGTGCGCCGGCGGCATGCGCATGCACCATCCTGCCTACCTGCAACGCGCCCGCGAGATTTGCGATGCCCATGGCGCGCACCTGATCGCCGACGAGATCGCGGTTGGCTTCGGCCGCACCGGCACCCTGTTCGCCTGCGAGCAGGCCGGCATCACGCCCGACCTGCTGTGCCTGTCCAAGGGCCTGACCGGCGGCTTTCTGCCGATGTCGGCGGTACTGGCCACGGCCGACATCTACGACGCCTTCCTCGACGACAGCCGCGAGCGCGCCTTCCTGCATTCGCACAGCTACACCGGCAATCCGCTGGGTTGTGCGGCGGCCCTGGCCAGCTTGCGAATTTTCGAGAGTGAGCCGGTGCTGGAGCGGAATCGGGCGACCGCGGCGCGGATGGGAGAGCTGGCGGCACCGTTTGCGGAACACGTGCACGTGGCCGAAGTAAGACAGACGGGAATGATTTTGGCGATTGAATTGGTCGCCGACAAAGCCAGCCGTCGTCCGTTCGAGGACGCGTCACGACGCGGGCTGCGCGCCTACCGCCGTGCGCTGGAGCTGGGCGTGGTGCTGCGTCCGCTCGGCGAGGTGCTGTACTGGATGCCGCCGTACTGCATCGATGACGCCTCGCTGCTGCAACTGGCAGCGGCGACATCCGCCGCCATCGACGCGGCCTGCGCCTGATGCGCGCGATCCGGCAATTCATCGATGCACCGCTGCAGGTCGGCGTCAGCGTGGCGCTGACCGAAGCCGCGGCGCAGCACCTGGTCCGGGTGCTGCGCCTGGGTCCCGGCGCTGCGGTCGTGCTGTTCAACGGCGACGGCCATGACTACGCCGCGCGCCTGTTGGCAGCCGGCAAGCGTGGCGGCGAAGCCGAAGTGCTCGAGCGCATCGCCGCCCGCGCCGAGTCGCCGCTGCGCATCACCCTGGCGCAGGCATTGGCGCGCGGCGAGAAGATGGACCATGTCCTGCAGAAGGCAGTCGAGCTTGGCGTGCACGCCATCGTGCCGGTGGTCACCGAGCGCACCGAAGTACGGCTCGATGCAGAACGCGCCGACCGCCGCATGCAGCATTGGCGTGGTGTGCTGGTCGGCGCCTGCGAGCAGTGCGGGCGCGCCCGCCTGCCCGACTTGTCCGAGCCGCGCGCGCTGGCCGAGTTTGCGTCGGCGCAGGCCGCCGCCGCGGGCCCTGGCGGAGTGGCAAACGACAGTGTCGCGCCGATGGCCGCTGCGCGATGCCTCTACCTCGACCCTGGCGCAACCGACAGCGTCGGCACGCTTGCACTCACGGCGGAAGCTTCGGTCGTCCTTGTGATCGGTCCCGAAGGTGGCCTGTCGGAACGCGACATCGCCATCCTGCGCGCGGCACGGTTCGATGGATTGCGGCTGGGCCCGCGCATCCTGCGCACGGAAACTGCGGGACTGGCGGCGATTGCGGCGATCAATGCCCTGTATGGCGACTGGCGCTGAACTGCAGGCTCAGGCGGCCTGCGCGAGTGCCTGCTGGATCAGGTTCTCGAGTCCGGTCAGGTCCGGCACCACGGCCGCGTCGTCGTTGAGCATGACGCGGGCGTAGATTCCCTCGGGCAGTGCTTCGCCACCCGAAGCTTCGGACAGCGCCCGGCGCGACACCGTCACCAGGCGCGGAAAGCCCTGGGACAGCACGGCGAAGTAAGGCAGCTTGGGATTGCCGCCGAGTGCCTTGAGCACCACCACCTTGGCGCCGATCTGACCCTCTTCCTGGGACCAACCGGCAAATCGCGAGAACGACAGCAGCGGCAGGCGCCAACCGCGCCAGCGGATCTGTCCGAGCATCCACGAAGGCGCACCTTCAATGCGATCCGGATCGGAGAAGGTGATCACCTCGGCCACCGAGGCATTGGGCAGCAGCAAGCGGCCCTGGTTGACTGTGATCAGGACGCCTCGAATATCGCGGTCGGGTGTATCGGCGCTCATCGGCGTTCCTTGAGTGGGTCAGTTTGGCCAGCGCGCGGCGATCTGCCGCGCGAGGCCCAAAGCGGGATAGACCGACGCGCCCTGGCGCTGCATCGTTTCGGCGGCGCCGGCATCGAAACACACGTCCGGGTCCTGCGCGAGAACGATGCCACCGGACTCGCCGAGTTCCAGGATCATCGGCACCAATTGTGGATCCGCGCCGCTGAGCACGATCACCATGCTGTCTTCCGGCGGCAGCGCGGCGATGAGTTGGGTCAGCGCACCGGGATGGAATACCAGCGCGTTGCCCTGCACGGTGGCCGTCATCGCGGCGGGAAGCAGTGAGACCTTGCCGGCCTCGGGCGAGGCGCCGTCGCGCGCAAGCTGGACCGGCAGTCGGCTGATTTTCGCAAGCTGGTCCACCAGCCGCTCGTGCTTGCCGACCTCCAGGTGCTGGTAGAGCAACACCGGCACGGTCAACGTCTCCGGCAAGCTGGACAGCAATTGTCGCACCGCATCGGGTCCGCCCATGCCAGCCAGGACCACCACGGCGCCGGTGCCACCTGCAACGGCTGCCGCGGGTGACTCGCCCGGCATCGGGTCCAGGGACAGGCCCATGCCGTCGGCGCGCGCCATGTAATCGGTGCCTGGCGCCGCGACGGCGGCCGCAGCCGCTTCCATCGGTGCCAACGCAAGATTACTGAAGTCAAAATCGGGTTTTGCCGCGACCGCGCCTTCGACCGCCACCGATTCGATCGACTCGATCTCGAAGGTCGGTTGGCCACCGGCAGTCGCTCCGTTATCCGCTGCGCCGTTTCCGGATGCTACGTAGGATTCCAGTTGCGCGGTCAGGTCATCGATGTCGAGGTCAAGCGAGCCGGCGGCAGCGTTTCCGTCGCCAAAATCGATCGAGTCCGACAGATCATCGCCGCTACCTGACAGATCCATGTCACCAATACCGGCGTCGTCGGTGGAAAATTCCAGACCGGTGGCACCCAGGTCGAGCGAGTCGTCCAGATCCAGGCCCATGTCGGCGCCGAGGTCGAAGCCGTTTCCCGGATTGGCAGCATCCACGGCGATGGAATCGGCCAAATCGTCACCCGATACGGCCGGACCAGCGAGTTCCGGTGATCCCGCGGGCGCAGGCGGCAAGCCATCGCTGCCCAGCAGCTTGCTGGCGATGTGCCGCGCCCAGCGATTCAAATCCCAACCGTCGAGCTTTGCGCTGGTTTCGGCATCGTCGAACATCACTTCGACACCGGGCGCGGCAAGCAGTTCATCGAATCGGTCCAGCGCCTGCTCGATCGCGGGCTCCAGGCTCACCAGGTAGCAGGTCGGCGAAAGTCCCGCGACATGCGCGGGATCAAGATCGGCAGGATCGCCTTCGACGACGATGCTGGCGCCGGCATCGCCGAGTGCACGGTGCAACTGGTCGCGCGCCTTGCCGGCGCGGCCCAGCAACGCGATGCGCACGCCTGTATCAGACATCCACGTGCTCCATCGCGATGCCGAGCATCTCGAACACGTTGCGCATCAATTCCGGCTCCTGGTATGGCTTGCCCAGGTAGCGGTTGACGCCGATGTCCATCGCGCGCTGGCGGTGTTTGTCGCCGGTACGCGAGGTGATCATGATGATCGGCACGTCCTTCAGGCGCGGGTCCGAACGCATGTTCTGCGCGACCTCGTAGCCGTCCATCCGCGGCATCTCGATGTCGAGCAGCACCAGGTCCGGCACCCGCTCGGCCATCTTCTCGACTGCGTCCACGCCATCCTTGGCCGTGAGCACTTCCATGTTGTTTCGCTCGAGCACGCGCCCAGTCACCTTGCGCATGGTGATCGAGTCATCCACCACCATCACCACGGGCACGCTACGGGCGACCGGTGCGGGTGCCGGGACCGGCCTGGCCGGCGCCAAATCGCGCGCGATCAGTGCCTGTCGGCGCACCAGCGGCGCGACGTCGAGGATCACCACGACACGACCGTCGCCCATGATGGTGGCGCCGAAAATGCCGGGTACCGAGTTGACCTGCGGACCGACCGGCTTCACCACGATTTCGCGGCTGCCCAGCACCTGGTCAATCGAGATCGCCGAGCGCAGGTCACCCGAGCGGGCCAGCAGCAGCGGCATCTGCAGGCTGTCCTGGGCTTTCGCGGTCGCATGGCCGATCAGGCTGCCAAGGTCGTGGATCGCGTAGTCCTCGCCTGCGTACTTGAACACCGGGCTGCTGGTGGACAGTTGCTTGTCGAGTTCTTCGCGCGAGATGCGGCCCACGCCCTGCACCGAGGCGATCGGAACCGCGAAGCTGGTGTCGCCGATCTTGACGAACACCGCCTGCGTGACTGCAAGAGTGAACGGGAGGCGGATGATGAACTCGCTGCCCTTGCCCTGGTCGGAGCGGATCTGCAGCGTGCCGCCGAGCTGGCGGATTTCGCTGTAGACCACGTCCATGCCAACGCCGCGACCGGACAGGCGACTGACCGTCTGGGCGGTGGTGAAGCCGGTCTCCAGGATCATCGCGTACAGCGCTTCATCGGACAGTTCGGCGCCGGCCTTCAACAGGCCGCGCTCGATCGCCTTCTCGCGGATCGCCGTCTTGTCCAGGCCCAGGCCGTCGTCGCTGACTTTCAGTACGACTTCGGATCCTTCACGATGCACTGCGATGCGAACCGTGCCCTCCTCCGGCTTGCTCGCCTTGCGGCGTGCGTCCGGGAGTTCCAGGCCATGCGCCATCGCATTCCGGAGCATGTGCTCAAGGGGAGCGGTCATGCGCTCGAGCACGTTGCGATCCATTTCGCCGCTGGCGCCATCAACCTTCAACTGCACCTGTTTGCCGGTATCGGTCGCGGCCTGACGCAACACGCGGCGCAGGCGCGGCACCAGGGCATCGAAGGGCACCATGCGCGTGCGCATGAGGCCTTCCTGCAGGTCCGAACTGACCCGGGACTGCTGCAAGAGCAGGGTTTCGTACTGGCGGGTCAGGTCGTCCAGCGAACCCTGCAGGTTCACAAGGTCGTTCGCGGACTCGTTCAGCGCGCGGGTCAGCTGCTGCTGATTGGTGAAGCGGTCGAGTTCGAGTGGATCGAAGTTGGCATCCTTGGCCTCGCCCTCGCGCTGGTAACGCGCAACAATCTGCGCCTCGGTCTCGATGTCCAGGCGACGCAGCTGCTCGCGCAGTCGCGTGGTGGTCTGGTCGAGCTCGCCGAGGTTGGATCGGAATGCACCGAGCTGCTGTTCGAGGCGGGCGCGGTAGATGGCCACCTCGCCGGCGTAGTTCACCAGGCGGTCGAGCAGGTCGGCACGGATGCGCACCTGCTCCTGCGGTGCGCGGACGCCGGTCATCTCTTCTTCGCCGAGGTCGTCGATTGGCGCGGACAGCGGCGCGGACGGCGCCTTGGCGGCAACGCGGACGACCTGGGCGACTTCCGCGGTGGAAGCTTCGACCGCAACCTCGTCCAGCGACACACCCTCGGACAAGGCCTCGACCTGTGCAATCAATCCGGCGGGCAAGGCAATCGCCTTGCGTTCGCCGATGCGCGCGACCATGCCATGCAGGCGGTCGAAGCCGCGCTCGAGCACCACCACGCCGGTGCCATCGAGCGTCCGACGGCCTTCGGCCACGGACTCGAGCAGCGATTCCATTGCGTGGCCCAAGTCGCCGACGGCGTAAATGCCGGCCATGCGGGCACCACCCTTGAGGGTGTGCAGGTCGCGCTGCAGGTTGGTGACAGCGTCGCGATCGTCTAGCTGGTCGCGAAGGCGCGCGAGCATGCCGTCGGAGTGGTCGAGGATGTCGTTGGATTCCTCGAGGAACAGGTCCAGCAGTTCCGGATCGAGGTCGGTCATGTCCAGCGCATCGTCCGGATCGGCCGGATCATGGGCCAGCGGAACGTTCGGGCGCGCCAAGGCGACTGCGACGGCCGACTCGGCGACACTCGCGGCAGTGGCTGCATCCTCAGCCTCCGGCTCGTCCTTAAAGCGCTCCACTTCGGCAATCGGAGCTTCGGTTTCGGCGGCTTCGGCAATCGGAGCTTCGGCTTCGACGGCTTCGGCAATCGGAGCTTCGGCTTCGGCGATTTCAGCTTCGACGATTTCAGCTTCGACGGCTTCAGCTTCGACGGCTTCGGCCTGCACGGCTTCGACTTCGACAGCTTCGACTTCGA
>JBBRZU010000122.1:0-7189 GCA_038236425.1 Lysobacterales bacterium
GCCTGCAGCATCAGATATGGCCAGGGCCGCGCGCCCAGCGCGCGGCGGCCAGCATTCACGCCGGAGGCATAGGCCTCGAGTACCTGGCGGTCATGCGCGGTGAGGATAGCCGGCAAGCTCGTGGTGACGCGGTTGCGCAGCCGGTGCACGCGCACGGCCTTGTCGCGATCCAGCGCGATCGGGCCGAACAATTCCGACAATTCGCCTGCCGACGAGCGGCGCAGCAAGTCCATTTCGAAGAAGCGCTCCTGGCCGTGGATCCAGCCCAGTGCACGGGCGGCATCGATCTCGTTGGCCGCATCCACGGTGACCGTGCCGAGCGCGTCGCGCTGCACCTGCGCCGGCGCCGACAGGCCCGCCAGTGCCAACTGCCCATCCAGCCGCGGCTTGCTGGCCCGGAGCCCGATCCAGGCCGCGACGAAGACCAGCACCACCAGCAGGACAAGGATCTGGAGCAGGCGCCACAGGATGCGGGGAGAGCGTGCGCGCGACATCGGGGTCTCCAGGTGAACCGGACCATGCTCGCACCAGCGCGGCGCTTGCGCCATGGCCCGGACTGCGGTTCAATCAGGGCATGCGCCCGTCCGCCAACAACAATAACCGGAATAACAACGCCGTCCCCTCGCGGGTCGACGATTAGGCGCGCTCAGCACAGCACTCCAATCTCCGACGGCCCGCACTGCGAAGTGCGGGCCGTTTCATTTTGTCTTCCATCACCCAAGGAATCCACCATGTGCTCCATCCTCGGCCTGTACAGCCCATCGCCCGGCGCTGACCTCACGCCCCTGCGTCCGCTGGCGCTGTCGCTGTCCGCGCGCCAGCGCCATCGCGGCCCGGATTGGTCCGGCGTCTACACGCATCCACGCTGCCTGCTGGTGCACGAGCGCCTGGCGATCGTGGATCCGGCCGGCGGCGCGCAGCCGCTGCGCTCAGGTGATGGGCGATTGGCGCTGGCGGTGAACGGGGAGATCTACAACCATCGCGAACTCGAGCGCGGGCTGGCATTGCCCTACGCGTTCCAGTCGGGGTCGGATTGCGAGGTGATCAATGCGCTCTACCTGGAACATGGGCCCGCGGGCGTGGTGATGCTCAACGGCATCTATGCCTTTGCGCTGTTCGATGCCGAGCGCGAGCGGCTGGTGGTGGCACGCGATCCGCTCGGCGTATGCCCGTTGTATTGGGGCCACGATGCCGATGGTCGACTGTGGCTCGCGTCCGAGATGAAAGCCCTGGCGCGGCATTGCCCGGACGTCTCGGCGTTTCCGCCGGGGCATGTCTGGGATAGCGATAGCGGTGAGCTGCAGCCATTCCACGAGCGCGCATGGCGCGACTACGACGCCGTGCAAGGGCACGCGGTTGCGCCGGCTGACTTGCGCGCGGCGTTCGAGTCGGCCGTGCATCGCCAGCTGATGACCGACGTGCCCTATGGCGTGCTGTTGTCGGGCGGGCTGGATTCGTCGCTGGTCGCCGCTTGCGCTGCGCGCTTCGCGCGGCAGCGCGTGGAGGAAGACGATCGTGCCGAAGCATGGTGGCCGCGCCTGCACAGTTTTGCGATCGGCCTGGATGGCTCGCCCGATCTCGCCGCCGCGCAGATCGCAGCCAAGGCAATCGGCACGGTGCACCATGGCTTCACCTATCGCTTCGAGGAAGGCCTGGATGCCCTGCCCGACGTGATCCGGCATGTCGAAAGCTATGACGTCACCACCGTGCGCGCGTCCACGCCAATGTACCTGCTGGCGCGACGGATCAAGGCGATGGGCGTGAAGATGGTGCTGTCGGGCGAGGGCGCCGATGAAATCTTCGGCGGCTATCTGTACTTCCACAAGGCGCCCGATGCGCGCGCCTTCCATGAAGAGTGCGTGCGAAAGCTTGGCGCGTTGCACCAGTTCGATTGCCTGCGCGCGAACAAATCCATGATGGCCTGGGGCGTGGAAGCGCGCGTGCCGTTCCTGGATCTCGAATTCCTCGACCTGGCCATGGGCATGGATGCCGTGCACAAGATGGCCGGCAAGGGTCGCATCGAGAAGGCAGTTCTGCGCGAGGCATTCGACGGCGTGCTGCCGCCGGAAATCCTGTGGCGGCAGAAGGAACAGTTCAGCGACGGCGTCGGCTATGGCTGGATCGACGGCCTCAAGGCGCATGCGGAGACGTTTGTGAGCGATGCGATGCTGGCGCAGGCGCCATTGCGCTTTCCGGTCAACCCGCCGATGACCAAGGAAGCCTACTGGTATCGCGAATTGTTCGAACGCGAATTCCCCGGCGATGCCTGCGCGCAGACGGTGCCGGGCGGCAAGAGCATCGCCTGTTCGAGCCCGGCGGCGATTGCCTGGGACCCGGCGTTCGCCGCAGCAGCGGATCCGTCGGGCCGCGCAGTGGCTGGCGTGCACGATGCGGCGCTCTGATATGGTTGGGCCGTCGCGCCGGCCGAGGGAGTCGGCGCCCGGGGATACTGCCAACCGCACCGCAGCAATGGGGAGAGTTTGATCGTGAGCGAAGCCATCTGGTACTACGTCGATGCGACCGGTGCGCGGGTCGGGCCAGTCGCCGCCCAGTCGGTCCGCGATGCCCTTGAGGGGCACGTTGCATCGCGCTCGACCATGGCATGGCGCGAGGGCCTGGCCGATTGGCGTCCTGTGTCCGAGCTGGCCGAGGAACTCGGCCTCGCGGCAGAGCCACCGCCGATCGGCGCAAGCGCAGCGTCGTATGCGCGTGCCGTGCAACCACCAGGTGCCTCGGGCGCACGCGTCGTGCCTGCGGGCTTCGTGCGGCGATGGGCCGCGTTGTTCATCGATCAGCTGGTGCTCGTCATCCCCGTGATCGTCTTTGCAGTTGTCGTGGCGCTGGCGCTTGGGATCAATCTCGACAAAACCCAGTCCGACATCGACCCGACCGTCATTGTGTTCTACGTGCTGTATTTCATTGCTGCGCCGATCTACTACGCTGGCTTGGAAAGTTCGCCGTGGCAGGCAACCCTGGGCAAGCGCGCACTCGGGATCAAAGTCACCGACCTGCAGGGAGAACGACTGGGATTTGCGCACGCACTGGGGCGCTGGTTCGCCGCGGCGCTTTCCTACCTGACCTTGTACATCGGCTTCCTGATGGCCGCAGTCACCGAACGCAAGCGTGCCTTGCATGACTACGTGGCCGGCACCGAGGTGGTGGACCAGTGGGCCTACACCGACCAGCCCGAGCGCCAGAAGGAAGGGTTGCATGGCTGCCTGGTGGTGTTCCTGATTGCCATGCTGATGGTGCCGATCGTTGCAATCCTCGCGGCAATTTCGATCAGCCAGTACCAGGACTACGTGATCCGCTCCCAGGTCAGCGAGGCTGCCGCACTGGCCGACGGCGTCAAGGTGGCGATTGGCGAATACGTCAACAACAATTCCCGGTTCCCGGAAAGCAATGCCGATGCCGGCCTGCCTTCGCCCGAGCAAATCCATGGCGCTTATGCCGCCTCGGTCGATATCGGTGCAGTTCCGGGTCGAATCGACGCGACCTTCGCTTCGCACGCGCCGTTCAGGGCCAACGCCGCGCTGAATGGCAAGCACCTGTATTTCGTCGGCACCATCGGGGCTGGCAGCCTGGTCTGGCGCTGTGCCAGCGACGACCTCAAGCAGAAATGGTGCCCGTCATCCTGCGAATGTGGGGACCAAACGGGCCAGGACCGCTAGCTGGTAGCGCGGTGGCTGCCAGTTCTTGAATCGGCGCCTGATGTCCCGGGTCGCAGTCAGCGCGGTGTGCGCAGTCCCGGCTCGATGCGCTGGAAGGGCTGGCCGGCGGAATCGCGTGCGGTGACCATCACGCGGTAGGGCACGGCAGGCACTTGGCAGCGGCCGTAAAAGTCGCCGCCAACTTCAACTTGGGCGAGCATGGGACGACCGACGATCTCGCCATCTGCCGCCACGAATCGGAATGCGACCGAGGTGGATTTTCCGGGCAAGCTTGCGCTGCATTCGAGCGTCTCGCCTTTGGCGGGCTCGCGATCGATCGGGAACCAGCCTTGATGGCCCGGACGTCCGCCCATTTCCACATAGCGCAGGCCGAGGAAAGTTGGCGCGTCCGGATCGCGCCCCGGCGCGACTTCAGCCGACACCGACACCAGGCCCGCGCCGTGCAGTTCCAATTGCCAGGTGCCGGGCCGTGGGCTGTCAATCTGGGCAATGATCATGTAGCGGAACGATTGCAGGGATTCGCCAGCCGCCGTTCCGCTCACCACGTGCCCGTCCGGACGCCGCAGCACGGCGAAGTCCTTGCGTTGCATGCCGGCAAACACGCTCAGCCGACGCGCGCCGGACTCAACCGGGATGCTGATCCGCCACCCCTGCGGGGACAAGGTTCCGTACGCAAACGCGACATGGTCGCCGGGTAGCGGGATCTGCAAGTGTGCGGAGGCGAACTCGCCAGGCGCCCAGAAATAGAAATCCCCGCCAGTCTCGGCGGACATCCGATAGAAGTCGGTATTCACGCGCAGCAATCCCTGCGGATCGCTGCGCACGGGGACGGCGAGCTGTCCCGGATCGGGAAGGTGTGGCTCGCGCACCGCCAAGAAGAGCAAGGCCAATACAAATGCATGCATCGCTGCAGCTTACTCCGGCCCTGCTTATTTCGGCTCGCCTATTCCGGGTAGCTATTCGGGGACTGCGACTCCGGAGCCGCCGAATTCGGCCGGGAAGTCCTTGAGCTTGGGCAATCCGTCTTTCATCGGCAGCACCGTCTCGGCGTAATTCACATGCACGCCAGGCGCGAAGTCGACGGTCGGGATGACGGCGGCATACACGTCAGTCAGGCCAAGTGGTGGATGGTCGGTCATCAGGTGGCCGCCGCACTGGCTGCAGAACTGGCGGTCACTCATGTCCGTCTTTTTGTAATGGCTGACGAATTCCGCGCCCTTGGTGACCTTCACGTTCTCCGGCTTCCACAGAGTGAAAGCGTTCACCGGCCCGGCCGACCAGGATCGGCAGGACTCGCAATGGCAGTAGCCCATGGCCTCGGGTGCGCCGGTGACTTCGACGCCGACTGCGCCGCAAAAACAGGTGCCGCTGTGCTTCTCGCTCATGATGTTGCTCCTGGTTGCGAACCCGGGTGACAGCTTACTTGGCCGGGGGATGCCTGCCGAGGGGGGCGCCGGTTGCCCGACCCGCCGGTCCGCCAATGGCATGATGCTGCTGGGATCACCGTCCCGGGCAATCGCCCGCAGCCGTTAAGGCGCCCCTGACTGGCGCAGGCGTAATATCGCGTTGCGGTCCCTGTTGTCCCGCCCGCCTGGTCCAAGGAAGGAATCGCACGTGCAGCCATCGCTGGAAACTGGCGGACACGCAGCGCCGCATGGAGCCCCGCACGGATCCGCGCACGGGTCCCCCAATGCGCCACGCCCCGCGACACTCGCGCTGGTCGTTGGCGCGGTCGGCGTGGTGTTCGGCGACATCGGTACCAGCCCGCTGTACACGATCAAGGAAATGTTCAACCCGCACTTCGGGTTGACGCCCGATGCGGACACGGTCAAGGGCCTGCTCTCGCTGGGCTTCTGGTCGCTGATCCTGGTGGTGACCATCAAGTACGTCATGGTGATCATGCGCGCCGACAACCAGGGCGAGGGCGGCATCATGTCCCTGACCGCGCTCGCCCAGAAGGGCCTGAACAAAGGCTCGCGCTGGACTTACGTCGTTGGCATCCTCGGCATTTTCGGCGCGGCGCTGTTTTTCGGCGACGGCATGATCACGCCGCCCATCACGGTGCTTGGCGCTGTGGAGGGCCTGGAGGTGCTGTCGCCTGCGTTCAAGGCCTGGGTGGTGCCGTTGAGCCTGGTCATCCTGACGGGCCTGTTCGCGATGCAACGCTTCGGGACGGCCAAGGTCGGGCGGGTGTTCGGGCCGGTGATGATTACCTGGTTCATCGCGCTGGCTGGTTTCGGGCTGATGAACATCATTGCCGCGCCGCACGTGCTCGAGGCCATGAGCCCGGGCTGGGCGTTTGCGTTCTTTGCCACCCACGGTTCGCATTCGGTGCTGATCCTGGGCGCCGTGGTGTTGACCGTCACCGGTGGCGAGGCGCTATACGCGGACCTCGGCCACTTCGGCAAGGCGCCGATCCGATGGGGATGGTTCGGCTTCGTGCTGCCCGCGCTGGTGCTGAACTATTTCGGCCAGGGCGCGGTGCTGCTGGCCAATCCGGCGGCCGTATCCAATCCGTTCTACATGGCGGTGCCCGCCTGGGCGCAGATTCCGATGATCGCGCTGGCGACGACCGCGGCGGCGGTGGCATCGCAGGCGGTCATCACTGGCGCCTTCTCGGTGACGACGCAGGCCATGCAGCTGGGCTACCTTCCCAGGCTCAAGGTGCGCTACACCGCCAGCGACGCCATGGGGCAGGTCTACGTTCCGTCGGTCAATTTGATGCTGTATGTCGCAGTGGTGGCGCTGACGCTCGGGTTCCAGAGCACTGAGGCGCTGGCCACCGCCTACGGATTGTCGGTGACCGGCACCATGCTCATCGACACGGTTCTGCTGGCGGTGGTCGCGTGGACCAGTTGGCCCGACAGCCGCAAGTGGGTGCTGCCGCTGTGCGCGGTGTTCCTGGTGGTGGACCTGGCGTTCCTTTACGCCAATGGCGCCAAGTTGCTGACCGGCATCGGGGCGTGGGTACCGCTGTTCATCGGCATCGTGGCGTTCACGCTGATGCGCACCTGGCGCCGCGGCCGCGAGCTGCTGCGCGCCGAAGTCGCCAGCCACGGCACGCAGGTGCAGAGCTTCGTGCCGGGCGTGTTGCTCGATCCGCCGGCCCGCGTGCCGGGCACGGCGATCTTCCTGACCCCGAACGATGCGATTGTGCCCCCTGCGCTGCTGCACAACCTCAAGCACAACAAGGTGCTGCACGCGCGCAATGTGCTGCTGACGGTGAAGATCGAAGTGACACCTTTCGTGGCCCTGGAGAAACGCCTCACGTGCCGATCAATCGGTGACGGGTTCTACGTCATGCACGTGCGCTTCGGCTTCATGGAACCGCCGGACCTGCCGCAGGCGCTGATGGCGTCCTGCGACGGCGGCGGCATCGCCATCGACCCGATGGACACGACCTGGTTCACCAGCCGCGAGACGGTGCTGGGCAGCGCCCACCAAGGCATGCCGCTATGGCGCGATCGGCTGTTCGGGATCATGCACCGCAATGCTGCGCCGGCGAGCGCGTACTTCCA
>JBBRZU010000123.1:0-7151 GCA_038236425.1 Lysobacterales bacterium
CTGCACCGGCGCGCTTGCGGTCCACAGGCGCTGGCCAAGTGCATTGCCGGCACTGCTTCGGGCGCCGTACGACCAGTGCTTGTCCTCGCGCAGGTTCATGTTCAGGCGCGAGGTGAAATCACCGCCGAACACCGCGTTGGCGAATTCCAGGTCCACAGTGGACGGATCGGTCGACGGCGGCAGCAACTGCGCCAGGGTGATATTGGTCTGGATCGCGCCGGGCTGGTCGATCAGGAACACGCGCGTGGAGTCACGCGCAGGCGCAGGCGGGATCGCAGCGGCGGCGGGTGCAGTGCCGGAGCGCTTCCAGTCACCGAAGTGCTTTTCCAGCAGTGGCACGATCTCGGCATGTGTCGTGTCGCCGACCACCACCAGCGTGGCGACGTCTGGACGCAACTGCTCCTGCTTCCAGGCCACCAGGTCATCGCGGGTGAGCGCGGCGATGTCGGCTTGGTAACCGCTGCCGGTGAACGGGATGCCATAGGGATGGCCAGCGCCGAACATGATCGGGCCGATGGCGCGCGAGCCCATGGCACCGGGCTGGGTTTTTTCCTGCGCGATGCCGGCCAGCCAGGTGGCGCGGACGCGATCGATGTCGGCCGGATCCAGGCGCGGGCGACGGATCACATCGGCGAACAAAGCCAGCGAGGGATCGAGATTTTCCTTCAGCGCCGACAGCGACACTTCGGACACGTCCAGGCTCGCCGAGCCACCGATGCCTGCGCCAAGTTGCTCGCGGCGATTGCTCAGCCCCAGGGCATCGTAGGCACCGGCACCCTCATCGAGCATGCCCATGGCAAAGCTCGCGGTACCGGCCTTGCGGCCGCGGTCGGAGGTGAACCCGCCCGGGAACTCCATCGCCATCTGCACCACCGGCACGTCATGGCGTTCGGCCAGGATCAGCTTGGTGCCATTGCTCAGCGTCGCGCGTTGCAGTGCGGGGAATTTCAGCTCGGGGAAGGTGCTGGTGACCGGCACGCCCTTGCTGCGATCCAGCGTGCTGGGCACGGTGCGGTATTTCGGGTCGGCGGGCGGGATCGCCACCGGACCAGTTTTTTCCGACGGCTCCTCGGCGATCGGCGTGACTTCACCGGGAGAGATCGTCAGGGTGTGGTCGCCGGCACGCAGCCACCTGTTGGCCACGGCCGTCACCTGCGCCGGCGTGCTGCTGGCGATGCGCGCCAGCGAATCACGGAAGCAACCCGGGTTGCGGGTATACACGGTGCACTCGGCCAGGGCATCGGCCTTGCCGCCGAAGCCGCCGATGCGCTCGATGCCGCGCACGAAGCCGGCCTTGAACACGGTACGCGCCTGGTCGAGTTCGGTCGGCGTCGGGCCTTCGGCCAGCAACTTGTCGAGCTCTTCGTTGATGGCCTTCTCGACCACCGCCGGATCCACGCCTTTCTTCACGTCAGCGGTGATGTCGAAGGTGCCACCGAGTTCGGACGGATCGATGGACGCACTGATGCTGTCCACGGTCTTGTCGCCAAACGACAGGCGCTTGTCCAGTCGCGAGGCGGCACTGCCACCGAGCACCTGCGCGAACAACTGCAGGCGTTCGACATCCGCGGAATCGTATTGCGGCACGTTCCAGACCCGCATGATGCGGACCTGCGCAACGCGATCAGTCATGCTGTCGCGCGTGGAAGCAGTGCGCGCGGCGATCATTGCCGGCTTGCGCGACAGTGAGGCCGACGCCGGGATATCGCCGAAGTACTCGGTGACCTTGGCCTTGGCGGTTGCCAGGTCAATGTCGCCGGCCAGCACCAGCACGGCGTTGTTCGGGCCATACCAGCTGCGGAACCAGCTCTTCACGTCATCGAGGGACGCGGCATCGAGGTCGTTCATCGAGCCGATCACCGTGTGGTGGTAGGGATGGCCGACGGGATACAGCGCTGTGACCAGCTTCTGGTATGAGCGGCCATAGGGCCGGTTCTCGCCCTGGCGCTTTTCGTTCTGCACCACGCCGCGCTGCTCATCAAGCGCGGCCTGGCTGATCGCACCAAGCAGATGCCCCATGCGGTCGGACTCCATGAACAGCGCGGTGTCCAGCGCAGTGGTCGGCACGTTTTCGAAATAGTTGGTGCGGTCGGTACTCGTGGTGCCGTTCTGGTCGGTGGCGCCGACCTGCTTGAACGGGGTGAAGTACTCGCCCGGATGGTTTTCCGACGCCTGGAACATCAGGTGCTCGAACAGGTGCGCAAAGCCCGAGCGGCCGGGCGCTTCATCCTTGGAGCCGACGTGGTACCAGATGTTGACCGCCACGATCGGTGCCTTGCGATCGGTGTGCACGATCACCCGCAGCCCGTTGGGCAGGGTGAACTCCTGGTACGCGATGTCCACGCCCGTGGCGTGTGGCGCGGTCGCCGGTGACTTGGCCTGGGCACTGCCGAATCCAGCCGCGAGGGCAATCGCGAGCGCGGGGACAAGCGCAAGCAGGCGGGCACGGGACGGACGTGGCGAATGGGGCATGGGCGAAATCCTTCGGAAAAATGCGACCGGATCGCCATCGTAAACGCCCAATGACGCTGCGTACACGCCCAATGGGCATACGCTATCGCCCTGAACCAGGCTGGAGCTGGCATGCCTGCATTGCGTGGGTCCATCAATTGGCAGCTTGTGTGCTGTCTTTGCACGGCGCTCGCGGCGTTGCCGTCGGCAGCGGCGGCGGCAGCCGCGGTGGGCGCAGAGGCAGCTGGTCCGGATGCTGCAGGCGCTGCTGCGGCGCCGATTGGCTGGAGCCTGGAGCAGGCCGATGCGCGTGATCTGGACACTGATCGGCTGCTGTACCGGGAGCAGCATTGGATTCTGCGCGGCAGCGGCGCGGCGCCAGTCGAACGCCTGGTGCTGTATCGCTGCCCCGATGGCACCCCGTTCGCGCGCAAGCAGCTGGATTACCGCAGCTCGGTCATCGCGCCGACGTTTGAACTGCTCGATGCCCGTAGTGGCTATCGGGAAGGCTTGCGCCGGACACCGTCGCCCCAGCTGTTCGTACGCAACAGCCAGCGCGAGGCCGAGCGCAGTGCCGCCTCGCCGGGCCGCAACCTGGTGGCGGATGCGGGGTTCGACGAGTTCGTTCGCGGGCACTGGGCAAGCCTGGTTGCGGGCCGCACCGCGAGCATCGACTTTGCGCTGCCATCGCGGCTGCGCAGCTACGACTTCGGCCTTTCGCGGCGTGGCCAGGCCCGCGTCGCCGGCGAGGATGCGTTGCTGCTGCGCCTGCGCATTGGAGGAGTGTTGGGCTGGATAGCACCGCACGTTGATGTGGCGTACGGATTGCGCAGCCGACGCCTGCTGCGCTTCGAGGGACCGACCAACCTGCATGCGCCTTCGGGGCAAGGCAACTGGAAGGCGCGGATCGAATTCCGCGAACCGGCACGGCCGAGCTCGGCGGCGGCCCGCGACGCGGCCGCAGCACTGACATTGTCCGGCTGCCGCCCCGGACAGCTCGCGGACAGCCCGGCGCCCCGAGCGGACACCCGCGATGCGACTGCATTTTATTGAATCCAAAGGCTTTTTTGACTGGCACGGATCCTGCTAAATCCTTCCTGAGATCTGCATACCAGGAGCCTGTCATGACACTGTCCACCCAACTCACCCGCGGCGCCCTGGCGATGCCCATGCTGCTTGCCTTCGCTGGCCTGGGTGTCGTCGCCAGCCAGCAGTCCGCCTTCGAACAGACCGCCTTCGAACAGACCGAATTGCACCAGACCGAACTGCACCGGGGACGCATCGTGCAAGTCGTCGACATGCGCGCCTTGTCGGAGCTGGCCGCGGTTGCGGAAGCCGATCACGTGGTCGCGATGGCCCGCGCCGCCGAGGCAGCAAGCGAACACCTGTCGCGCCTGTGCGCCGCCTCCGCCCGCAGCCGCACCCTGGTGCTGGCGCAGGCGCCAGCCGACCTGGGCAACCTTGCCATCCGCTGGGGCCAGGCCTGCCGCGCGTAAGCTGTCACGCGTGCATGTCCTGCTCTACCAGCCAGAAATCCCGCCGAACACCGGAAACATCATCCGGTTGTGCGCGAACACCGGTGCCTCGCTGCACCTGATCGGGCCGATCGGCTTCGAGCTTGATGACGCGCGCCTGCGTCGCGCCGGCCTGGACTATCACGAGGCGGCCATCGTCCAGCGGCATGCCGACCTCGATGCCTGCCTGGACGCGCTCGGCCAACCGCGGCTGCTCGCCTTCAGCACGCGCGCGGCCACGCGCTTCGACGAACATTGCTTCGATCGCAATGATGCGCTGTTGTTCGGGCCCGAGTCGCGCGGACTTCCCGACGACGTGCTCGCGCGCGTCCCGGCCCACCTGCAGCTGCGCCTGCCGATGCGCGCGGGCCAGCGCAGCCTGAACCTGTCGAACGCGGTTGCCGTCGCGGTGTTCGAAGGCTGGCGCCAGGCCGGGTACGCGGGCGCGGATGCGGGCATGACGCAAAGCTGAATGCCGCTGCAGTTTGCGTGACCAACGGCAGGGTTGCAGCTGCGGGCCAGTCCGTAGAATCGCCGCCGGATCGGGACTCCCGTTTCCCGTGCTGGGCCCGTTGCCCGGTGCGTATCCCATATGGAAAACAATAATGAAGTACGCACTCATTGCCCTGGCCCTCGCGGCGGCCATGCCCCTTTCCGCGCATGCGGCCGATGGCCTCGAGTACAGCTACGTCGAAGCCGATTACCGCTCCAGCCAATTCCTCGGCGAGACTTTCGACGGCTTCGGCATCGCCGGCTCGGTCGCCTTCAACGACCATTGGTACGGCAGCGCCAGCTACGACGACGTCAGCAAGGGCGGTATCAGCCTTGATCGCACGTTTGTGAATCTTGGCTGGCACAACGCCATTTCCGACAAGGCTGATTTCCTGGCCGAAGTCGGCTACGCACGCTTCGGTGCCGATGCCGGCAGCCTCGGCTCCGACCACGCCAACGGCTACCGCGTTGCGGCGGGTTTCCGCGGCATGCTGGCGCCGAAATTCGAAGGCAACGTCAAGGCCTCGTACGTGGACGGCAGCGACCTGTCCAGCGGTGTGGGCATCGGCGTCGGCGCGGTGTATCACTTCAACAAGACCTGGGGCCTGACTGCGTCCTACGACCACGACAAGTTCGATGGCGAGGGCATGAACTCCTGGGGCCTCGGCGTCCGCGCCAGCTTCTGACCCGGCAGGCAATACGCAACGCGCAACACGTATCACGCATCACGCATCACGCAACAGGCATCACGCGGCGCAACACGCACCGCCGATGCAACAGGCCCGGGAACTTCCCGGGCCTTTTTGTTTGTTAATGACTTCGACGGCACCCACGCAAATAGTTCCTCGCTGAACGATCGATGGTTCACAGACAGTTGCCTTCCGGCTGGCAAGCTGCACCCGCTCCCCCCGGAGTGAACCCATCGCAATGAGGAATACGCAATGAAGAAATCCCTGCTCGCATTCGCGCTCGCCGCCGTGCTCCCGCTGTCGGCCAATGCCGCCGACAAGCTCAGCTACACCTATGTCGAAGGCAATTACCAGAAGGCCGACCATGGCGTCGACGGTTGGGGCCTGCGCGGTTCATTCGACTTCGGTACCTCGGGCCTGTATGGCCTCGGCAGCTATTCCTGGCTGAACGCCGACGGCGTGTCGGGCAACATCAAGGCCAACGAACTGGGCCTGGGCTACCACCACGGCCTCTCGGACAAGACCGACCTGATCGGTGAAGTCGCCTATCGCAATGCCAAGTCCAGCAATCTGAATATCGACGGCGCCCGCGCCTCGGTGGGCGTGCGCAGCGCGATGACCGATCGCGTGGAAGGCTTCGTCAAGGCCAACTACTACGACCTGAGCGACTACTCCGGCGATTTCAGCGCAACGGTCGGCGGCCAGTACAAGTTCAACGACCAGTGGGGCGCAACCGCCGAGGCCGAGTTCGGCAGTGGCGACAAGGCCATGCTGGTGGGTCTGCGCGCCAGCTTCTGATCCGCCGCGGGGCCGGTTTGCCGCGCGCGCTGCGCGAGGGAACCGATCCCGTCGTTTGCTTGTCATAGAAAGTGCGTCATGCGACCCCGGTCGCGGCCAATGCTCGGACGGGGCGGAGGACGCGCACGGGGTCGCTCTTTGTCGGACGGCGGTGCGGGACAGTGCCCGCGCCGATTCAGTCGAACATGCCGGCGGGATATTCCGGTTTCTGCTCGCGGGCCAGGATGATCTTGAGGCCTTCGCGGGGTGTGATCTCGGCATGCAGCACGCGCTGCACCAGTTCCGAAATCGGCAGCTCGATGTCGTGGCGGCGCGCAAGCCGCATCACTTCATCCACGGTATCCACCGACTCCACGACCTGGCCAATTTCGGCCACGGCATCGGCAATCGACTGGCCGCGGCCCAGTGCCAGGCCAAGCCGGCGATTACGCGACAGGTCGCCGGTGCAGGTCAGCACCAGGTCGCCCAGTCCAGCCAGCCCCATCAGGGTTTCGGCACGGCCGCCGAGTGCGGCATTGAGCCGCAGCATTTCATTCAACCCCCGGGTGATCAGGCCGGCGCGCGCGTTGAGCCCGAGGTTCATGCCGTCGGCAATGCCGGTGGCAACCGCGAGCACGTTCTTCATCGCACCGCCGAGTTCGGCGCCGAGCATGTCGCTGCCGGTGTAGGCGCGGAATGCGGGGCCATGCAGTGCGGCGGCGACCCGTTGTGCAAACGGCTCATCGTCCGAATGCACGGTGAGCGCGGTCGGTAGTCCCTGCGCGACTTCGCGCGCGAACGACGGGCCGGTGACGACCGCCAGAGGAACATCCGGGCCGAGCAATCCGGCGGCGACCTCGTGCAGGAAGCGGCCGGATCCTGGCTCAAAGCCCTTGGTCGCCCACGCGACCCCGGCATCGGCGCGGCGATACGGCGCCAGCGCGGCGATGGTCTGGTGGAACGCGTGGCTGGGGGTCACCACCAGCAACATCGCGGCCGAGGAAACGGCCGCCGCAAGATCGGTGGTCGCGCGCAGTGTGTCGGGCAGCACGACGCCCGGCAGGTAGCGCGTGTTCTCGTGCTGTGCGTCGATGCTTGCGATTTGCGCCGCGTCGCGCCCCCACACGGTGGTGGGGTAGCCGTGCCGCGCGATCAGCGCAGCCAGCGCCGTGCCCCAGGAGCCGGCCCCGAGCACGGTAATCGGAAAGGTCGCGTCCTCGCGCATGGC
>JBBRZU010000124.1:0-7012 GCA_038236425.1 Lysobacterales bacterium
GCCGCTGACCTTGCCGCCGGTGCCGGGCGCCGCACTGCGGCCGCCAGCCAGCGCGAGCATGGCGAGCTCATTCGTGAGGTCGTGGCCATCGCCGGCGATATCGGCGACCGCTCCCGGTTGAACCTTGATCCCGACCTCAATGCCTCCTACCTGATCAGGGCTCTGCTGGCCCGTGGCCCGGAGTTGTCGGAAGTGCTCGCGCGCACGCAGGTGCTCGGTGCCGAAGTGCTGTCGGCCGGCGTTGCAGCGCCCGAGCAGATCGAGCAGTTGCGCGGCCTGGATTCACTGGCCGCAGCCAGTGGCGAGCGACTCGACACCGCGCTGGCCAAGGCCATCAACTTCAATGCGGCCTTGCGCGGGCCGCTGCAGGATCGTGCCAAGGCAGTCAGCGCCGAAGTTCGCCTCACCCGCGATTTCATCGCCCTGCTGGTGGTTGGACAGCAAGACGATGCGACCCGGGCCGGCTTGCCGGGCACCGGTTCGGTGGCAGCGTTGCAGGCGTCGGCGGCGCGCGAGCTGCAGCTGCTGCTGGAACGTCGCGTCAGCCACTACGAACGCAAGTTCTGGGAGATCATCGGCTGGACCACGTTCGGAATCCTGTTGGTCCTGGTGCTTGGCCTGTATATCGTCCGCGACATCACCGAGCCATTGCGCCAGGCTGTGCGCGTCGCCGACCAGATCGCAGTCGGCAACCTCAACGTGGACACCATCTCATCGGACCGCCGCGACGAAATCGGCAGCCTGTCGCGCGCCTTTGGCCGCATGATCACATCCTTGCGCGACCAGGTGTTGCTGGTGCAGGACATCGCCAGCGGCGACCTGACCGGAACGCTCAAGCCGCAGTCCGGCAACGACGACATGGGCAATGCGTTGCAGGACATGGTCTCGCACCTGTCCGCGCTGGTCAGCGAAGTGCACAAGTCGGGCATCCAGGTGAACACCTCGGCGACGCAGATTTCCGCCACCGCGCGCGAGCAGCACTCCACTGCCAGCGAGATCGCCGCCACCACGACGCAGATCGGCGCGACCTCCAAGGAAATCTCGGCGACCTCCAAGGAACTGGTGCGCACGATGACCGAGGTCGCGGTCGCGGCCGAACAGTCGGCGACGCTGGCTGGCTCCGGCCAGGTCGGCCTGACCCAGATGGAAGAAACCATGCATCGCGTGATGGACGCTACCGGCTCGATCAACGCCAAGCTCGCGGTACTCAATGAAAAGGCCGGCAACATCACCCAGGTGGTCACCACGATCACCCGCGTCGCCGACCAGACCAACCTGCTCTCACTCAATGCCGCAATCGAGGCCGAGAAGGCCGGTGAATATGGCCGCGGCTTCAGCGTGGTGGCGACGGAAATCCGGCGCCTGGCCGACCAGACTGCCGTGGCCACCTACGACATCGAGCAGATGGTGAAGGAAATCCAGAGCGCGGTGTCCGCCGGCGTGATGGGCATGGACAAGTTCAGCGAGGAAGTGCGGCGCGGCATGGATGAGGTGTCGCAGGTTGGCACGCAGTTGTCGCAGATCATCCACCAGGTGCAACAGATGGCGCCGCGTTGCGAAGCCGCCAGCGAAGGCATGCGCGCGCAGGCCACGGGGGCCGAACAGATCACCCAGGCGTTGACGCAACTCAGCGAAGCGGCGTTGCAGACAGTGGAATCGCTGCGCCAGTCGAACCAGGCCATTGACGGCCTGCACCAGTCGGCCACCGGGCTGCGCGACGGCGTGTCCCGGTTCAAGCTGGCCAACTGATGTCGCGCGCCTGCCAACCGCGGGCATCGGCAGCGGGACAGGCCAGCTGAGATGCTGCTCCTGCTCTTCCAGTTGGGTCGCGACCGCTACGCGATCGACGCCCGACAAGTGGTCGAGGTGCTGCCGCCGATCACGGCCAAGCGCATCCCGCGCGCGCCGGCCTGCGTGGCTGGCCTGTTCGATTACCACGGCGCGAGCGTGCCGCTGCTCGACCTCGGCGTGCTCGGCACCGGTCAGCCGGCATCTTCACGGCTGAGCACGCGCATCATCCTGGTGGACTATCCCGATCCGCGCGGCGGCACGCGCCTGCTTGGCCTGCTGGCCGAGCGGGTCACCGATACCGTGCAACGCGATCGGTCCGAATTCCAGTCCAGCGGCGTCGTGGTTGCCGATGCGCCCTGGTTGGGCCCGGTCGCCAGCGACAGTCGCGGCATGCTTCAGTGGATCGAGCTTGGGCAGTTGCTCGATGACGACCTGCAGGCCTTGCTGTTCGAGCAACCGGAGCCGGCCTGATGTCCGCGCCTGACTTCGAAGGCCTGCTCAAGGACGCGATGGGCCTGGATGCCAGCTCGCTCGGTCCGAGCGCGGTGACCCGCGCCGTGCAGCAGCGCCAGCGCGCCTGCGGCCTGGACGACATCCACGCTTACTACCTGCGCGTCAGCTCGGATCCGGCGGAGCGCCAGGCGCTGGTCGAGGCAGTGGTCGTGCCGGAGACCTGGTTCTTCCGCGATCGCGAGGCATTCACTGTGCTCGCAGACGTCGCCCGCGCCATGCTCGCCGACGATCCGAAGCGTTCGTTGCGGCTGCTCAGCCTGCCCTGCTCGAGCGGGGAGGAGCCGTACTCGATGGCGATTGCATTGCTCGATGCTGGCGTGGACCCGCAACGCTTTCGCATCGACGCGGTGGACATCAGCCACGCCGCGATCGACGCGGCGCGGCTGGCGCTATATGGACAGAATTCGTTTCGCAGTACTGAGCTTGGTTTCCGCGACCGCCATTTCCGCGGCAGTGATGGCCGCTGGCAGCCGTCCGATGCCGTGCGCGATTGCGTCAGCTTCCTGCACGGCAATCTGTTTGCGCCGGACTTCCTGCCCGGATTCAGCCAATACGACCTCGTGTTCTGCCGCAATGTGCTGATCTATTTCGGCACCGACATGCAGGTTGACGCGGTAAACGTCCTGTTGCGATTGCTTGGACCCGACGGCGCGCTGTTCGTCGGACCGTCGGAAACCGGCCTGCTGCCGCGGCAGAAACTGGCATCGGCGCAGCGTCCGATGGCGTTTGCCTTCCGCCGCATGGCGCCTGCGGTACTCGGGCAACCCGCCGCACGTGTCGCTGCAAGGCTTGCGCCTTCCACATCGGGAACCGCATCGCGCCCGGCGACCCGCGCCGCCCGGCGTCCGGCGACGGAAGCCGCGCAGCCGCGGCCGCCCGGGTCGGACGCGCGCGGCATTGCGCTGGCCACCAGCCAGGCCCTGGCCGACCAGGGGCGGCTCGCGGAAGCTGCGGCAGCTTGCGAACAATTCCTGCGCGAATCCGGCGGCTCGGCCGACGCCTATTGCCTGCTCGGCCTGATCCGCGAGGCCGCCGGTGACAAGTCGACCGCGGCGATGCTGTTCCGCAAGGCCCTGTATCTGGAGCCCAGGCACGGCGAATCGCTGGCCCATCTCGCCCTGCTGCTTGAGCGCCAGGGTGACGCACACGGCGCGCACCTGCTGCGCAAGCGCCTGCGCCGGCTCGATGATGCGGAGACCGCATAGTGAGCGCGCGCGAAGCAAAACCCGAATCCGCGCCCGACGCGGCAGCAACATCCGCGCCCGAGCTGGCAACCGGGGCGGCAATGGTGATCGACGACTGCTGGAATCGCATTGGTGTGCATGGTGATGGCAGTTGCGAACGCCTCGCTGCGTACGTGCACTGCCGCAACTGCCCGGTGTATTCCGCCGCCGCCGTGCGCATCCTCGATCGCGAGCGCCCGCGCGCCAGCGAAGCCGAGGCGATGGCGCTGGCCACGCGCATGGCCGAGGCCAAGACGCAACGCGAGCGCGACCTGGGCCACGCCGTGTTCCTGTTCCGGATTGGCAGCGAATGGCTCGGTCTGCCGATGCACGCGCTGGATGAAGTCGCCGACCTGCGCCGCATCCACTCTTTGCCGCACCGGCGTAATGGGGTGGTGCTGGGCGTTGCCAACGTCCGCGGCGAACTGCTGGTATGCGTGTCGCTCGGCGAACAACTCGGCATCGAGACCGTCGCCGAGTCCACCGCCATCAACGGCAAGTGGCTCGCGCACAAACGCCTGCTGGTGCTGCGGCGGCAAGGTCAGCGCCTGGCCTGCCCGGTAGATGAAGTGCAGGGCAATGAGCGCTTCCTGCCAAGCGATCAGCAACCGGTGCCGTCCACCGTTGCCCGAGCGAGCGCAAGTTACAGCCGCACAATGCTGCACTGGGAAGGCAATCCCATTGGTCTTCTCGACGACGAGCTGCTGTTCAATGCGCTGAACCGGAGCCTGGCATGAGCTGCGCCTTGGACTCCGTAGCTGACCGGCCAGAGTCGCGATGAGCGAGGACCTCAGCCAGTTCTCGATGCTCGACCTGTTCCGCCTTGAAGTGGACGGGCAGCGCGAGGTGTTGACACACGGACTGCTTGCGCTCGAGCGCGCGCCCGACGATGCCACCGAGCTCGAGGCCTGCATGCGCTCGGCGCATTCGCTCAAGGGCGCGGCGCGCATAGTTGGACTCGGCGCTGCGGTGAGCGTCGCCCACGCGATGGAGGACTGCTTCGTGGCCGCGCAGTCCGGCAGCCTGCACCTGGGCCGGCAACGCATCGATCAATTGCTGCGTGGACTGGATCTGCTGGTGCGCATCGCCGGCACGGCGGAGGCGGACGCAGGGCAATGGAGCGCTGCCTTGCCGCCCGAGGTCGTCGCCTTCAAGCAATCACTGGCAGACGCCGGGGATGGTGATCGCATCGGCGCAGGCTCCATCGGTGCAGGTTCCGTCGTCGCCGCCGCTCCGGGCGCCGCCGATATCTCGCCGATTGCACCGGCCGGTTTTGCGCGACGCGAATCCGACGCAGAGACGCGCGACAGCCGCGACCGTGGCCTGCGCGTGTCGGCGCAGACCCTCAACCGCCTGCTCGGACTGAGCGGCGAATCCCTGGTCGAATCGCGCTGGCTGGCGCCGTTCGCCGAATCGATGCTGCGCCTGCGTCGGATGCAGGGCGATGCCGGGCGGCGCTTCAATGCCGTGCAGGAATTGCTCACCGCGCAGGACGTGGACGAGCGCACCCAGGCTGGACTCTCGGAGCTGCGCCGCAAGATGCTCGAGTGCGAGGCCTACCTGGTCGAGCGACTCGGCGAGCTCGAGCGTTTCGAGCAGAGATCATCCAGCGTAGCCCGGCGCATGTACGACGAAGCGATCGCCTCTCGCATGCGGCCGTTCGCCGACGGCACCGGCGCCTTCCCGCGCATGGTCCGCGACCTGGCGCATGAATTGGGCAAGCAGGCACGGCTGGAGATTGTTGGCGAAACCACGCAGGTCGACCGCGATGTGCTCGAGCGACTCGAAGCACCGCTGGGCCACCTGCTGCGCAACGCACTCGATCACGGCATGGAAACGCCGGACGAACGCGTCGCCGCCGGCAAGCCGGCCGAGGGCGTGGTGCGCCTGGATGCACGCCACGCTGCAGGCATGCTGCAGGTCAGCGTGTCCGACGATGGCCGCGGCATCGACCTGGCGCGGGTGCGCGAGACCCTCGTGCAGCGCGGCCTCACCGATGCCGATACCGCCGCGCGCCTGAGCGAATCCGAGCTGCTGGAGTTCCTGTTCTTGCCGGGCTTCACCGTGCGCGATGTGGTCACGGAAATTTCCGGCCGCGGTGTTGGCCTCGACGCAGTGCAGGCGATGGTCAAGCAGTTGCGCGGCAGCCTGCGCGTGACTACCGAACCGGGCGCGGGCGCGCGCTTCCAGATGCACCTGCCGCTCACCATGTCGGTCGTGCGCGCCCTGGTCGCCGAGATCGGCGGCGAGGCCTATGCTTTCCCGCTGGCCTTCATCGACAACACGCTGACGATCGATCGCGCCCGCATCCGCATGCTCGAAGGCCGCCAGCACATCGAACACGACGGCCAGTCGATCAGCCTGGTGGCAGCCTTGCAGGTGCTGGGCGGCAGCGATGTGGTGCGCGCGCAGGAGACCTTGCCGGTGGTGGTGATCGGCGATGCCGCCAAGCGTTATGGCCTAGTGGTGGATCGGTTCCTCGGCGTACGCGAACTGGTGGTGCAGCCGCTGGATCCGCGGCTGGGCAAGATCAAGGACGTGGCGGCCGGGGCGCTGCTGGAGAACGGCGAGCCGGTACTGATCGTGGACGTGGACGACCTGCTGCGATCGGTGGACAAGCTCGCTGCCGGCGGACAGCTCAGTCGGGTCGGGCGCGAGAACGTGGGCGGCGGTGGGCGACGTCGCAAGCGCGTGCTGGTGGTGGATGATTCGCTCACCGTGCGCGAACTTGAGCGCAAACTGATCGAGAGTGGCGGCTTCGAAGTGGAGGTGGCAGTGGATGGCGCCGATGGCTGGAATGCAGTACGCGCCGGGGCCTTCGATCTTGTGGTCACTGACGTGGACATGCCGCGCCTGGATGGCATTGGCCTGGTGACGCTGATCAAGAAGGACCCGCGACTGCGCGCCATTCCGGTACTGATCGTGTCCTACAAGGACCGCGAGGAAGACCGCCAGCGCGGGCTGGAAGCCGGCGCCGATTTCTACCTGACCAAGGGCAGCTTCCACGACGAAACCCTGCTGCAGGCAGTGCATGACCTGGTCGGTGATGCCGAGGTGGTGTCATGAGGATCGGCATCGTCAATGACCTGCCGATGGCGGTGGAGGCCCTGCGCCGCGCGTTGGCGTTTGCGCCCCAGCATGCAATTGCCTGGACCGCCAACAGCGGCGAGCAGGCGGTGGCCGCCTGTATCGCCGACTGCCCCGACCTGGTGCTGATGGACTTGATCATGCCCGGGATGGACGGGGTGGAGGCAACGCGGCGGATCATGGCCGAGTCGCCCTGCGCGGTGCTGGTGGTGACCGCAAGCATCGGCGCGAATACATCGCGCGTGTACGAGGCAATGGGCCACGGCGCGCTGGATGCGGTGGACACGCCCGCGATCGGCGGCGTCGATGGTCGCGCGGCAGCAGAAGGGTTGCTGCGCAAGATCGATACCATCGGCAAGCTGATCGGCACGCCGCGCATGCGCCTGCCGACCGCAGCA
>JBBRZU010000125.1:0-7001 GCA_038236425.1 Lysobacterales bacterium
CGTCATGGGGCTGGCCCACAGCACGCCAAGCACCTGTCCGGCGCGCAGCAATGCTTTTCCACCACCCGAGTCCCAGCGCATCGGTCAAGCCTAGCAAACGTCGGCGTCGCTGCCTCGTCCCGCGCGTCTTCGAGTGCTATAAAAGCAACGTCGGCACGTCAGCCGCGGCGTACAGGAGGGACAACGCATCGACGCCATTCTGGTTTCCGCCACCTTGCCGATTCCACCCTTTGCCCTGCGCCACGCGGAGTCCCGATTGGCAGGGTCCCGGGAGTCGCTCGCGCCGTGACCGGTCAATCACAACCCAGGCAGACCGATGCCGTGGTTCATGCGGCAGATGCAATCCCGCAGCACACCACGCCAACCTGGGAAATGGAATTGCTGGTGTCCGGCGCCACGACGTTTGGACTGCTGCAATTGCCGTCCCTGCTCGATCGAACGTTGTTCCATCTCATCAATGGCGCCGCGTCCGACTATGCGCTGTACCTGAAACCGCTGTGGATCTACTCGAAGGTCGCGCTGGTTACCCTGATCCTCACCTTTCTGGCGCACCTGTGCCTGCGTGGCTACTGGGTGGCCTTGGTGGGAATGAATTCGGTCTACCCGGGCGGGGTGCGCTGGGAGCGCCTGCGCATGGGGCCATTGGCGCGGCGGGCTGCCGAGGCAACCACGACCGGCGCCGATGCCGATGCCGCGATCGAGATCGCGGACAATCGCGCGACTCGTGTCTTTGGAACCGGGTTCGGGGTTGCGATGCTGATGCTGGTCCCGATTGTCGTGGTCGCGCTCGGGTTGGCCGGGACGGTGGCAATACGCGCTGTGTTCGGGCAGGACGTTGCGGTAGACGCGGCGTTCTGGGGGGTGGTTGGGGTGATTCTGCTGCCGGGCTTCCTGGTCAGTCTCGCCGACCGTCGGTTCCCGGGAGCGATTGGCGAAAACAGCCCGGCCGGCCGGCTGGGGCAACGCATCCTCGCCGCGTATGGCCGCGCGGGCATTGGCGGCCGAAGCAATCAGTTGATCGCGCTCTACGTCAGCCACGAAGGCCGGCTGCGCATGGTGCTGACGATGCTGGCGGTGATTGCTGCGGTCCTGCTCGTCGTGTTGGCTCCGCTGATGGCGGAGGAATGCTCCCTTCCCATTCTTGACGACTCCCTGCGCAGCGGCGCGCAATCGCAACCGGCCTACTACGCCGACTCGGCTGTGGACAGGGCGATCTACTCACCGCGGCCGTGGATCGAATCGCGGGTCGCTACCGGACCCTATGTGCAGTTGTTCGTGCCCTTCCTTCCGCGCAGGCAACTGGGCGCAATGCTCGCCGCATGTCCAAACAAGTCGCCCGGCGTCGACTGCTTGGCCAAGGTCATCGACCTGCGCCTGGATGGTGGAGTGGTAGCTGCACCGTTTGAGATGAGCGTGGATCCACAAACCGGTCAGCGGGGCGCCGTCGTCATGGTGCCCGTCGCTGCGCTGGCCGCCGGGCGGCACGAACTGAGCCTGGCACGCCCAGGCGAGCGAAACGAGGATGGCTCCCCCGTCGAACCGGACCGAATCGCGTTCTGGAAGTAGGCAGACACCATCAGCGACGTCCGTGCCGGCGCGAGGGTGACGCGCCCGACGGCTGCTCAGCCCGGCGAGTCGAGCCGCGCGCGCATTTCCTCCAGCTCCTCGAAGCGCCGCCGGCTGCGCTCCCATCCCTGCCGGCTGAGCTCGGCCAGCAACGCTTCCGACAACGCCATCAGCGCCACGCCCGAGTCCCACACCGACGGGACCGCGATGCGTGCGCTGAGCACATGCGTGGCCTGGCGCACGATCGGCGACAACCACTGGTCCGTGAGCAGCACGATGCGGACCTGGCGCGCGGCCGCGGCCTGGGCCAGGCGCTGCAGGCTCGGCTGGTAGCGACGGATGTCGAACACCAGCAACACATCGCGCTTGCCCATGTCGAGCAACTGGTCGCGCCAATTGGACTCCTGATCCTGCAGGTGCCGCACGCCCGGGCGCAGCACGCGCAACTGCACTGACAGGTACAGCGCAAGCGCGTCGGTGAAGCGACCACCGATCAGGTGGATGCGCAGCCGTAGGTCGCCCAGCAGTGCCAGCGCGCCGTCGAACTCCGCGGGCGGCAGCGACTCGAAGGTCTCGCGCAAATTGCGCTGGACTGCATCGGCGAACTCGGGTTGCACTTGCCCTCGCCCGGCCCGCGGGCGCCGCGAATCGCCCTTCTGTTTGGCCAGGGGAGAACTGAGCTGGGCGCTCAACTCGCCGCGCAGTTCGGCCTGGAAATCCAGGTAGGAGCCGAAACCCAGCCGCGCCACCAGTCGCAGCACGGTTGGTGCGCTGACGCCGACGCTGCGGGCCAGGCCAGTGGCACTTTGCAAGCCGGCGACCGGATATTCCGCGAGCAACTGGTGGGCGACCCGACGCTCGGTGGCCGGGAAGTCCTCGATGCCGTCGCGCAGCCGCTCCATGATCGTTCTGGACATCGTCCGTGGCCCTTGACAAGCTGAATGGATTGTTAGAGCTTTAACAGTACCCGCTGCATTGAATACCACTGTAATTATTATTACAAGCGATAATTATTATCAAAAGCGATCGGTGGCAGGTCGCGTGGAGGTCGCATCGATCAGCAACTGGCCAATGCACACCTGGGTGAGCCCCCGTTCGCAGTGCATCGCCGCGACGGCAAGGGCGGCTTCGTGCTCGTGTGCGAGCACGCCAGCCGGCATATTCCCGCCGGCTATGCCGGGCTCGGGCTGTCGGACCCGGACCAGGCCGCGCACATTGGTTGGGACCTCGGCGCCCTACCGCTGGCCATCGCCGTCGCCAACCTCCTCGATGCGCCCCTGGTCCATGCGACCTACTCGCGCTTGCTGCTCGACGTGAATCGCCCGATCGATGCCGCCGATTCGATCGTCGAGCGCAGCGAAAGCACATCCGTGCCGGGCAACGCCTCGCTGGATGCCGCCGAGCGCAGCCACCGCCAGGAGCGCATCTACGCACCCTTCCACGCCGCCGTGGACTCGCTGCTCAGCCAGTGCGTCGCCACCGGCGACGCGCCCACTGTGGTGTCGATCCACAGCTTCACGCCGCGCTACCACGGCGTCGAGCGGCCCTGGCACTGCGGCGTGATTGCGCGCCGCGACCGGGCCTTGGCCGAGGCGCTGTTGGCGGCGCTGCGCGCCGATCCGGACCTGTGCGTCGGCGACAACCTGCCCTATGGCCCCGATGACGGCGTATTCCACAGCATGGAGCGACACGCGGAGTCGCGCGGACTGCACGGCGCGATGATCGAGGTGCGCAACGACCTGCTCGATGGCGCCGTCTCGATCGCCGCCTGGGCAAGCCGCATCGCCTCCGCGCTGCACACCGCGCGCGCCGCGCTGCCCGCGACGCCCGCAACCCCTGGCGGGGCGTTGCCATGAGCGACCCCCGCCCCGACCAACTCCACCTCGCATCCCGCCCCCTCGGCACAGGAAACAACGCATGACCGCTCCCCGCTTCGACATGGATGCACTGCGACGCGCGGTGGCCGCCGGCGAAATCGACACCGTGCTGGGCTGCATGGTGGACATGCAAGGGCGGCTGATCGGCAAGCGCTTCCAGGCGGAGTTCTTCCTCGACAGCGGACAGGACGAAACACACTGCTGCAATTACCTGCTCGCCAACGACATCGACATGGAGCCGGTGCCCGGCTATGCGGCGGCAAGCTGGACCCAGGGCTACGGCGACTTCGTGCTCAAGCCGGACCTGTCCACGTTGCGCCGCGTGCCCTGGCTGGAGGGCACGGCGCTGGTGTTGTGCGATGTGCAGGACCACCACCACAACGACCTGCCGCACAGCCCGCGCGGGATCCTCAAGCGGCAGATCGCGCGCCTGGAGGAACGCGGCTGGCGCGGCATGTTCGCCTCCGAGCTGGAGTTCTACCTGTTCGACGAGAGCTACGAGTCGATCCATGCGGGCAACTACCAGTCGCCCAGGACCGCCGGACGCTACATCGAGGATTACAACATCCTGCAGACCACCCGCGAGGAGCCGGTGATGCGCGCCTTGCGCAAGCAGTTGCAGGCCTGCGGCATCGAGGTGGAGAACTCCAAGGGCGAGTGGGGCCCGGGCCAGGAAGAAATCAACGTGCGCTATTGCGACGCGTTGGAAATGGCCGACCGACACGTGATCATCAAGCATGCGGCCAAGGAAATCGCGCTGCTGCAGGGCAAGGCGATCACCTTCATGGCCAAGTGGAAATACGACCTGGCCGGCTCCAGCAGCCATATCCACAACTCGCTCTGGGACCAGGGCGGCACGAAACCCTTGTTCTTCGACCCACAGGCGGAATTCGGAATGTCGCCGCTGATGCGCGCCTGGGTCGCGGGCCAGATGCGCTATGCCAGCGATATCACCTGTTTCCTCGCGCCTTACATCAATTCCTACAAGCGCTTCCAGGTTGGCACCTTCGCGCCAACCCGTGCCGTGTGGAGCCGCGATAACCGCACGGCAGGCTTCCGGCTATGTGCCGAAGGCGGCAAGAGCATCCGGATCGAATGCCGGATTGGCGGCGCGGACCTCAACCCTTACCTGGCGTTCGCCGCACTGATTGCCGCCGGACTTGCCGGCATCGACGAACAGCTCGAGCTCGGCGCGCCCTTCGATGGCGATGCCTACCATGGCGAGGCATTGGCCGAGGTGCCCAAGACCCTGCGCGAGGCGACAGCCGCACTGCGCGGCTCGTCCATGCTGCGCAGCGCATTCGGCGACGAGGTGATCGACCACTACGTGCGCACCGCCGACTGGGAACAGTTCGAATACGATCGGCGGGTGACCGACTGGGAACTGCGTCGTGGCTTCGAGCGGTACTGAGGCGGCCATGTCGAGCCAAATCCAATTGGTATCTCCGATTGACGGACTGGTCTATGTCGAGCGCCGTCTCGCCGATCCGACCGACATTGCCGCCGCGCTGGATGCAGCCAGCCACGCGCAGGCGCAATGGAGACGCCGGCCGATCGATGAGCGCGCGGCATTGTGTTCCGCGGCAGTGGATGCACTGCTGTCGATGCGCGAAGCAATCGTTCCGGAACTGGCCTGGCAGATGGGGCGTCCGGTGCGCTTCGGCGGGGGCGAGCTGCGCGGGCTCGAAGAGCGCGCACGGCACATGATCGCCATCGCGGCCGAGTCGCTGGCCCCGATCGAATTCGGCGACAAGGCCGGTTTCCGCCGTCGAATCCAGCGCGAGCCGCTGGGCACCGTCCTGGTCATCGCGCCCTGGAACTATCCCTACCTCACTGCGGTGAATTCGATCATCCCGGCACTGATGGCAGGCAACGCCGTGCTGCTCAAGCACGCGACCCAGACCCTGCTGGTGGGCGAGCGCTTTGCCGAGGCGTTCCGGCATGCACAGCTGCCGAAGGGCCTGTTCCAGAACCTGGTGATGGACCATGCGCAGACTGCCGCCCTGATCGGTTCCGGCCGGGTGCAGCAGGTCAACTTCACCGGCTCGGTCGGCGGTGGCCAGGCGATGGAATCTGCGGCGGTCGGACGTTTCCTCGGGCTGGGGCTGGAGCTCGGTGGCAAGGATCCCGCCTACGTGCGCGACGATGCAAACCTCGCCCACGCCGTCGAGAACCTGGTGGACGGCAGCTTCTTCAATTCCGGGCAGAGTTGTTGCGGCATCGAGCGCATCTACGTGCACGAGCGCCGGTTCGATGATTTCGTCGAGGCCTTCGTCGATCTCACCCGGCAGTACGTGTTGGGCAACCCGCTGGACGAGGCGACCACGCTCGGGCCAGTGGTGCGGCCGGCCGCGGCCGAATTCGTCCGCGCCCAGGTAGCAGCGGCCAAGGCGATGGGCGCGCGCGCACTGCTCGACCCTGCGCTGTTCCCCGCCGACCGTCCGGGCTCGGCGTATCTGGCGCCGCAAGTGCTGGTCGATGTCGACCATGGCATGTCGGTGATGCGCGACGAAAGCTTTGGCCCCGTGGTCGGCATCATGAAGGTGCGTGACGACGACGAGGCGGTGGAACGGATGAACGACAGCGAATTCGGGCTCACCGCGTCGGTCTGGACGGCCGACCTGGACGCCGCCGAAGCGATCGGCGCGCGGGTCGAGACCGGCACCTTCTTCATGAATCGCTGCGATTACCTGGACCCCGCGCTGGCCTGGACAGGCGTGAAGCAAACCGGCCGCGGCGCGACCTTGTCGCGGGTCGGCTATGAAACCCTGACCCGACCCAAGTCATTCCACCTCCGGCACGGGATCGAACCATGAACATCAGGCCACGCGCATGAGCATGCGCATCGGAAACTGGAACTACCCGACCTCGGTGAAATTCGGCGCTGGCAGGATCGCCGAACTGCCGGCCCTGTGCCGCGCGCAAGGCATCACGCGGCCGCTGCTGGTGACCGACAGCGGCCTGGCTACCGCAGCGATCACTACCGCGGCATTGGCGAGCCTGCGCGATGCGGGGCTGGGTAGCGCGCTGTTCGGCGATGCGCGGCCCAACCCGGTCGAAGAAAATCTGGACGCGGGCGTGGCGGCGTATCGCGCCGGTGGTCACGACGGCGTCATCGCATTCGGCGGCGGCAGCGGGCTGGACATGGGCAAGCTGGTTGCCTTCATGAGCGGGCAATCCCGTCCGGTCTGGGACTTCGAGGACATCGATGATTGGTGGACACGGGCAGACCCGGCCGGCATTGCGCCGATCATCGCCGTGCCGACCACGGCAGGTACTGGCTCCGAAGTGGGCCGGGCCGGCGTACTCACCGATTCGCGCACGCACACCAAGCGCATCATCTTCCACCCGCTGATGATGCCCAAGGTAGTCATCTGCGATCCTGCGCTCACCGTTGGAATGCCCGCTCGCATTACTGCGGGCACCGGCATGGATGCGCTGTCGCATTGCCTGGAGGCGTATTGCGCACCCGGCTTCCATCCGCTTGCCGACGGCATTGCGGTGGAAGGCATGCGCCTGGTTGCCAACTCGCTGGTACGCGCAGTGGAGGTCCCGGAC
>JBBRZU010000126.1:0-6893 GCA_038236425.1 Lysobacterales bacterium
GGCCGGGGTGGGCAGGCCCATGCTGGCGGCAATTGCTTCGGCTTCGATGCGGGCCGCCTCGGCCGACAGCTTGCGCAGCACGCGCAGACTTTCCGCCAACTGATCACCAACCCGGCGCAACGGATGCAGGCTGGCCAGCGGATCCTGCGGCATCCAGGCGATGGCGCGGCCGCGCAGCAAGCGCAGTGCAGCGCTGCCGAATGCCGCGTCGGTGCCATCGAAGCGTACGGCTCCGCGCGACGACAGGCCCGGCGGCAGCAGGTCGAGCAGGGATAACGCGGTCAGGCTCTTGCCGCTGCCTGATTCGCCGATCAGTCCCAGGCACTCGCCGTCATGCAGTTCAAATGACAGCGGCCCAAGCAGTGGCGCTGGGCGCCCGCGCAGATGGACTTCGAGTCCGTCGATCGCCAGCAAGGGCGCACCCGGGTTGGCAGCAGGCGAGTTCATGTGGCGGCGGGTGCCTGGCGCACGTCCAGCCAGTCGCGCAGTCCGTCACCAAGCAACTGGAAGACGGCCAGCGTGGTCACCAGGAAGCCGGCCGGAAACAGCAGGGTCCAGGGCGCGCTGTCGAGTTCCTGGCTGCCCTCGTACAACAAGCTGCCCCAACTTGCCGATGGCTCGTCCACCGACAGGCCGAGGAATCCCAGGAAGCTCTCCACCAGGATGGCTTGCGGCAGGATCAGGCCGAGGTACACCAAGGCCAGCGGCAGCAGGTTCGGCAGCAGATGCCAGCGCAGTTGCTGGCCAAAGCTTGCACCGGCGCCGCGTGCGGCGAGTACGAAGGGCGCGTCGCGCAGCCGCCCGGCTTCGGCGCGCATCACCCGCGCCAGGTCGATCCAGACGTAGCCGCCGATCGCCGCCAACAGCAGGCCCATCGAGCGGCCGAACAGCGCCAGCAGCAGGATCACCAGCAGCAGGAACGGCAGCGCCGAGAGCACGTCGAGCAGGCGCAGCATCGCGCGCTCCCAGGCGCCGCCGGCCAGCCCGGCGATGGCGCCATAGGCCAGCCCGATCACCAGTGCGATCGCGCTGGCGAGCAGGCCGATGCCCAGCGACAGCCGGCCGCCGGCCAGGGTGCGTGCGAGCACATCGCGGCCGATGGCATCGGTGCCGAACAGGTGGCCGCTGGCCAGCGACGGCGCGCTGGACAGGAACTCCCAGTCGGGCCGATGCGGGTCAATGCGCAGCCACCACGGGCCGACGATGCACAGCAGTGCGAGCACACCGAGGATCACCAGGCAGGTGCGTGCGACCGGTGGCAGGGTGCGGAGCGCGGGCATCGCGGCATCGTAACGCGCCGGCGGCGGTAGAATGGTGGTCTCGCCGGCGCGCGCCGGCAGCCGATGGATGCACGCATGGCCTTCCCGCACACCCGCCCCCGCCGCATGCGCCGCGATGACTTCTCGCGTCGGCTGATGCGCGAACACCGGCTGTCGGTGGACGACCTGATCCTGCCGGTGTTCGTGCATGAACTCGATGGCCGCACGCCGGTGGCCTCGATGCCCGGGGTTGATCGCCTGTCCATCGAGGAATTGCTGCGTACGGCCGAGCGCGCCGTGTCGCTGCGCATCCCGGCCATCGTGCTGTTTCCGGTCACCGCGCCCGACGCCAAGTCGCTCGATGGCAGCGCCGCATGGGACCCGGATGGCCTGGCGCAACGCGCCATCCGCGCGCTCAAGGCGCGCTTCCCGGAGCTGGGCGTGATCACCGATGTCGCGCTCGACCCGTACACCTCGCATGGGCAGGACGGGCTGATCGATGACACCGGCTACGTGATCAACGACCAGACCAATGCCGCGCTGGTGTTGCAGGCTCTGTCACATGCCGAGGCCGGCGCCGACGTGGTCGCGCCCAGCGACATGATGGACGGCCGCATCGGCGCGATCCGCGAAGCGCTCGAAGATGGCGGTCATGTGCACACGCGCATCCTGGCCTATTCGGCCAAGTACGCGTCCAGTTTCTATGGCCCGTTCCGCGATGCCGTCGGTTCCGCCGGCGCGCTGGGCAAGGGCAACAAATACACCTACCAGATGGATCCGGCCAACGCCGAGGAAGCGCTGCGCGAAGTTGCGCTTGACCTCGACGAGGGCGCCGACATGATCATGATCAAGCCTGGATTGCCGTATCTGGATATCGTGCGGCGGGTGAAGGACGCGTTCGGCGCGCCCACCTTCGTGTACCAGGTGAGCGGCGAGTACGCGATGCTCAAGGCAGCCGAGTTGAATGGCTGGATCGACGGCCGCGCCTGCGCGCTGGAGGCGCTGACCTCGATCAAGCGCGCCGGTGCCGACGGAATCCTTACCTATTTTGCCCTCGACGCCGCCGCCTGGCTGGCCGAGGGTTGAACACCTCCACGGAGAACTCCATGAGCACCGCCGCTGCACGCTATGCCGTCTTTGGTCACCCGGTATCACACACCCTGTCGCCGCGTATCCACGCAGCGTTCGCGCGCCAACTCGGCATCCCCCTGCAATACGAGGCAATCGATGTGGCGCCGGACGGATTCGCCAACGCATTGGGCGTGTTTGCCGCCACCGGTGGGCGCGGCGCCAACGTCACCCTGCCGAACAAGGAAGCCGCTGCGAGCCTGTGCGCGCGACTGGGCGAGCGGGCGCGCATCGCCGGCGCGGTCAACACGCTGACCTTCGACGGCACCGACTGGATCGGCGACAACACGGACGGGCAAGGCCTGGTGCGCGACCTGACCGAGCACGAGGCGCTTGACCTGCGCGGCCGGCGTACCTTGTTGCTCGGCGCCGGTGGTGCGGCGCATGGCGTCGCACCGGCATTGCTTGATGCGGGCATTGGCGACCTGTTCATCGTCAACCGCCATCCCGAGCGTGCCGATGCGCTTGCCGATGCCATCGGCCAGCCCGGGCGCGTGCACACCCGCTACTGGGATGACATCGGCACCCTGGGTGCGTTCGATTTCGTCATCAACGCCACCTCGGCCGGCCGCAGCGATGGCGCCCTGGTGTTGCCGATGGGCATCGTCGGCCCACGCACCCTGGCGGTGGACCTGAGCTACGGCGATGCGGCGATTCCGTTCCTGGCCTGGGCGCGCGGCGCAGGCTGCGCGGAGGCGATTGACGGGCTCGGCATGCTGGTCGAGCAGGCCGCCGAGAGCTTCGCGCTCTGGCACGGCAAGCGCCCGCAGACCCGCGCCATCTACGACGGCCTGCGCGCGAACGCGACCGGATTCACCACCGCCGACTGACTCAACTGTGGGAGCGGCTTCTGTGGGAGCGGCTTTAGCCGCGATTCTCAAACAATCGCGGCTGAAGCCGCTCCCGCAGAAGGAAGCCGCTCCCACAGGTGTGGTTACAGGTATTTGTCTTTGAGGCGGACGTAGTGTTTGGCTGAGTAGTAGAGCTGCTCGATCTCTTTCTCGCCGAGCTTGCGCACCATCCGCGCCGGATTGCCCAGCCACAGTTCGCCCTCGCCAACCACCTTGCCCGGTGCGATCACCGCGCCGGCGCCGACAAAGCCGTGCTTCTTCACCACCGCGCCGTCGAGCACGATGCTGCCCATGCCAATCAGGCAGGCATCCTCGATCACGCAGGCGTGCACGATCGCACCGTGACCGATGGTCACGTCGGCGCCGATCACCGTCGCGAACCCGCCCGCCTTGCCATACGGCCCATCGTGGGTGACGTGGATGATGGTGCCGTCCTGCACATTGGTGCGTGCGCCAATGCGGATGTAGTTCACATCGCCGCGGATCACCGTGCCCGGCCAGATCGACACGTCGTCGCCCAGCACCACGTCGCCGATCACCGTGGACTCGCCGTCGACGTACACGCGTTCGCCGAGGATGGGAGTGATGCCCTGGAAGCTGCGGATGGCCATGCCCCAGTGTAGCGGCGGGCGCGGCCGCCGCGCGCTAGACTGGCTCCATGGGCATTTCCCCCATGAACACCTCCCCGTGAACATTTCCCCCATGAGCATTCCCCCCATGGACACTCCCCAGACTCCGGTTGACAGCCTGCGCCCCGCCTTCGATCGGCTGCGCGCTGCGCACCTGGCGCATATCCCGACCCTGGGCGAGCGATTGGCGTCCCTGGATCGGCTCGAAGCGGCGGTCCGCAAGTATCGCGATGCCGTGGTCGCCGCCTGCTCCGCCGATTTCGGCCGGCGCGCGCCGCTGGAAACCCTGGGCGCCGATGTGCTGGTGTCGCTCGACGAGATCAGCCACGCGCGCAAGCACCTGCGCCGCTGGATGCGACCCGAGCGGCGTCCGGTGAACCTCAGCTTCCGCCCCGCGCGCGGTGAAGTGCGCTACGCACCGCTCGGCGTGGTCGGCGTGGTCGCGCCCTGGAACTATCCCTTCCAGCTGGCCATCGTGCCGCTGGCCAACGCCTTGGCCGCTGGCAACCGCGTGATGATCAAGCCGTCAGAGTTCACGCCGCAGGTCAGCGCCTTGCTGGCGACCATGCTTGGCGAGGCGTTCAGCGCCGACGAAGTGCTGGTGACGCAGGGTGACGCAGCGCTGAGCGCGGCATTCACGAAGCTGCCGTTCGACCACCTGTTGTTCACCGGTTCCACCGCGGTCGGCAAGCTGGTGATGGCCGCCGCTGCCGCCAACCTCACGCCGGTAACACTGGAGCTCGGCGGCAAATGTCCGGCAGTGATCGCGCCCGGTTATCCCGTGGCGCATGCGGCCGACCGGATCGCGTTCGGCAAGTGCTTCAACGGCGGGCAGACCTGCGTGGCGCCCGACTACGTGCTGGTGCCGCGCGACCAGCGCGATGCCTTCGTCGAGGCCTACTTCACCAGCCTGCGTCGCCGCTACCCGACTCTGGCCGGCAACCCCGACTACACCACCACCGTGAATGCGCGACAGGCCGACCGCCTGCGCGACTGGCTGGAAGATGCGCGCGAGCGCGGCGTCGAGATCAAGCAATACCAGCCCGATGCCGGCACACCGGAGCCGGGCGTTGAGCTGATCCCGCCCACCGTGCTGCTCGATCCGCCGGACGAGGCGATGGTGATGCGCGAGGAAATCTTCGGCCCGTTGCTGCCGGTAAAGGTTTACGACAGCCACGACGAGGCGATCGCCTACGTGCTCGGCCGCGACAAGCCGCTGGCTTTCTACGCATTCGACAACGACAACGACCGCGTCGATAGCAGTCTGGCCCGGGTCAGTGCCGGCATGGCCTGCGTCAACGACGTGGTGATCCAGTTTGGCCAGAACGAATTTCCGATCGGTGGCGTCGGTGCCAGCGGCATGGGCAACTACCACGGACACGCCGGCTTCCTGACCTTCAGCAAGGCGATGCCGGTGCTGTACCAGTCGCGCTTCAATACGATGCGCCTGCTCGATCCGCCGTACGGTGGCATCGGCCGACGGATCGTGAACTGGCTGACTCGCAGCTAAAGCGGCGCGATGCGTTCGCCGCACCCGGGCTGGCGCAGGTCTAAGGTGAAAGGCCGACCCGATCAGGGAGCCAACCCCATGAAAATTGCATCCATCATGCTTACCGCGGCGCTCGCCGCCACGCTTGCTGCGTCCGCCAGTGCGGGCACGCATGCCGAGCGCAAGGATTACGCCGCCTATGCCGGTGAGCCGATCCCGCAATTCAACTTTACCCAGCTCTACAACTGGCAGCGCACCGGCGACAAGTCGATGGTGGTGTGGACCAAGCCGAGCACCGCCTACCTGTTGTCGCTGGCCCACAACTGCGAAGCGCTCAGCGGTCGCGCGACCGTGGAACTCGGCGGTGTCGATGGCATGCGTGGCCGATTGCAGGCCGGCTCGGGCGACGTGATTGTCGGCCAGATGCGCTGCCGCGTGACCCGGATCCAGCCGATTGACCTGAAAGCGATGAAGCTCGCCCGTGGCTAATTGAAGTAGCTGCGGAATGCCGCGATGGCGCGGGCCAGTCCCGCGTCATCGATATCCAGGTGCAACACAAGCCGCAAGCGCGACCCGCCGAGTGCGAGTTTGATGCCCTGCGCCTGCATGTGCGCATCGAGTGCTGCAATGCGATCCGCGGGCAGGGTGACGAACACCATGTTCGTATGCGGCCCATCGACTGACAGCGCGGGGATCGCACGCAGTGCATCTGCCAGCTCTGCGGCACGGCGATGGTCCTCGGCCAGCCGCGCGACATTGTGATCGAGCGCGTAGGCGGCCATTGCCGCCACGATGCCGGCCTGGCGCCAGCCGCCGCCGACTACCTTGCGCCAACGCCGTGCGCGATCGACCAGCGCACTTGAGCCAAGCAACATCGAGCCGATCGGTGCGCCCAGTCCCTTGGAAAAACAGATCGACACGCTGTCGAAGGGCTCGGCCAACTCGCGCGCCGAATGATGCTGTGCCACCGCCGCGTTGAACAGCCGTGCACCATCCAGGTGAAAGCCCAAGCCGTGGCGCTTGGCGAGATCCGCCGCATCAAGTACATACGACTGCGGCAGCACGCGCCCAGCCCAGGTGTTTTCCAGCGCCAGCAACCGGGTGCGCGCGAAATGCGGATCACCCAGCGGTTTGATCGCTTTTTCGACCAATTCAAGCGCCAGCGTGCCATCAGCCGATTGCGGAATCGGCTGTGGCTGGATCGACCCAAGCACCGCCGCGCCACCGCCCTCGTACTTGTAGGTATGCGCCTCGCTGCCGACCAGGTATTCGTCGCCGCGCTCGCAATGCGCCATCAGCGCGAGCAGGTTGGACTGCGTGCCGCTGGCCACGAACAGCCCAGCCTCGAAGCCGAGCGCATCGGCCAGCCGTTCCTGCAACGCATTGACGGTGGGGTCGTCGCCCATCACATCGTCGCCGACCGGCACCTGCAGCGCCGCGTTGCGCATGGCCGCCGACGGGCGGGTGACGGTGTCGCTGCGAAAATCCACCCAATCCATGGTCATGGCTCCCGGCCTGATGACGGAATGATGCCACC
>JBBRZU010000127.1:0-6846 GCA_038236425.1 Lysobacterales bacterium
ATGCGCGCGCACGAAGCCGGGCAGGGCGCGGCGCGCGTACGGAAACAGCACGTCTTTCACGAAACAGATCGAACTGGTCGTGCCTTCGATGTCGGTCAGGATGGCGCGCGTCACCGATCAGTCCGCCCCGTCGCCAAGGCGCGGGAAGCGCTGGGCCAGGTCGGTGCCGGTGAAATGGCCGACCCAGCCGTCCGGCTCGGTAAAGAAACGGATGGCGATGAAGTGCGGATGCGGGCCCATGTCGAACCAGTGCCTGGTGCTGTCGGGCACGCCGATCAGGTCATCCTTCTCGCACAGGATCTCGTACACCCGGTCACCGATGTGCAGCGTGAACAGTCCGGTGCCGGCGACGAAGAAGCGCACTTCGTCTTCCTTGTGGAAATGTTCGTCGAGGAATTTCCTGCGCATCGCCTCGCGATCAGGGTGCTCGGGATAAATACTGACGACGTCGACGGTCTTGAAGCCCTTCTCGGCGACGATCTTGTCAATGTCGCCGCGATACGCCTGCATCACCGCATCGGGATGCGCGCCGGGCGGCAGCTCGTCACCGGCCTGCCACTGCTCGAAGCGCACGCCGATCGGCGCCAGCTCGGCGGCGATCACCGCGCGATCGCGGCTGGACAGCAGGGGCGAGGATGGGTCGGCTTCGTCGAAGATCCGCAACCGGCTCATGGGCGCAACTTCCGCATTTCCAGCTCCACGTTGATCAGGAACTCGAACGCCTCAAGGTGCCGGCGCGCTTCTGCCATGTCGCGGCCCCAGGCATACATGCCGTGGCCGTCGATCAGGTAGCCCCACATCGGGCCGCGATCCATCAAACAGTCGGCCTGGGCGGCGAGGGTGGGGATGTGCTGGTTGTTGGGCAGCACGCACAGGTCCAGCGTTGCGTCGTGAGTGTCGTTGCCGGAAAACGCCTTGATCAGCTCGTAGTCCTCGAAGCGGATCTGCCCGGCGCCCGCATACAGGCGTGATGCGAGCGTTTGCGCGAGCGAATGCGTGTGCAACACTGCGCCGATACCAGGGTCGCGCTTGTAGAGCTTGGTGTGCAGCAAGGTTTCGGCTGACGGCCGGCGGTCGGTGCCCACGGCATTGCCGTCAAGATCGACCACCATGATGTCTTCCGGCGTCAGCCGCCCCTTGTCGCGGCCCGACACCGTCACCGCGGCGTGGTGGTCGTCCAGGCGCATCGAAAAATTGCTGCTGGTGGCCGGGGTCCAGCCGCGCGCAGCCAGATCGCGGGTGACGTCGATGATCTCGGCGGCACAGGCGGCCAGGCGCACGGCATCGTAAGGGGACGTGTTCATATCCCCAGTTTAGCCAAAGCGCGCGGCCGCTGCGCCAGACTTGATCGCAGTCAAGCGGCCTTCACTTCTACGGGACTACAATTCGGTCGTCCAGGAGGACCCAAATGAACGAATCCACCGTTTCCCGTCGCAAGTTCCTCATCGGCGCAGCCATTGCCGCCGTCGCGGCTCCCATGCTGGTCGCGGCGCCCCGCGCACGGGCTGCTGCCCTGCCCAGGTTGCCGGTGACCAATCCGCAGGCCAAGGCCCTGGGCTACGTGACCGACGCCACGAAGACGACCAATGCCGCGCACAAGGCCGGCAGCAACTGCACCAATTGCCAGTTCTATACCGCCGCGACCGGCGCTTGCGTCCTGTTCGCGGGCTTCAGCGTCGAACCCAAGGGCTGGTGCAGCGCCTGGGCCAAGAAAGCCGCCTAATCGCCAGCGTCGACCTGCGGGTCGGCGCCCAGTGCCAGCACATTGCCCCCGGACGGTTGCAGCTCGTCTGGAAGTGTGCGTTTGCCCTTGGCCCCGGCCTCGACCAGGCGCTTGGCCCGGGCCAGCACCGATTGGGGTGACTCGGTCAGGCGGTTGCGAGCCTTGCGAAAGGCCGCGTCAGAGCGACCGATGCTGGTGCCGATGTCGTCGAACTCTTCCAGCAGCGCGCCGATGCTGTCGATCAGCTTTCCTGCCTCGGCGCCGATAACACTCAGCTGCTTCTGCAGCTTGTCGCGCGTCCACAGGCGGCTGACCACCTGCAGCATGGCCATCAGCGTGTTCGGGCTGGCGAACACCACGCGGTTGGCGAACGCCTCCACCTGCAGTTCGCTGTTGTGCGCCAACGCCGCGGACAGCGCGCCCTCGATCGGCACGAACATCACCGTGATCTCGAGTGCGTGCGGGCCGAGCGTCTTCGGGTAATTCTTGTCGGCCAGGTCGCGCATGTGCATGCGCATCGCGGCCGCGTGCCGGGTCATGGATTCCTGGTGCGCTTCGGGCGTATCGGCGTCATTGGCATTGGCCCAATCGACCAGGTTGACCTTGGAGTCGATCACCACCGCGCGCCCGTCGGGCATGTTGACCACCACATCGGCGAATCGACGCTGGCCAGTCTCGTCGTCCTGGGTCTTTTTCTGCGTGGTGAAGTTGATGTCCTCGACCAGGCCCGAGGCCTTGAGCACCGTCTCGAGGATCATTTCGCCCCACTGACCGCGGACCTTGGCACCGCCCTTCAATGCGCGACTGAGCGAGGACGTCGCATCGGCCATGTCCTGGTTGAGCGTCTTGAGTTCAGCGATGGTGCCGACCAGCTTGGCCCGTTCCTGGTTGTCGGACGCGGCCAGGGTCTCGATCCGCGCCTGCAACGTCTCGACGCGTTCGGCGAATGGCTTGAGCGTTTCCTGCAGGCGGCCGGTGGCCTCGACGCCCGACGCCTTGATCTGATCGTTGAGCACGCGCGCCTTGCCGTCGAAGACCTCGCTGGCGGCTGCCGTGAAGGCGACCTGCAACTTCGCCTGGGCTTCGGCCAGGAAGGCGCGCGCCTCGGTGCTTGCTGCCTGCGCGGCATCGCGCTGCGCCGTGGCGGTTGCCAATTCGGACCCCATCGCCTGCAGTTGGGCCTGCGCCGCCGACAGCGCGGCCTGCCGGGATTCGGTGTCGGCATCCTGGCGCGCCGCAGCGTCGCGAAGCGTGGCCACGGTCGAGATCAGTCCACCCTCGCGCGACAGCGCTGCCTGCAGTTCCGCGCCGGATCCTGCCAGTGCGGACTCCGCGCGTTGCGCGCGCTCGATGGCGTCGGGCAGTCGTGCGGCATCCGCAGCCAGGCGATCGCCGCGTTGCCGCTCGGCTTCCAGGTCTGCCAGCGCAGCGTCGCGCGCACCATGGCCCACCTTGCGCCCCAGCAGCCAGCCGAAGGCGACCAACGCCAAGGCAGCGATGATCGCGATCGAAGTGCTGAGCATGGCGGCTGCGGTCATCTGGATTCCGTTGGCCGCCGGGAACAGCTGGCCTTCGCAGCATCTTAGCAACCGCTCCGTCTCAGGACATCGGACGGCGGGCCCCCCGTTCGCCCCGACGAAAAAAAACGGCGCGGAGATCCGCGCCGTTCTTACTTGCCGTTGAATCGGTGCCGGCCTGCCTTGGCGGCCGGCCGACTATTGTCAGCGTGGGTCTGCCGCGTCTTCCTTGAACTCCGGCATGTCCGGGCCGCCCAGGGCGGAGAGGCCCTTGTTCAGCCGCGAATTGTGCATGCCGTAGACGAAGTACATGACGATCGCGCCCGCCGCGTACCAGGCAAAGAAGATCAGCACGCGTGTTTCCACGGTGAAGATCAAAGCGAAGCAGGAAACGATGCCCAGGGCGGGCAGCACCGGATACATCGGCACCTTGAATCCGCGCGGGATCTCCGGGTGGGTGCGACGCAACCAGATGACCGCCAGGCAGACGATGCCGAAGGCAGCCAGGGTGCCGACCGAGGTCATGTCGCCCAGGGTGTTGATGTCGAAGAATGCCGCCGCCGACGCCGTCAGCAAGCCGACCAGGATCGTGTTGATCCACGGAGTGCGGAAGCGCGGATGGACCCGGGCAAACGCTTTCGGCAGCAGGCCGTCGCGGGCCATCGTGTAGAAGATGCGGGTCTGGCCGTACATCAGCACCAGCACCACCGAGGTCAGACCGATGATCGCGCCAGCCTTGATCGTCTTGGCGAACCAGCCCCAGGCCGGACCCAGGGCATCAACCGCGACGGCAACCGGATCGGGCACGTCGAGCATCTTGTAGTTGACCACCAGGGTCATCACGATCGACACCAGGATGTACAGGATGGTGCACACCAGCAGCGAGCCGATGATGCCGAACGGCATGTCCTTCTTCGGGTCCCGCGCTTCCTGGCCGGCGGTCGAGACCGCCTCGAAGCCGATGTAGGCGAAGAACACGATCGAGGCCGCACGCAGGATGCCACTCCAGCCGAACTCGCCCTTGGCACCGGTGGGTTCGGGGATGAAGGGGTCCCAGTTGGACTTGAGAGTGTCGAAATGCTGGATCACAAACCAGCCCACGATCACGATGAATGCGACGATCACCGTCAGCTTGATCGCGACGATGATGTTGTTGACCTTGGCGCTTTCCGACACGCCGAACACCAGCAATGCCGACAGCACCACGCAGATCAGGAAGGCGGGCAGGTTGAACAGCGCAGTGACAGGGCTGCCATCGGCACCCAGCAGGGCAACGCCGTCCCGCATGATCGCGTGGCCGCTGGGACCAGTGAGTTCAGGCGGAATCACGATGCCGTAGTCACCGAGCAGGCTGACCACGTATCCGGACCAACCGACAGCGACTACCGAAGCAGCCAGGCCGTATTCGAGCAGCAGCAGTGCACCCATGATCCAGGCGGCGAATTCACCGATGGTGGCGTAACTGTAGGTGTACGCGGATCCGGAGACCGGCAGCGTGGAGGACAGTTCGGCGTAGCACAGTCCAGCCAGGGCGCAGACGATGCCAGCGACCAGGAAGCTGATCAGGACCGCCGGTCCGGCGTGCAGCGCCGCGGCATTGCCGGTGCGCACGAAGATGCCGGCGCCGATGATGCAGCCGATGCCGAGCAGGACCAGGTTCCATGGACCCAGGGTGCGTTTGAGTTCGCTGGTTTCGGTCTCGTGCTGGATCTGCTCGACGCTCTTGCGTAGCAAGAGCCGAGCCATGAAGCCTCGGTTGGCATTGCTGGCCATCAATCTGTCCCCTCGGTGGTCGTTCGGCGGTTCAATTGGTTCAATTGGTTCAATCGCTCCGGCGCCGGGCTTTCCATGCGCAAGCATGGCCCCTCCCAGGCAGGAATCCGGGCAACCATAACCCGCGTGGCCCGGGCTGTACAAGCGCCGGGCCGGTCGGGCGACAATGCCCGGAAGGATCAATCGGGAACGGCATGAACCAGCAAATGAACGACATCGACGCGCTCCTGGCCGACCTGATTACCTACGGCAACCAATGGCCTGCGGAGTCGGAAACCGTGAACCGGTTCCGCCAGTTGCTGGAATTGGACGATGGCCCGGACCCGTTCAGTCGCGAGCGCCTCGAGGGACATTTCACCGGCTCTGCATGGGTGGTGTCCGCCGACCGCCAGCGCGCGGCCTTGCTGCACCACCGCAAGCTCGACCGCTGGCTGCAGCCTGGCGGGCACGCGGACGGCGAGCGTGACCTGGCCGCCGTGGCATTGCGGGAGGCCGAAGAGGAAACCGGCCTGCGCGGGCTGCGGGTCGAGCCCGATGTGTTTGACCTGGATCGCCACCGCATCCCGGCGCGCGGCGTCGAGCCGGAACATTGGCATTACGACATGCGTTTCATCGTGAATGCGTCCGGCGACGAGACATTCGTCGTCAACGAAGAATCACACGGGCTGGCTTGGCGCCCGATCGCCGGGATCGCGCAGGATCCGGCAATCGATGCATCCGTGCGTCGGCTTGCGACGAAATTCCTGAACGGGGCCGGTTCCGTTTAACAGGGCCTGACCCCCAGGGAGCACCGATAGGCCGCTCCCTGAGGAGGTCAGGCACGACCAGCAAATTCTCCGGTCGTCGTGCTGACCCAGATCTTTTCGCCGTTGCTGATGTATTCCGGCACCTGGATCTCGATGCCCGTGTTCAGTCGCGCCGGCTTCGGGCGCTTCGTGGCCGTGCCACCCTTCAGCTCCGGCGGCGTCTCGACCACTTCAAGCACCACGCTCGGTGGCAACTGCACCGCAACCGGCAGGTCGTCGATGATCTGGATGAAGCAGCCTTCCAGTCCATCGGTGATGTAGCCGGCGTTGTCGCCGATCACCTCGGCATCAAGCTGGTAGGGCGTGTAGTCCTCGGCATCGAGAAACACGTAGGCCTCGCCGTCGCGGTAGGAATAGCTGGCTGCGCGGCGGACCAGTTCCACTTCCTTCAATTCATCCTCCGAGCGCAGGCTCAGGTCGAACTTGTTGCCGCCGGGCACGCTGTACATGATGAAGCGGAAGGTGACGTTGCCGCTGCGCCCCTGCGCCGCGCTGCGCTCGATGTCGCGTATCTGGTAGACCGCGCCATTGTGCTCGACCACGTTGCCTTTCTTGACTTCGGAAGCCTTCATTTCATCTCCAATGTGGGAGCGGTTTTAGCCGCGATCGGGATTGGCAGTCGCGGCTAAAGCCGCTCCCACACTATTTCGGGGCGAGGCGGGTTGCGCCATCGAGCCGGATGGTTTCGCCGTTCAAATAGCGGGTACGCAGGATGAAGGCGACAGTCTCGGCAAATTCATGCGGCTGGCCCAGGCGCGACGGGAACGGGATCGAGGCAGCCAGCGATTCCTGCACCTGCGGCGGCATCGTGTCCACCATCGGCGTCCAGAACACGCCCGGCGCGATGGTCATCACGCGCACGCCGATGCGCGCGAATTCGCGCGCCATCGGCAAGGTCATGCCAACCACGCCACCCTTCGAGGCGGCGTACGCCGCCTGGCCGATCTGGCCTTCGTAGGCGGCAACCGACGCGGTGTTGATGATGACGCCGCGCTCGCCATCCTCGCCCGGCGCGTTGTTCTGCATC
>JBBRZU010000128.1:0-6815 GCA_038236425.1 Lysobacterales bacterium
GGCATGTTCAACCGCCGGCATTTCCGCGAAGTGTTCGAACAGATGCTCAGCCACGGAATCGAGACCCGGCAACCGCTGAGCCTGCTGCTGCTGGATATCGATCACTTCAAGCTGGTCAACGACGAGTATGGCCATTTGGCCGGTGACGAATGCCTGCGCGTGCTCGCGCGCAGCCTCGATGACTGCCTGCGCCCGGACGCGTCGGTCACGGCGCGCTTCGGCGGCGAGGAATTCGTTGTCCTGCTGCCCGGCGCGGGCGCCACCAAGGCACGCGAAGTTGCCGAGCGCGTGCGGCACCGGATCGAAGCGCATATCGTGCGCTATGGCGGCAAGGACATTGCAATGACCGTCAGTATCGGCATCTGCAGCTTGCCGGCCGGGTCGATTGCAAATGCAGACGAGTTGCTGCATCTGGCCGACGATGCGCTGTATGCGGCCAAGAACGCCGGCCGGAATCAGGTCCACGCGACGGTCTAGGCCACGCGCTCGCGCTGGCAGCACGAGCCTCTAGGCGTTGCCGAGCAACTCGCCGCCCAGCACCAGTTCGCAAACCCGCGCAACTTCGCCATCCATGGCGCGGTCGCGTGCCATGAACGGGATTTCGCCGCGCAACCGTCGCAGCATGGCGCCAACCGGGGCACCGGGCTGGAATTCCGGGGCGGCGGCGAGTTCAGCGCGCAACAGTTCGACCTCGGCCATGAAGGTCGCGCGATCCGGCGATGTCGGCAGCGGGGCGCCACGCACTTTTTCCGCCAGCGCCTCGACATCACCCGCGCGCGCGAGCGTACGCGCCGCATTGATCATGTCGCGCCGGTAATCGAGGGCCTGGGCGGCGGTGTACAGCTCCAGGGCGATCACCCGCGCGAGGTCCTCGCACATGTCGAGCACGTGGCGGCCTTCGTTGGCACCCATGGAGACATGGTCCTCGGCATTGGCGCTGGTCGGGATCGAGTACACGGATGCGGGATGGGCCCGGCTGCACAGGTCGTTGACCAGGGCCGCCGCGGTGTATTGCACGATCATGAAGCCGCTCTCGGTACCGTCTTCATTGCCGATCAGGAACGCCGGCAGGCCATCGTTGGTAGCCGGATCGACCAGCTTGTTGAGGCGGCGCTCGGAGATGGATGCGAGCACCGGGATGGCGGCCTTGAGGTAGCTCATCGCCAGCGCCAGAGGCATGCCGTGGAAATGGCCGGCGGAGACGACTTGGTCCTCGATCTCGCGCGCACCCGGCAAGTCCGGGAACAGCAACGGGTTGTCGGTGACCGCGTTGAGTTCGATGTCGAGCACGCGTTGGGCCTGCGCCAGCGCATCGCGCACGGCGCCATGCACCTGCGGAATACAGCGCAGCGAGTAACTGTCCTGCGGCTGGTGCTTCTTGCCGCCGCGGAACGGGCGGAAACGCGCGTAGAAGCGCTCGCGGCCGTGGCGCTGGTCCAGCGGCACCCAATCCCAGCTGATGTCGAAGCCGAGTGCCTGCTGCTCGGGCGTGCTCCAGCTGCCCGGCGCCCAGGGCTGGAAGTGCGGCACCAGGTGATAGGCGATGTCGACCAGGGTGGAACCATCGAGCAGCCGGCGCAGATTGGCCGCCGATTGCACCTGTCCCGGATGCGGGCGCAGTGCATGGACGTGTTCATCGAACGCGCGCATGCGGCCGGCGAAGGCGTCGAGCGTGGTCGCAGCGGCAAGATCGGCGGTATCGAGCAAGGTTTCGAGCCGGGCCGCGGCAAGCACGCCGGTCGCGAGCATCTGCGCGGTGCCGTTGTTCAGCGCCAGGCCTTCCTTGTGCGACAGCTTCACCGGCTGCAGGCCGGCGCGCTTGAGCGCTTCCGCGCCTGGCATGCGCTTGCCCTTGCAGAACGCCTCACCGCCGCCGAGCAGCACGATGGCAAGGTGCGACAGCGGCGCAAGATCACCGCTGGCGCCGACCGAGCCTTTCTGCGGCACGACTGGAACGATCCCCGCGTTGAGCAGGTCAACTTGCGCGCGCAGGGTCTCGACGCGGATACCGGAGTGGCCGCGCATCAGGGTATTGATTCGGATCACCAGCATCGCCCGCACGACGTCCGCAGCAAACGGTTCGCCGACACAAACGGCATGGGTCACGATCAGGTTGCGCTGCAATTCCTCGAGCACGCTTTCCGACTGGTCACCGCCGGGGCGCAGCCGATGCGCGCCGAGCAGCTTGTCCGCGTTGCTGCCGAAACCGGTGGAGACGCCGTAGATCGGCTCCTGCCTGGCGACCATGTCGCGCAGGAAATCGGCGGCGCGCTGGACTTTGACCAGTTGGGCCTGATCGAGTTCGACGCTGGCACCGTTCGCGACCGCCAGCACCTGCGCGTGCGTGAGCGACTGGCCATCAAGGCGGATCACGGTGGCATTGCCGGTGGCGGTGGTCATTTCAATTCGCCTGCATTGCGCGCTGTTGCTCGAGTTCGGTCTTCAGTGTCGCCGCAAGTTCGTCGCGGGTGACCTCGAACTGCTCCTGGCGACGCAGGTCCTTGACTGTGACCACGCCGCGCGCGGCCTCGTCCTCGCCCAGCAGGACCATGAAGCGGATGCCTGCCTTGTCGGCGTACTGGAACTGCCTGGCCAGCTTCTTCGGCTCCAGCTGCACCTCGGTATTGATGCCACCCGCGCGCAACAGCTGCGCGATGGCGAGGGATTCGGGCAGCCGGGATTCGTCCATCAGGCCGACCAGCGCGTCCACCGAGCTGTCCGCGGTCGAGACGATGCCCGCCTCGCGCAACTGGAAGAACAGGCGAGTCAGGCCGATCGAGATACCAACGCCGGGCAGCTTGGACTTGGTGTAATGCCCGGCCAGGTTCTCGTAACGGCCGCCGGAGCAGATCGAGCCGATCTGCGGGAAATCGTCCAGCGTGGTCTCGTAAACCGTGCCCGTGTAGTAATCCAGTCCGCGGGCGATGGAGAAATTGATCGCGTAGTTCTTCTCCGGCACGCCAAGCGCCTGCAGCACGACCAGCACCTCGCGCAGCTCGGACACGCCCTCGGCCAGGGTCGGGTTGGCCGCGGCATCGAGTGCGGCAAGTTTGGCCAATGCATCGGCATGGCTGGTCGAGCGGGTCTGCACGAACACCATGATCTTCGCGACGATGTCTTCGGCCAGGCCGAAGCCTTCGCCGACGAGGGTTGCGCGCACCGCATCGGCGCCGCGCTTGTCGATCTTGTCGATCTCTCGCAGCACCAGCGCCTGGCGCTCGCCCTCGGCAATGCCGAGCTGCTCGAAGAAGCCGCGCAGCAACTTGCGGTTGTTGAATTGCACCGTGAACGGGCCGATGCCCAGTTGCGAGAACACCGAGTGGATCACCGCCGGCATCTCGGCGTCATAACGCACCGACAGTGCGTCCTTGCCGATCACGTCGATGTCGCACTGGTAGAACTCGCGGAAACGGCCGCGCTGGGCGCGCTCGCCGCGGTACACGCGCTGCATCTGGTAGCGACGGAACGGGAACGCGAGTTCGTGTTCGTGCTCGGCCACGTAGCGGGCCAGCGGCACGGTCAGGTCGAAGCGCAGGGCCAGGTCCGGCTGGCCGCCTTGCTCCAACGAGCCGGTGGACTGCACGAAGTACACCTGGCGCTCGGTTTCGCCGCCGGTCTTGGTCAACAGCACATCGCTGAGCTCGAACACCGGCGTTTCCACCGGCAGGAAGCCGAAGCGCTCGAAATTGCGCCGGATCACGTCCAGCATCCGCTGGAAGGCGATCTGGTCGCGTGGCAGCAATTCCATGACGCCAGGCGGGGTACGGGGCTTGATCACGAGTCGGGGGCTCCAGGCAGACCCCTTATTCTAGCGGGCGCGGCTCCGGCTTGCCTCTTCCTTCCCGGCTTGGCCTTGCCTCCCCCGCCCGCGGGCAAGTACAATCCCGGGCTACCTCGGGGTGTAGCTCAGCCTGGTAGAGCGCTACGTTCGGGACGTAGAAGTCGCAGGTTCGAATCCTGTCTCCCCGACCAAAGATCGTTGGATGAAAAAAACCGCCGAAAGGCGGTTTTTTGCATTCCAAGCGCAGCAGCAATACAAGTCCACCATCCGCGCACTCATAGCGCCTGTTCCGCAGTCCGCTCCTAAGCTCCGCAATCCGCTCCCAAGCTCCGCAATCCGCCCCCAAGCTCCGCAATCCGCTCCTACGCCCAGCAATCCGCCCCTCAACGCAACTCCTCCTCCCCGTCCCCCTCGCCGTCCAATTTCGACGAGCGCTGTGCATCGCCCGGGTCGTCGATCGGCATGTCGTGCTGGGACAGTTCAAAATCATTTTCCTCCCCGGCGATCTCGCGAACCGGCCGCGGCGCCGAGTTGTCAGGAGGATTGCGTTTCGTAGGCTTGTTCATGATCGACTCCTTGCATGGATCAACGTGCGGCGCGCTGGTCGCGCCATGGATGTTTCATGGGGATGCTTGCACGCACAAGCGGAACAGAGCATGACGGCTGATTCAGGATCGCGCCGGAGGTGGCAACTGGAACCGGTCACCACCAACCGACGGCCGACTAGGCCGCCACCCCGAACAACGCCCCCACTGCCGCCGTAATCGCCATCGCCAACGCGCCCCAGAACAACACCCGCCACGTCCCGGTCCACACCGACGAGCCGCCGGTTCTGGCCGACAACGCGCCCAGCGCCGCCAGGAACACCAGCGAACTGCCTGCCACCAGCCATGAACGACTCGCATCTGGCGACAGCCACGCCGCCAGCAGGGGCAAGGCAGCGCCAACCGCGAAGCTCGCAGCGGAGGCCAGGCCCGCCTGCACCGGATTCGCTGCCAACTCGCCGACCATGCCCAGTTCGTCACGGGCATGCGCGCCCAGCGCGTCGTGCTTCATCAACTGCACGGCCACTTCCTTCGCCAGTTCCGGATCCAGCCCGCGGCCGACGTAGATCGCGGCCATTTCCTCGTGCTCGTGTGCCGGGTCAGCAACCAACTCCTTGCGCTCGCGCTCCAGGTCGGCCTGCTCGGTATCGCGCTGGGAACTGACGGACACGTATTCGCCCGCCGCCATCGACATCGCGCCCGCAACCAGACCGGCGATGCCCGCAACCATGACCGCTGCCGACGTCGCCCCCGCTGCTGCAACGCCGAGCACAAGGCTGGCGGTGGAGACGATGCCGTCGTTTGCGCCCAGGACGGCGGCGCGCAGCCATCCGATCCGATGCATCCGGTGCCGCTCGATATGTCGCATCAACGTCTCCTGATCAGCAGATGGGTGGCGCCTGCGCCAGTGTGGCACCCGAAGAGCGCATAACCCAGCGCGACCAGCTCGAGCCCGCTCCAAAGCGAATTTTCAAAGGTGGCATGCCGGCCTAGAGCGCGTCCAACCTGGCATGCAGCGCATCGAGCGCACCGAAGCCGGCATCGCGACGGGCGCGCAGGCTGGCGTCAGGATCATTGCCGGCGCGAGGTAACGGCGACTCCGCCGCCTGGCGATAGGCCTCGCGGAACGGCACGCCGTCTTTTGCCAGCTCCAGCGCCTTGTCGGTGGCGAACATGCCATCGTCGATCGCAGAGCGCATCACTTCTGGCTTCCATTCCATCCGCGCCAGCAGGTCCGGCACCAGGGCCAGCGCGTCCAGGCCATGCGAGAAGGCACGCAGCAGCGGCTCCTTGCTGAATTGCAGGTCGCGGTGATAGCCCGACGGCAGCGACAGCAATTGCTCGATCTCGGTGCGCGCGCCGGCGACCACCACATAGCTCGCGCGCAGCAACTCGATCAGGTCGGGATTGCGCTTGTTCGGCATCAGCGAGGAGCCAGTGGTGTATTCGGCAGGCAGGCTGATGAAATTGAACTCCGCGCTGGCGAACAGGCTCAGGTCCCAGGCCAGCCGACGCACGTCCAGTAGCGCCTGGCCGAGCGCGTTGAGCGCCTGCAGCTCGAACTTGCCGCGTGACAATTGCGCATAGGTCGCGGCGACCTGCATGCGCGAAAACCCCAGCGCGCGGGTGGTAAAGCCGCGGTCCAGTGGCAGGTTGACGCCGTAGCCGGACGCGGAGCCGAGTGGATTGGCATCGACCCAGGTTGCGGTATCCCGGGCAAGTTTCGCGTCATCGATGAAGGCTTCGGCCCAACCGGCCCACCACAGGCCTGCCGAGGACACCATGGCGCGCTGCAGGTGCGTGTAGCCGGGCATCGGCAGCGCCGCATCGGCGCCGGCGCGATCGAGCGCAACGCGGGCGATCGCAACCGAATGACCGCCCAGGCGTGCCAACGCTGCGCGCAGATGCAGGCGGGTGGCGACCAGCACCTGGTCGTTGCGGCTGCGGCCGGTGTGGATCTTGCGGCCAATTTCACCGAGACGCTCGGTCAATCGCGACTCGATCGCCGAATGTCCATCTTCATAGCGCTCGTCCAGGACGAATTCGCCGCTTACGAAGTCGGTCGACAACAATCCAAGCTCGCGCTTGATCGCAACCAATTCATTCTCAGTGAGGATTCCGATGTTCGCCAATCCCTCCGCATGCGCCGCACTCGCCTCGATATCGAAGGCGAACAGTTCGCGGTCCAGGACCACATCACGACCAGCGAGGAAGCGCTGGATGCGCTCGTCCACGCGGGTGCCAGGTTTTTGCCAGAGCAACTCGCTCACGAAGCGCCTCTCACAGTGGGATGCCCAGGGTTTCGTCGAAATCAAACGCGAGATTGAGATTCTGCACGGCCTGCGTTGCCGCGCCCTTGAGCAGATTGTCGAGCGTCGCCACCAGCACCAGCCTGCGCCCGTCGGCCGACAAGGTAAAGCCGCCGATCTGCACGCCATGCCGGCCGGCGATCTGGCTGACCCAGGGCGCAGTGTCGAGCACCTCGACCA
>JBBRZU010000129.1:0-6565 GCA_038236425.1 Lysobacterales bacterium
GCCGACCGCCACGTCGGCCCCGCCGGGCACCCCGGGTGCGCCGACCTCAGCGGTCCAGTCCACCGGCTTGCAGATCAAGGCCGATCGTCGCTGAGGACTGGCGACAAGTCATTGGCCTCGGCCGCCCGTTCGGGTTGCCAGCTCGGCATGTCGGTTTAGATCAGAGAAATGCGGTCGCGTTGCGACCGCTTACGCCGCAAACTCAGCGCGCTTCGAAATGGATCAGGTCGTGCGTATTGACCGCGCCGGCCTGGCCCATGCTGATGCTGCCCGCCTGGCGCAGGTGGATCTCGTCGCGGTGGACGCGCAACTCGGGATCCTGGCCGATGCACACGTAGGTGGCGTTGGTGGAGCGGTCGGCAATCATGAAGTGACCGCGCCGGAACTCGATCTGGGCGTGGGTACGGCTGACCCAGTCGGCTTCGACCACCAGGTGGTTGCCGGCTTCGCGCCCCATCATGAAAGGCTCGGACGTTTCGGTCAGCTCAACCAGCTTGCCACGGTGGCGCAGCGTCAAACGCGCACCGACGGGCGCATTGGCATCGCCCAGGCGGATGGCGCTCTGGACCATGGTCATGCCGGAGGTATCCTCCTGCCAGACCACGTCCACGATTTCGATTGGCAGCAACTTGCCGCTGACCCGGGCCCGTCCCAGGCTGCGCGTTTCCGGCAGCCGGCCGGTGGCGGCAGCGACGGTGGATGCGGTGGTGACGATCTGCTCGCGCTTGGCCAGCGAGGCCATGCGCGCAGCGACATTCACCGCATCGCCGAACACATCATCGTTTTCTTCCAGCGCATTGCCATGGTGCAGGCCGATGCGCACGGCGAGGTTGTCCTTGATGAAATTCACATCGCGCGACAGCTTGCGCTGCATGTCGCAGGCGGCCAGCAGGCCGTCGAGCGGCGTTGGCAGCGTGCACATGACCTCGTCGCCGATGGTCTTGATGACTTTGCCGCCGTATTGCCGGCAGATGATGCTGAGCGCATCCAGGACGGAGGCGATCAGGCGCCTTGCCTCGACGTCACCGCGAGACTCGAAGAGTCGTGTGCTGCCGCTGACGTCGGCAAACAGGATCGTGAGCGGCCGGGATTGGCTCATGCGCCTCAGTCTAGGTGAAGCCGCGGGGGCGGGCTTTGCACGGAGTCAAACGCGGTTACGCCAGCTCTCCGGCCAGCGCAACGATATCGCGTTCCGAGGGCAGAACCAATAGCGCGGCGCCTGCCAGGGGCGTGAAGGTATCCGCGCCGACCACGCGGCGCAAGGGAATTGCGCCCAGCCCCGCCTCGACGATCGCCGTGATGATGCCCTCGCCGACCCCGGCGCTGCGCCGACCTTCGTCCACCACGACGATGCGGCGGGCATCGCGGGCATGGCGCGCGATGGCGGCGGAATTCAACGGCGCCAGCCAGCGCAGGTCCACCACCCGCACCGCCCAGCCATGGGCTGCCTCCAGTTCCTTCGCGGCGCGAAGGCTCATCGGCACGCCATTACCGAAGGTGAAGATCACCAGATCGCCGGCCTCCGGGAAATAGACGCGCTCTTCGCCCAGGGGCATCGACAGCTCCGGCGACGGATAGCTGGTCTGCCACAGGCCATCGCCGGGGGCATGCAGGTCCTTGGTCATGTACAGCGCGATCGGCTCGAGGAAGGCACAGACCCTTCCGTCCACCTTACCCAGCGCCGCCATCGTGCGCAGCATCATTGCCGCATCATCGCCGCGGCTGGGGCAGCCGACTACCAGGCCTGGAATATCGCGCAGGGCGGTAATCGAATTGTCGTTGTGGAAATGCCCGCCAAAACCCTTCTGGTAGCCGAGCGAGGCCACCCGCATCAGCATCGGGTTGCGGTATTGGTCATTGGAGAAGAACTGCAGCGAGGCCGCCTCGCCGCGGATCTGGTCGCAGGCGTTGTGGAAATAGGCCAGGTACTGGATCTCCGGGAACGGCAGCATGCCCATGTTGGCGAAGCCCTGGGCCAGCCCCAGGATGATGGTCTCATCCAGCAGCGTGTTGAACACGCGGGCACCCTTGAAGGCCTTCTGCAGTCCCTTGGTCACCGTATAGACGCCACCCTTCTGTGCCACGTCCTCGCCGAACAGCAGGGCTTCCGGATACTTGCAAAGCAGGTCATGCAGGGCGTTGTTGATCTGGATCGCGAGGTGGCGCGGCGCCTGCGCCTCGGGCAAGCGCGATTCGCCGCCAAAGACTTCCAGGCGCTTGTCGACGAAATCGAGGCGCGCGGCCTCTTTCGCCACGGCGGCAGGGGTGTATGGCGCCAGTGGCTTCATGATTTCTGCAAGGCTGGTCAGGCGCGGCCGCTTGTCAGCCTGCTCCGCAGCCGCGAAGCATTTCTCGCGGGTGAGCTCATACAGTCCGAGCAGGTCATCGGCATCCATCAGGCCAGACTGCATCGCGATTTCCGCCGACCGAAGCAGCGGATCGGATGCCTCGACGGCCATCAACTCCTGCACGCTGCGCCATTCGATCTCGAAATCGGTGCCCGCATGCCCCATCACGCGGGTCGTTCGCAGGTGCAGGAAGGTCGGGCGGCGGGTCCGGCGGCAATGCTCCACCGCCGCCTGTACCTGGCCATAGCCCGTGGCCAGGTCGAGTCCATCGGCATAAAAGTAATCCAGGCCCTTGCGATCGCGGAAGTTGCTGCTGATCCAGCCCTCGGGCGTCTTCACCGAGATGCCGATGCCGTTGTCTTCGCACACGTACAGCACCGGCGCGGGAAGTTTCTGGTATGCCGTCCAGGCCGCGGCATTGAATGCAGTCTGCGCGGTGGCGTGATTGCTCGAGGCATCGCCGAAGCTGCAGATCGTGATCGAGTCGGCCGGAATCGGCAGCGTGTGTCCGATGCGTCGGGCCTGCTCGATGGCGACCGCGGTGCCGAATGCCTTCGGCAGATGCGAGGCAATGGTCGAGGTCTGCGGCAGTACCCACAGTGGCTTGCTGCCCCAGACCTTGTGCCGGCCACCCGAGATCGGGTCGTCCTTGCTGGCGGCGAAGCTCAGTGCCGAATCCATGATCGGATCCATGCCCGGCAATTTCCGGAAGCGCTCGGCCATGAAGGCGCCGCTGCGGTAGTGCAGGAAGGCGGGGTCAGTGTACCGGGCCAGGCGCGCGACCATGGCGTTGCCTTCGTGCCCGGACGAACCGATGGTGTAGAAAACCTTCTGCTGGACGCGCAGCACGCGCGCCATCAGGTCCAGGTGCCGCGACACCAGTTGCGATTCGAACAGCTCCTGGAAGTCGCGCGCCGTGCAGGCGCTGCCTGGCAGGATCGGATCGCCCGGCCTCGGCTTGTGCGAGACAACACCATTCCAGCCGCGCACGAACTCGGTGAAGTTTTCGTCGCACACCTGGGCGCGATTGACGTTCTTGTGCCGGGCGGGGATCAGGGTCGCGGGGGAAGACATGGGTTTGCTACCGAAAGGAAGGGGGTCGGCCGGGGCCCGGCTCAAAGCTGTTGCGGGACGAAGCGCGGCGTGGCTTCGACCCGCGCCAGCCAGGCGCGCAGCGCGCGATAGCCTTCGAGTTCGACGCCGCCGCGCGGTGCGTCGTGCGTGTAGGCGTACAGGGCGATGTCGGCCACGGAGTAGTGATCGTTCACCAGGAAGTCGCGGCTGGACAAGTGCGCGTCCATCAACGCAAGCGCGGCATGCGCACGTTCGCGCAGGCGCGGCAATTCAGCGCGGCGCGGATGATCTTCGGCTAGCCAGCGCGAAATGAATCGGGCGACGGCGACATAGGGCTCGTGGCTGTATTGTTCGAAGAACAGCCATTGCAGCACCAGCGCCCGGTGCCAGGCATCGGCGGGAAGGAACGCGGTGCCCTCGCCCAGGAAACACAGGATCGCGTTCGACTCGGCAAGGTGGCGGCTATCTTCAAGCTCGAGCAGGGGAACCTTGCCATTCGGATTGCGGGCCAGGAACTCCGCAGTGCGGGTGTCACCCCGCGTGCTGTCGGTTTCGATCCAGTGATACGGCAGCCCGAGCTGCTCGAGCAGCAGGCGCACCTTGTAGCAATTGCCGGAGCTGGCCAGGCCGTAGATGCTTGGCCGGCCGAGGGCAAATGCCGGGGCGGTCATCGCGACGGCTCCGGCGAGGCCGGCGATGCGGCCAACCGGCTGCGGGCCGCGGCATCACGGTCGCTGCGACCCGCCTGCCACTGCGCGCGCGACTGCGCCCAGATATCGATCCGTTCCGCCGCGAACGGCTCGGGCAAGGTCCCGGGGCCGCGATTGCGCGCACCCAGGCGTTGCGCGAGCGCGATCGATGCCGCGTTGTCCGGAGCGATGGAATGGATCACTTCGTCCCAGCCCAGCGTGTCGAACGCCCAGTCGATCGCTGCCACGGCGGCTTCATGGGCATAGCCCCTGCCCCAGGCAGCGCGCTTGAAGCCCCAGCCAACTTCAGTACCAGGCCAGCCCTCGGGCTGCCACGGGCCGAGCTGGCCCAGCCATTCGCCGGTCACCTTGTCCAACACGCTGAACATGCCGAAACCCTGGACCACCCAGGCGCCGGGCATCACCAGGAATTTCCGCCAGGCTGCGGCGCGCGGCATCTGGCCGCCGATGAAGTGCATGGCGATCGGGTCCTGATTGAGCTCGGCAAAGGCGTCGAAATCGCACGCCTCGGGAACGCGCATCAGCAGGCGTTCGGTTTGCAACCTTGGCCCGATGCCCATGGCCGGATCAGAACGCGTTGATGCCGGTGACTTCACGCCCGATCACCAACTGGTGCACGGTCTCGGTGCCCTCGTAGGTGATCACCGACTCGAGGTTGAGCGCGTGCCGGATCGGCGAATATTCGGTGGTGATGCCGGCGCCACCGAGGATGTCGCGCGCCTCGCGCGAAATATCCAGGGCCATCCGGCAATTGTTCCACTTCGCCAGCGACACCTGCGCCGGCTGCATCTTGCCGGCATCCTTGAGTCGGCCGAGCTGCAGCACCAGCAACTGCGCCATGGTGATGCGCCGCGCCATGTCCGCCAGCTTGAGCTGGACGGCCTGGGTCGCGGCAATCGGGCGCTCGAACAGGATGCGCGTCTTGGAATACTCCAGCGCCGTGCTGTAGCTGGAAATTGCGGCGCCGATCGGGCCCCAGGTAATGCCGTAGCGCGCCTGGGTCAGGCAACCGAGCGGACCCTTCAGGCCCTTCACGTTCGGCAGGCGCTGGCTGTCTGGCACGCGCACGTTGTCGAAGAACAGCGCCGAGGTCACCGAAGCGCGCAAGCTCATCTTCTTGTGCACTTCCTGCGCCGTGAACCCGGGCGTCTCAGTCGGCACGATGAAGCCCTGGATGCCGTCGTCGGTCTGCGCCCAGACAATGGCGATGTCGGCCACGTTGCCGTTGGTGATCCACATCTTGGCGCCGTTGATGACCCAGTCGTCGCCATCGCGGCGGGCGTTGGTCTTCATGTTGGCCGGATCGGAACCGCCCTGCGGCTCGGTCAAGCCGAAGCAGCCGATGATTTCGCCGCGCGCCATGTCCGGCAGGTAGCGCTCGCGCTGGTCCTCGGTGCCGTAGGCGAAGATCGGATACATGGACAGCGAGCTCTGTACCGACACGAAGCTGCGGATCGCCGAATCTCCGCGCTCGAGCTCCTGGCAGATCAGTCCGTAGCTGACCGAATTGAGTCCGGCGCAACCGTACTTTTCCGGCAGCGAGGACCCGAGCAGGCCCATCGCTGCGATTTCCGGGATCAGCTCCTTCGGAAACCGTCCCTGGTCGAAGCAATCGCCAATGATCGGAATGACCCGGTCGTCCACGAAGCGGGCGACTGAATCCTGGACCAGGCGCTCCTCGTCGGACAGCAGGGAACGGACATCAAACAGATCGGTCGGGTCGAGGGCCATTGCGTGGGGGTCGGCTTGGGTCTGGGAATCGGGCATTTTAGCCGGAAGCGTGTGACGGCGCACGCAAAAAGGGCCCCCGGAAAGCTCCGGGGACCCCTTGGAACGGGCGACTGGGCGGACACGTCGTGCCCTGCCCGGCTCAGCCGTTGGTGGCGATCCGACGTTCGACGATGATTGCGCCGTCGCGAATCGGCAGGCGCTCGCCCGGCTTCTCGTCCAGGCGCACGGTGCCGCTCTTGTCGCGATAACGCCAGTCGACGTCATACCCGATGACCCGGTCGCGATCACCCAGCCAGACCTGGTCGCTGGGCTTCTTGCTCACGCGCGTGGTCTGCAGCTTGCCGTCCAACTGGTAGCGGACTTCGTAGCCGATGGTCTTTTCGCTCGTGCGCATTTCGGTGTGGCACACGCGCTGGTTCTGCGTGGTCACTCTGCCGCCCACGTGCTTTCGGTCAATGTCGCGACCGATATAGCCGCCGCCAACGGCGCCGGCCACGGTGGCCAGGGTGCGACCGTTGCCGCCACCCACCTGGTGCCCGACCAGGCCACCGACGACGGCGCCAATCAAGGTGCCATCCTTGTTGCCGAAGCGCTCGGGCTGGCGCACCTGGACCGACTGGTTGTCGCATACCTTCTGCGGCGACTCGGTGGTCTGGGTCAGCGGGACCGCGTCGACGACGTCGGCATACATGGGTTCTTTCA
>JBBRZU010000130.1:0-6449 GCA_038236425.1 Lysobacterales bacterium
GCCGCATCAAGGCGCAGGGCGGACCCGACCTCATCCTCTCAGGCAGCTCGACGCTGACATCGACGCTGCTCGAACACGGGCTTGCCGATGAAGTGCTGCTGATCGTCTCGCCGGTGCTGTTGGGCACCGGCAAGCGCTTGTTTGCGGAAGGGACTCCTGCACGCGCGTTCGAACTCGTCAGTTCGACAGCATTTCCGTCCGGCATCATTCTTAATGCTTACAACGTCGCCGGGCCGTTGAAAACACGATAGCCCGACGACGCGACCGGCAGCGTGGACGGAACGCTACTTCGCCAACTCGTAGAAATACTCCGCGAACGACATCGCCGCCCCGTCGATCCCTTCCAGGTTCTTGTTGCTGGAGTCGATGAGGTAGTACTCATCCGGCGAATGCGCCCCGTTGCCATGGCCCAGTCCGAAATGCCCGGCGGCCAGCGACAGCGGCGGATCGGTGAAAGCGAAGCCCGGATACGAGCCGGCGTTGCGCGGCCACAGCAGCGCCTTCTGGCCATTCGCACGCAGCACCGCCAGTTGCGCCTGGATCAGCGGCGCGTCGGCCTTGCTCTCGGTCGGGTTGTAGCCGCCGGTGACGTTGACCTCGATGTCGCCATAGCCGCGCTTGGCCAGGTGCGCCTTCAGTGCGGCGACGGCATCGTCGAACTTCATGCCGGGCACCAGGCGCATGTCGATCTTTGCCACGGCGCGATGCGGCAGCACGGTCTTGCCGCCGGGGCCGGTGTAGCCGCCGACCAGGCCTTCGATGTTCACGGTGGGCTGCGACTCGAGCCGCTCCTGCGCCTGCTGGTAGGGCAGGTCGTCAATCCAGTGCGACACACCGAGTCCCTTCTTGGCCAGCGCCTCGCTCTCTGGCGTGATCGACGCAGCAATCATCGCGCGATGCTCGGCGCTGATCGGCGGCGCTTTCGGGTAGTTGTCGATGGTGATGGTGTTGCCGTCGTCGGACACCAGCGTGCCCAGCGCCTTCACCAGCCGCCAGGCGGGGCTATCAACCATGGCCTTGAGCGAGGAATGGATATCCTTGGTCGGGCCGCGGCCCCACTTCTCGCCGCTTGATACCAGCTCCAGTTCAACGATGCCCTTGGCGCCCAAGCTGACGGTGATCACGCCGTCCAGGTCCTGCATCGCGGTGGGCATGAAGATGCCGATGGTCTTGGCCAGCGCGGCGTGCACTTTCGGCGTATCCACCAGCTGCTTGAAGTGCACCGAGCCGATTTCTTCTTCGCCTTCGGCCACCAGCACCAGGTTCACCGGCAACTTGCGATTGGCGGCGTGCATGGCATGCAGCGCGGCGAGGAAGGCGGCCTCCGGGCCTTTCTGGTTGACCGCGCCGCGGCCGACCATCACCTTGCCGATGTCGGGCTTGTCGACGATGCGGCCTTCCAGTGGCGGCGAGCTCCACTCTTTCGGATCGAACTGTTTGACGTCGTACATGAAGTACACGCCGACGGTCTTGGGCGCGCCGGCATCAAGCGTGGCGAACACGCCGGGCTTGCCGTCGGTGGGGATGACCTCGACCGTCTGGAACCCGGCGTCGCGCAGCAGCGTCGCCATGTACTCGGCGCCGGCGGGGTAGGCGAGGTTTTCAGCGGCGATCGACGGCACCGCGATCCAGTCGCGCAGGCGCTTGACGCTTGCGTCGTGCTGCGCGGTGACTTGCGCGCGGATCGGGGCCAGGTCGGGCGTGGCGGCGCCTGCAGTGGAGGCGAGCAAGGACAGACCGAGCACAGTGGCCATGCGAAGCGTGGGTACGAATGCGCGGCGGTGACGGGCGGGCGAGGGCACGGTGATGATCGTGGTCATGGTGCTGTCCTGTGCGAGGCGAGGGCAGCCGCTAGCCTAACCTGCCGGCAACCGCAGTGGTATGGTGGCCCGGCTCCGCCGGCCTGCGCTTTGCCGGCCAGGGAAACTGGGCGTTCGCCGGTCATCATTTCAGGGAGAGCAGAGTGTCTCGAGCATTGACGGCAGTTTTGCTTGCATTTGGCCTGCTGGCCATCGCGCCGCAGCAGGGTGTCGCCGCCGAACGCTGGCAGACGATCCCGGCGAGCGCTCCCGCCGTGCCCATGCAACGGGAAGGCCATGCGGACATCAACGGCGCGAGCATTTACTACGCGATGACCGGGTCCGGTCCGCCGGTGCTGTTGCTGCACGGCGGCCTGGGCAGCTCCAATGACTGGGGCAACCTGGTGCCGGCGTTGGCCGCGCAGCACACCGTCATCGTCATGGACAGCCGTGGCCAGGGGCGCAGCACACGCGACGCAAAGCCCTACAAGTTCGAGCTCATGGCGCACGACGTCATCGGGTTGCTGGAGCAGTTGAAGATCGAGAAGGTGGATATCGTTGGCTGGAGTGACGGCGCCAATACCGGCCTGCTACTGGCGATGCACCATCCGGCGCTGGTCGGCAAGCTGTTCGCGTTCGGTGCGAATACGTCGGTCTCGGGCTTGATCGACGCACCCGAGAAGAATCCGATCTTCCCGATGGTGATGGAGCACTTCGCCACCGGGTACGCCGCGCTGTCGTCGACGCCGAAGGATTTCGAAGCCCTCGCCGGGCAGATGAGCAGCATGTGGGCCGCCGAGCCGGAGTGGACTGACGCGCAACTGGCCAGGATCACTTCACCGGTCTGGATCGTGGACGGGGACCATGAGGAATTCATCAAACGCTCGCACACCGAGCACATTGCGGCGACGATTCCGGGTGCGGGGCTGCTGATCCTGCCCAACGTGAGTCATTTCGCACCGGTGCAGGCGCCGGAGCTGTTCAACGCCGCGGTGCTGCAGTTTCTTGGCCCTGATTGACGGGCGAGCGGTAAGCCGCGGCATGTCACCGGTGGGGTCGTCTACGCCGCGACCCGCGTTGGCCAGGACGTCAGCAGAGTAGTGACCACAGACTCAGGCGTCCTGCGGCGATTCGCTCGCGGGCGCTTCCGGCTCCGGTTCGCGCCACCAGACCTGGCCCTCGGTCATTTCCGGGATCTCATGGTCGCTGTCGTCGAGGTCGAGGATTTGCCGACTGTGTTTGCGCAGCGATGGCAGGAGTTTTCCAATCAGGCCCTGGACTTCGGACGCGCACCACGCAGCGAGCAGGGTATCCACCGCGGCCCGCGACGTGGCCGCGATGCCGAACTGCCGTTCGCGGAGCCAGTCATCTGGGTCGGATGGAGCGGCGTCGTGTTCGTGGGGAATTCCGTAACTGCAGCGGCGACAAATAGCTTTGACTGAACCAGTCCAGTCCTCCACCAGGCCGATACCTGGGCCGGTGGCTTCCTCCAATGCATTGGCTGCGATCCGATCAGTGCAGAAAACAGTCGCGACGTAGGTTTTGAATTCTGACTGCCTGATCCGCTGGAACGCGTTGAGCACCGGCACGGTGCGACCGCCGGACTTGCGCTCGCCTGTCCTGGCGCCATCCACCAGCACCAGGTCGCCGTAGCGGAAACCCGAACTCGCGAGAGGCACACTCGCCAGCAGCGCAGTCGCCGGACTCCTGCGCTGCGCGAACAGGGTCTCGCCCGACTCCCAGGCGTTCAGGCGGACGCAGACGTTACCCCAATCTTCATCAATCGGATCAACGCCGGACTCGACCTTCAGTCCACACAGTCGCCATTGCTCGCGCGCCTGCTGCCAGTTGCCCAGCGCGGTAGCGGCGATCGCTGCATTCCAGTGATTGCCCTGTTGATCCTTGTCATCGCCGTCCGGTCGAAGTGACAGCAGGTTGTGGTGAAGGGACGCGGCCCAGTCGCGTCGATACTTATGCGCGAGGCCGAGCATGTATTGGAAATGGGCAGCGTCCGGAAATTGCGCCGCAAGGGCCTCGAATAGCGTCACGCTGCCGCTCAGGTCGCCGCGATTAAACGCTGCATATGCCGCGCGATCGCGGTCCTCCCAATCATCCGCATCGTGGTCTCCGTCCAAGCTCCCCGACTCCTCAGCTCTTGAAGCCGTTCGACCGATGCGAACCGTCGCAGTACGGTTTGTTCTGCGAACTGCCACAGCGGCACAGGGCGACCGAAGTCTTCTTGTCGAACGTCCGGCCGGTGCCGCAGCACAGCTCCAGGTTGCCGGTGACCAACAGCGGCCCGTCGATCTGCGGGTCAACGGCCAGCGGCCCGTCGCGTACTTCGAGCTCCTTGATGTCGGGCTTGCTCGCGGGCTCGCCGGTGGCCTGGAACTTGATCTCATTGTGCATGCCATCGCAGAACGGCTTGTTCTTCGATGCGCTACAGCGGCAGAGCACGGCGCGCATGCCGATCGGCTTGCCATCGAGCACGATCTCGGCGCGCAGGCCGAGCGGGCCGTTCTCGCGTAGTTGCAGCAGGTTGACCGGCGGCGTGGCTTCCTCGGGGCCGCCGTCGTGGCGGCTGTACTGGATGGCGCCGGATGGGCACATGTGCGCGACCGTCACCAGGTCCTCAGCGTTGGCGGCATCCGGATCGATCCACGGGCCTTCGATGTTACCGATGAATACTTCGGGCTGGACGAGGACGCAGTGGCGCGAATGGATGCAACGTTCACCGGAAAAGATGATGTCGATCTCGGCGCCGGGGATGCGCTCAAAACCGTCGCCGAGCGGGATCGGTGTCGGCGGGCCCTTGTGGGCGACACCTTCGTTCGGGGACGCGGGGACGATCTTGTTGTCGGTCATGGCTGGTCCAGTCTAGCGCCGTCGCGTCGGATTTTGCAGCTCCCCGGCAGCCGGAAAGGTGCGTGGCTTCGGGTAGGATTGCGCTTCAACGCCACTGGGGAGTGGGCAATGGCATCGAACAGGGACCCGAAGCAGCTGTTCCATGCCAGCCTGGAAGGGAACACCCGGCGGGCGATCGACCTGCGCCAAGTCGAGCTCAAGATGAAACGCATGATTCCGCGGGATGTTGTCCGGGCATGGCTGATTGCCAGCCTGTTGATGCTGGCTTCAACTGCCGCGGCCGGGGTGACGCCGCCGATCGGCGCATCCGCGGCACCGTTGGACCTCAGTGGCGCGGCAAGCGAAATCCTTGGTGCAGCACACAGCCACAGACTCCTGCTTATCGGCGAGCTGCACGGCACCCGCGAATCCCCTGCGGTGCTGCTCCAGCTGGCGACAGACTATGCCGCCGACGGACCCGTGTTGGTCGGCCTCGAGATCCAGGCCTCCGAGCAGACCGCGATCCGCCGCTACCTCGATTCGGATGGTGGCGCCGAGCAACGGATGCGACTGCGGTCCGGAAGTTTCTGGCAGGATGTGCCCGCGCATAACGATGGCAGGCGAAACTCAGAAGTTCTCGACCTGATCGAAGGCATCCGGCGTTTACGCCGCGCGGGCCGCGACGTTGCGGTCCTCGCCATCGACGTCGGAATCCTTGGGTCGAGCGATAGCCAGGCACGTGATCTGGTCATGGCCAGGCGAGTGCGCACTGCATTCGAGCACCTGCCGCGCGGACGGATGCTGGTGCTCGTGGGAAACGTCCACGCCATGCGGGAAAAACCTGACTATGCCCCAGCCGAAATGCAGGAGCCTATGGGCAGCTACCTGATCGACCTGTCACCGTTTGCGGTCAACCTGACGGCGCGATCCGGGCAGTTTTGGGCCTGCATGGACGCTGGTTGCGGCCCGCGCGAAATGAACGATCTCGGACTCCGCAGCGGGCCGAGTGGCGGCCATCCCTACGACTACGAGCTGGTACTGCCCCGCTATTCGCTCGCGCACCTTGTTGGTACAGGCGCGAAGTAGCCGATGCCGTCGCGGTGCAGATCAGCGTCCGCCGCCGCCTCCGCCTCCACCGCCACCACCGGAGGATCCGCCACCACCGCCACCGGAACTCGAGCCGGGCGGCGTTGCCGATGCGGAGATTTGCGAATTGAGCGCGCTGCCCAGCGAACTGCCGAGGCTGGCCAGTCCCATCTGCGGGCCGGTGCCGCTGCCGTAATACCAACTCGGCTGCGACTGCTGTGCCGTGGCGGCACCGACGGCCATGACGAACTGCTTCGTCCACGCGGCCTCGACACCCAGCGCCATCGCGTATGGGAGCAGGCCCTCATAGCGCTTGGCGTCAAGATGCGGCGGCGCGGCCGCATCGCCGGGGCCGGTGAGGGAGCGGAGTTCGTCGCGCTCGGCAACATTCATGTACATCTTCAGGCCGGCGATTTCGTCCATCAACGCGCGGCCTTCCCTGGTCGGTGCCTTGAGCAGGAAGCCGGCGACGATGTGCAGTGCCACGCCAACCACGCCGATGATGATCAGCAGCGGAATGCCGTTGCCGCCGGACATTGCAAATGCAATCAGCCCAACCATCAGCGAGAACGCCACGCCCGCCAATACGCTGTAACCGTTGCGGATGAAATAGCGCGGCATGAGACGCGAGCCGATCGCGGAGCTGTGCGCCGCCATGGCGCCGCGCACGCGCGTTGCGTTGGTGTTCTTCAGCTCGATTTCCGGGCCCTCCGCGAACAA
>JBBRZU010000131.1:0-6391 GCA_038236425.1 Lysobacterales bacterium
ACCTCCTGCGATATCGCGGCGTTCCGTCGTTTCTTCCATGGCATGCTCAAGCGCGGCGTGTACTTCGCACCGTCGGCTTACGAGGCAGGGTTCCTGTCCTCGGCACATGGCGACGTGGAAATCGGACACACGCTGGAAGCCGCGGCCGAGGCCTTCCGCGAGGCGGCCGCGGGCTGATGTCGATGCGAACGGACAAGGCGCTGTTCAACCTGGGAGTGGACGATGCGATTTGAAACGCTGGCAGTGCACGCGGGCGGCGAACCCGATCAGGAGACCGGTGCACTCACGCCGCCGATCCACCTGGCGACGACCTTCCGCCATGGTCCGGCCGGCGAGCGCGTGGCGGGCTACGAATACCAGCGCGAAGGCAATCCGACCCAGGATCGCCTTGAGACAATGCTTGCCGCACTGGAGGCTGGCGAAGCCGCCCTCGCCCTGGGATCGGGCATGGCCGCGATGTCGGTGCTGCTGGACAGCTTGCCGACCGGTTCGCGATTGCTGATTCCGGACGACTGCTACACCGGACTGCGCGTGCTCGCCGCCGAATTCCTGCCGCAGCGCGGCGTCCACGCCGAGCGGTTGGACATGTCCGACCTCGACGCCGTGGCTGCGGCGGCGCGTGGAGGAGTCGCGATGATTTGGGCCGAGACGCCGTCCAATCCGCGGATGAAGATCGCCGACATCGCCGCGCTTGCGCGCATCGCCAAGGATGCCGGTGCACTGCTCGCCTGCGACAACACGTTCGCCACCCCTGCCCTGCAGCAACCACTGGTGCTTGGTGCCGACGTGGTGATGCACTCGACCACCAAGTATTTCGGTGGACACAGCGATTGCATGGGGGGTGCATTGGTGTTTGCGCGCCGCGATGCGTTCTTCGATGCAGTGGCGCATCGGCGCCACGTGACCGGTGGCATCCTGTCGCCGTTCAATGCCTGGCTGACGCTGCGCGGGGCGCGCTCGCTGCCGGCGCGCATGGCCTGGCATTGCCGCAATGCGCGCGTGCTGGCCGAGTTCCTGTCGGTGCAGCCGGCGGTCGAAGTGGTGCATTACCCGGGCCTGGCTGCGCATCCCGGCCATGCCATCGCCGCGACCCAGATGCGCGATTTCGGCGGCATGCTCAGCGTGCGTATTCGCGGCGGCCGCGAGGCTGCGCTTGCCGTGGCCGGACGGCTGGCGCTGTTTGCAAACGCCACGTCGCTGGGCGGGCCGGAGTCGCTGGTGGAACATCGCGCGTCGGTCGAAGGCGCGACACCGTTCTCGCCACAGAATTTGCTGCGCGTATCGGTCGGGCTCGAGCACCCGGATGACTTGCTGGCCGACTGGAAGCAGGCGCTGGCCTAGGCGCTGATCCGGGCCCGCAGCCTGGGCGCGGCGAAATCCAGGAACGCACGCACTTTCAGCGGCAGGCGACCCTGGCGCGGGTAAACCAGATGGATCGGCCATGATGCTTGCTCGAAGGTCCCGAGCACGCGCTCCAGCGTCCCTTCCCGCAGGTGCCGTTCCACCTGGTAGCTGAGTGTTCGCGTCAGCCCGGCGCCGGCAATGGCAGCGTCGATCGCGGCGTCGGCGGTGTTGACCGCCAGTCGCGAATGCAGTGCGACCACGGTGTCGGCCCCATCCTGTCGGAAGTGCCAGGCGTCAGCACGCGTCAGTCCATCAAAGGTGACGATGTCGTGGTGCGCGAGGTCCGACGGCTGCGATGGCCGGCCGCGTGCGGCAAGGTAGGCAGGACTCGCACTCACGACAGGACGCGTATCGCCCAGATGCGAAGCGATCAGGTCGCTGTTCGGCAATCGGCCGATGCGCAGCGCCAGGTCGACGTGCTCGTCGAGCAGGTCGAGGACGCGATCACCCAGGGCAATGCGCAAGTCGACGTCCGGATAGGCCCTGAGGAATTCGACGGCGACCGGAAGCACGTGCAATCGACCGAACATGATCGGTGCCGTCACCACCAGGTGGCCGCGCGGTGCACTGTATTCGCCCAGGACGCTGCGCTCGGCATCCTCGATGTCCTCGAGGATGCGCTTGCAGGCCCCGAGGTAATCGGCGCCGGCATCGGTGAGTACGAGCTTGCGCGTGGACCGGTGCATCAGCCGGACGCCAAGATGCGATTCCAGCTCCGACACCTTGCGGCTGACCGTGGCCAGCGGCATCCGCAAATCACGTGCCGCCGCAGAAAACGTGCCGGCATCGACCACGGTCCTGAACACGCGCATCGCATCGTACCGATCCATGGTTATCCCGAATATTGGAAGAATACTTCTTTAATTTACCGTCTAGTGCGCAAATACGGAAGGGCCTAGTCTTCTCCCACCGGCCAGACCGGTCCACAACTTCCCTGGAGAACCCTATGTCCCGCCTTCCGATTCCCGCCACCATCGACGCCGCCCCAACCGCCTCCCAGCCCCTGCTGCAGGCCGTCAAGCAGCTGCTCGGCTCCGTTCCCAACCTGTTCCGCCTGGTGTCCAACAGCCCGGCCGCCCTCGAGGGCTACCTCGGGATGAATGGCGCGCTGGCCAAGGGTGCCCTGCCCGCCGCCACCCGCGAACGCATTGCCCTGGCAGTTGCCGAGGTCAATGGCTGCAACTACTGCCTGTCGGCGCACACCTACCTGGGCAAGCATGTCGCCAAGCTCGACGATGCCGAGATGACCGCCAACCGCAGTGGTGCGTCCAATGACCCGCACGCCGACGCCGCGGTCCGCTTCGCCGCCAAGGTCGCGAACCTGCGCGGCCACGTCGCCAGCGCCGATGTCGCCGAAGTCCGGCTGGCCGGTTACAGCGACGCGCAGATCATCGAGATCGTGCAGCACGTCGCCCTGAACACCTGGACCAACTACATCAACGAAGTGGCGCAGACCGAAATCGACTTCCCGGTCGTCGAGGCGCGCAAGGCTGCCTGATCCAGGCGAACCGCGGCGGTGCATTCGCGCCGCCGCGGTCCTGCTGCACTGGTTGAGCCGCCGCAGATTCCGATTTGCACGCACACAGGACAACGACCATGAGCCGCCCACCCTTGCCGCCCTTCACCCTGGAAACGGCGACGCAGAAAGTCCGCCTCGCCGAAGATGCCTGGAACAGTCGCGACCCGGCGCGCGTTGCGCTGGCCTATACCGTGGATTGCCAATGGCGCAATCGTGCCGATTTCGTCCAGGGTCGCGCCGACATCGAGGCGCTGCTGGCGCGCAAGTGGCAGCGCGAACACGACTACCGATTGGTCAAGGGGCTGTGGGCGCATTCCGGCAACCGCATCGCGGTGCGCTTCGCCTACGAGTGGCACGACGACGCCGGGCAGTGGTGGCGCAGCTATGGCAACGAGAATTGGGAGTTTGCTCCCGACGGCCTGATGCGTCTGCGCCTGGCCAGCATCAATGACCTGCCCATCGACAACGCGGATCGGCGCCTGCTGTGGGCCCTTGGTCGCCGTCCCGACGACTACCATTCGCTCGACGCATTGGGCCTCTAGGCGCATGGACGCCGACTTCGCCAGCGACATCGCCTTCACCCCCGTGGTCAAGGCCCTCCAGGAAACCAGGGGCTCGCGCCGCGCCTATGCACGCATGGAAGAAGGCGGCTCGTGGGAAACGGTGATTACCGCGGACCTCAAGGCCTTTGCCGAAGCCCAGCGCAGCATCTTCCTGGCCACTGTCAATGCACAGGGGCAACCCTACATCCAGCATCGCGGCGGCCCGCCCGGCTTCCTGCGCGCCCTGGATGCGCACACGTTCGGGTTCGTCGATTTCTCCGGCAACCGCCAGTTCATCAGTACCGGCAACCTGCAGGAAAACGCCAAGGCGCACATGTTCCTGATCGATTACCGCCAGCGCAGGCGGGTCAAGGTCTGGGGCGAGGCGCGCATGGTCCCGGCCAGCGACGAACTGCTGGCGCGGTTGATGCCGCAGGGTTACAAGGCGCGCCCGGAACAGGTGCTGCTGTTTACCGTGCATGCGTGGGACGCGAATTGTCCGCAGCACATCCCGGTCCGCTTCGAGGCGGAGGATGTGCATGCCGCGTTGCAGGCAAAGGATGCGCGGATCGCCGAGCTGGAAGCAGAGTTGCAGCGCTTGCAGGCTACGCCGGGCTGAAACAGCGGCGTCAACGAATCAGTGCCGGTGCAACGTTACCAGTTGCCGACGTTGGGCATCGACAGCCAGGGCTCCGCGGGTGCGAGCGCCTCGCCGTCCTGCAGCAACTCGATCGAAATCAGATCCGGCGAACGCACAAAGGCCATGCGGCCATCGCGTGGCGGGCGATTGATGATGATGCCCAGCGATTGCAGGTGCGCGCAGGTGGCGTAGATATCGTCCACGGCGAACGCAAGGTGGCCGAAGTTCCTGCCCGACCCGTAGTCTTCATCGTCGTAGTTCCAGGTCAGCTCGACTTCGACGTCCGGGTTCTTCGGCGCGGCGAGGTACAACAGGGTGAAGCGACCCTGCGGATAATCGCGGCGCCGTGTCTCGACCAGGCCCAGGCCGTCGCGGAAAAAGCGCAGCGAGGCGTCGAGATCGCGCACGCGGACCATGGCATGCAGGTACTTCATGACAGTGCCCGGCCGTCATTGCCGGCGTCGTCGAGGAACAGGTCAAGCAGGGGCGTCTTGGTCGGATCCACGGCATAGCGCGAGAAGTCTCCGCCGCAGGCGGCGTCCAGCAGTTCTTCGTCGATCAGGAAGCGCCCGCTATAGTCCTTCACGGTGGCGGTGAGCAGCTCGTGCGCGGCGTCAGCGAGGATTTCCGGCGTGCGGCAGCGGTCGAGCTCGACGCCGGGAATCATGTTGATGGCATCGGTGGCGATCACCGTGCGCGGCCACAGCGCGTTCACCGCGACGCCCTGCGGCCCAAACTCCGCTGCCAGTCCGAGCGTCACGAAGCTCATGCCCATCTTGGCCAAGGTGTAGCCGGTGTGCGGACCCCACCAGCGCGGATCCAGGTTGGGCGGCGGCGCCAGGGTGAGGATGTGCGGGTTGGCGGCTTTCAAAAGATGCGGCAGGCAGGCCTGTGCGCACAGGAAACTGCCGCGGCTGTTCACCTGCTGCATGAGGTCGAAGCGCTTCATTGGCGTGTCGAGCGCGCCACGCAGCCAGATTGCGCTGGCGTTGTTGACCAGGATGTCGATGCCGCCGAAGCGCTCGACCGCCTGCGCAACGGCAGCGCGGACCTGGTCCTCCTCGCGGATGTCGCAGGCGATCGGCAGCGCCTGTCCGCCGGCAGCTTCAACCTCCGCCGCAGCGGAGTGGATGGTGCCGGGCAATTTGGGATTGGGCACGGCGGATTTTGCCGCGATGACGATGTTTGCGCCGTCGCGTGCGGCGCGCTTGGCGATCGCCAGGCCGATGCCGCGCGAGGCGCCGGTGATGAAGAGGGTTTTGCCTTGCAGGCTGGGCATTGGGGCGCTCCGGTGGGGGATTGAGGATAGCGCGGGGGTGTCAGTCGCGGCTGGCCGTCAACAGACGAATGTCTGGTCAGCCGCTCCCACATTGGGGGGCTGGGGCTGCTACTACTTCAGTCGGCAAGTGCGGCGAGGGTGCGGCGGGGGGCGCCTTCGAATCCGCCGTTGGACATGAAGACGAGATGGTCGCCGGGCTGCACGAGCTCATGCAGGCGTGCGACCAGCGCGTCCACGCTGACCACAGTCTCACCTTGTCCGCGCAATGCCCCGACCACCTTGCCCGCGTCCCAGGCCAACTCGGGGCGGTGCAGGAACACGGTCAGGTCGGCACCGTCCAACGACGGCGCGATCTGATCAGAGTGCGCACCCAGGCGCATCGAATTGCTGCGCGGCTCCATCGCCACCACGATGCGTGCGTTGCCGACGCGGGCGCGCAGGCCCTCGAGCGTGGTGCGGATCGCGGTCGGGTGGTGCGCGAAGTCGTCATACACCGTTATGCCGGCCGCGACGCCGAGATTTTCCAGCCGGCGCTTGACGCTGACGAAGTCCACCATCGCCGGCAACACCGAAGCGACGTCGACGCCGACTGCATTCGCGGCGGCGAGCGCGGCCAGCCCGTTCATCACGTTGTGCCGACCGACCATGTCCCACTGCAGTTCGCCAAGCTCAACGCCCCGATGCACCACCACGAAGTGCGAGCCATCGGGCTTGAGCAGGCGCGCGGTCCACTCGGCATCGCCTTCGAGCGCAAAGCGCTCGACCGGCGTCCAGCAACCCATCGCAAGAACTTCTGCAAGCGCAGCATCCTCGCCATTGACGATCAGCCGCCCGTTGCCGGGCACGATGCGCACGAGATGGTGGAATTGGCGCTGGATCGCGGCCAGATCGGGGAAAATATCGGCGTGGTCGAACTCGAGGTTGTTGAGGATCGCCACGGTCGGGCGGTAGTGCACGAACTTGCTGCGCTTGTCGAAGAAGGCGGTGTCGTATTCGTCTGCCTCGAC
>JBBRZU010000132.1:0-6329 GCA_038236425.1 Lysobacterales bacterium
ACTGGCGCCAGTGGCGTCGTTGGCCCACTCGGGCAGCGAACTGGTGCGCCGCGGAAATATCGAAAAGTTACCGGCAATCTTTGCCACCATCGAAGAGCGCGCCCGGCACCTGGAAGGATTCATCCGCGGCTATGCGCACTTCGCCAAGTTGCCGCTGCCGCGCCGCGAGGCGATTACCTGGCCCGGCTTCGTGGCACGATTGCAGAGCCAGATTCCATTCGCGGTGGATGGTGGCCTGCCAACAGCGACCGTGCATTTCGACCTGGCGCAGATGGAGCAGGCGCTGCTGAACCTGCTCAAGAACGCGCACGAGTCCGGATCACCGGACGGTGATGTCGGCCTGCGCGTCCGGCACCACAACAACATGCTGCGCATCGAGGTAATGGATCGCGGCACCGGCATGAGCGAGGCGGTGTTGTCAAATGCACTGGTCCCGTTCTATTCGACCAAACGCAGTGGCACCGGACTGGGCCTGGCGCTGGCGCGGGAAATTGCCGAGGCCCATGGTGGTCGCATCAGCCTGGGCAACCGCGAAGGCGGCGGCCTGGTGGTGGCGATGGTCCTGCCCACGTAGGACGCAGGGCTGCATGATGTGCCCGGGACGCAGGCCTGCCTGGTGCACCCGGCACTGACCTGGTTGCGCACCAGGGCTTGCGCGGTACCGCGCACAACGCCAAGCTCCCGGCATGGGACTGATCCGCGACGAAATGGGCAAGCCGCGCTGGGCCGGTGGCGGTCTGTTCCTGCTCTTGCTGCTGGTGGTGCTGCTGGCCGCGCCGCTGCTTCGGCACGGCCGTGGGCTGCAACATCCCTTGGCGGGAAGCCAACGCATGGACCTGTGCCCCTACCTTTCGCGACCGCCCACGCCGTTCGCCGGCGCGTCCCACGCGCCGCAGCCTGACGCGCCGTACACCGCGACCTGCGAATTCATCGCACCCGACGGCCGCGTCGGCTTGCGTGCATCACTGACCAGCACCCGCCAGCTGTCAGCGCAGGGCCCGGCGCGCACGAGCAAGTTTTACGAGAACTGGAAGAAGGAAACCGCGGTCAGCACGGGCGCAGTGCTTCGCGACCTGCCCGGAACCTGGACCAGCGCCTTTGCCTATCGCGACGGTGAACGCAATCTCGTGGTTGCGGAGGACCAGGGCGTGTTCCTGGTCTTCGAGTCGCGCGTGCTGGACGCGCCAGCATTGGAAGCGTGGGCAGGAGAGGTCGCGCTTGCGCTGCGCGAGGCGCCGAAGGATTCACCCGACCTCGATCACCACGAACCGCACGAGACGCACTAGTTGCGCCAGTTGAACGAGCCGCACTAGTCGCGCTTGGTCGGGCGCTTCCAGCCCTCGACGCTGTGCTGCCGACCACGCGCAACGGTCAATTGGCCCTCAGGCGCATCCCGGGTGATCACCGAGCCCGCGGCAATGGTTGCATCCGCACCAATCGACACCGGCGCCACCAGCGCCGAGTTCGATCCGATGAAGGCGCGGTCGCCAATCTGTGTCGCTGACTTGTTGACGCCGTCGTAGTTGCAGGTAATGGTGCCCGCCCCGATGTTGACGCCTTCGCCGACCTGCGCGTCGCCCAGGTAGGACAAGTGGTTGGCCTTCGAGCCGCGACCGATGCGCGCGTTCTTGGCCTCGACGAAATTGCCCAGATGCACGCCTTCAGAAAGCACCGTCCCCGGCCGCAATCGGGCAAACGGTCCCATGCTGCAGGCACCCGTGGTGCTGGCGCCGTCGATGTCGCAATGCGCATGCACGACCGTGCCGGCGGCAAGTCGCGCGTTGCGCACGCGGCAGAACGGGCCGATGCGCACGTTGTCGCCCAGCTCGACTTCGCCTTCGAAGATGACATCCACGTCGATCTCGACATCGCCGCCTGTGCGCACGACACCACGGATATCCACCCGCGCCGGATCGGCGAAACGCACGCCAGCCATCGCCAATGCCCGCACGGCACGCAACTGGAACGCGCGCTCGAGCATGGCCAGCTGCCAACCGTCGTTCGCCCCTTCTGTTTCCACTGCGTCGCGCACGACCACGACACCCGCGGGTTCGGCTTCGTCATTGGCCATCGCGAAGATGTCGGTCAGGTAGTACTCGCCCTGGGTATTGCCGCGCCCGAGCCGTGACAGCCAGTCGCGCAGGCGTAACGCATCGGCGGCGATGATCCCGGTGTTGACCAGCTTGATCGCACGCTGGCTGGCATCGGCGTCCTTGTGCTCGACGATCGCGACGACGCGTCCTTCGTGGTCGAGTTGCAGGCGGCCGTAACCGGCCGGATCCGCCAAGTTGGCGCCCAGAACTGCCAGCGGGCCGCGCTCGGCCAGCAACGCGCGCAGGCTTTCTGCGCGGATCAAGGGCACATCGCCATACAGCACCAGCACGCGCGCCGCGTCAGGCACGCCGGGCATCGCCTGCTGCACGGCGTGGCCGGTCCCGAGTTGCTCGGCCTGTTCGGCCCAATGCAGATCTTCCTGGGTCGCGAAAGCTGCCTGTACCTGGTCGCCTCCGTGGCCGTAAACGACATGGATCGCGGCGGCGCCCAGGGCCCGCGCAGCATCGATGACATGGGCCAGCATCGGTCGTCCAGCGATCGGCTGCAGCACCTTGGGTCGCGCCGAGTGCATGCGCTTGCCTTCGCCGGCGGCGAGGACGATCACGTGGAGCGGTAGATTCATGTGCTCAGGTTGCCACATCCGGGGCGGAAACGAAAAACGCCGGCAATGCCGGCGTCTTCGATTTGCGACGCGCCGCGGGAGCAGCGGGTGGCGGTCAGTGCCTGAGGTTCTTGCGCAGGCGCTCGAGCGCCTGCAGTTGCGCCATGGCCTCGGCCAGCTTGGCCTGGGCTTCGGCGACTTCCATCGCCTCGCCGCGGTTGGCCAGCACCCGTTCGGCTTCTTCCTTGGCGTGCAGGGCCTTGGCTTCGTCGATGTCCTTGGCGCGGATCGCGGTGTCGGCCAGGATCGTCACCACCTGCGGCTGCACCTCGAGGATGCCGCCAGAGACAACGATGTCGAGCTTCTCGCCATCCACCAGGGTCAACACCAGCTTGCCGGGCTTGAGCCGGGTGATCAGCGGGGCGTGCCGCGGCGCGATGCCGAGTTCGCCCATCTCGCCGGTGGCAACGACCATGGTCACGTCGCCGGAGAAGATTTCTTCTTCGGCGCTGACGATGTCGCATCGGATGGTGGTGGTCATGCAGGATTCCTAATGATGGCCGGGGATCGTCGCTTACGCGGAGATCTTCTTGGCCTTCTCAAGCGCTTCCTCGATGCCGCCGACCATGTAGAAGGCCTGCTCGGGCACGTGGTCGCACTCGCCGTCGCAGATCATCTTGAAGCCGCGGATGGTGTCCTTCAGCGTGACGTACTTGCCCGGCGAACCGGTGAAGACTTCAGCAACGTGGAAGGGCTGCGAGAAGAAGCGCTCGATCTTGCGCGCGCGCGACACGGCCTGCTTGTCTTCTTCCGACAGCTCGTCCATGCCCAGGATCGCGATGATGTCCTTGAGCTCCTTGTACTTCTGCAAGGTCGCCTGCACGCGGCGGGCGGTGTCGTAGTGTTCGATGCCGATGACGTTCGGATCCAGCTGGCGCGAGGTCGAGTCAAGCGGATCCACGGCCGGGTAGATACCGAGCGATGCAATATTTCGCGACAGCACGACGGTCGCGTCGAGGTGGGCGAAGGTGGTCGCGGGCGACGGATCGGTCAAGTCATCCGCGGGCACGTACACGGCCTGGATCGAGGTGATCGAGCCGGTCTTGGTGGAGGTGATGCGCTCCTGCAGGACGCCCATTTCCTCGGCCAGGGTCGGCTGGTAGCCCACGGCGGACGGCATGCGGCCGAGCAGCGCGGACACTTCGGTGCCGGCCAGGGTGTAGCGGTAGATGTTGTCGACGAAGAACAGGATGTCACGGCCCTTGCCGGTGGCCGGGTCGATGTCGTCGCGGAAGTACTCGGCCATGGTCAGGCCGGTCAGCGCCACGCGCAGGCGGTTGCCCGGCGGCTCGTTCATCTGGCCGTACACCATCGCGACCTTGTCGAGCACGTTGGAGTCTTTCATCTCGTGGTAGAAGTCGTTGCCCTCGCGGGTACGCTCACCGACGCCCGCGAACACCGACAGGCCGGCGTGCTGCTTGGCGATGTTGTTGATCAGTTCCATCATGTTGACGGTCTTGCCGACGCCGGCGCCGCCGAACAGGCCAACCTTGCCGCCCTTGGCGAACGGGCACATCAGGTCGATCACCTTGATGCCGGTCTCGAGCAGCTCGTTGGTCGAGCTCTGCTCTTCGTAGGACGGGGATGCGCGGTGGATTTCCCAATGATCCTTGGTCTCGACCGGGCCGGCTTCGTCGATCGGGCGGCCGAGCACGTCCATGATGCGGCCGAGGGTTTCCTTGCCGACCGGCACCTTGATGCCGAAGCCGGTGTTGTCGGCGATCAGGTTGCGGCGCAGGCCGTCGGTCGAGCCGAGCGCAATGCAGCGCACCACGCCGTCACCGAGCTGCTGCTGCACCTCGAGCGTGATCTCGGTGTTCTGCACCTTCAGCGCGTCATAGATCTTCGGCACTTCGTCGCGGGCGAACTCGACGTCGACGACGGCGCCGATGATCTGAACAATCTTGCCCTGGCTCATGTTGTATTCCTCGAGAAAAACGTTGGTAACTTGATAGTGGGAGCGGCTTTAGCCGCGATGCTCTTGGTGAATCAATCGCGGCTGAAGCCGCTCCCACATGTTTGTGATCAGACCGCGGCGGCGCCGCCGACGATCTCGGAAATTTCCTGGGTGATCGCGGCCTGGCGCGCCTTGTTGTAGATCAACTGCAGCGTGCCGATCAGCTTGGTGGCGTTGTCGGAGGCCGACTTCATGGCGACCATGCGTGCAGCCTGCTCGGACGCGATGTTCTCCAGCAATGCCTGATAGACCAGCGACTCGACATAGCGCTGCATCACGTGATCGAGCACGACTTCCGGGCTCGGCTCGTAGATGTAGTCCCAGTCAAAGCGGGTCTGCAGCGACTCGGACGGCGGCAGCGGAAGCAATTGGTCCAGCCGCGCCTGTTGAGTCATGGTGTTGATGAAATCGTTGTAGCAGACGAACACGCGGTCCAGGTTGCCGGCGGCATAGCCGTCGAGCATGACCTTGATGACGCCGATCAGCTGGTCAAGGCGCGGCTTCTCGCCCAGGTGGGTGACCGATCCGATCATGTCCACCTTGAGCCGGCGGAAGAAGGTCGCTGCCTTCTGGCCAACGCAGACCACGTCGACCTCAACGCCCTTTTCCTGCCACTGGCGCATGTCGATCAGGATGCGGCGGAACATCTGCGAGTTCAGGCCGCCGCACAAACCGCGGTCGGTGGACACGATGATGTAACCGATCCGCTTGATCGCGCCGTGGTCAGCCATGAACGGATGCGTGTATTCCGAGTTGGCCTTGGCAATGTGGCCGATCAGCTGGGTCATCAGGCGCGCGTACGGACGCGAGCCCTTCATGCGCTCCTGCGCCTTGCGGATCTTCGATGCCGAGACCATCTCGAGCGCGCGCGTCACCTTGCGGGTGTTCTGCACGCTCTTGATCTTGGTCTTGATTTCCCTGCCGCCTGCCATCTCGTATTCCTTGTCAACTATGTGGGAGCGGCTTCAGCCGCGATTGCTATCGAAGAATCGCGGCTAAAGCCGCTCCCACAATTATTACCAGGTGCCGGTGGACTTGAACTCGGTGACCATCTGCTTGAAGACGGCCTCGATGTCCTTGTCCCAGGCGCCGGTCTCCACGATCCGCTGCATCAACTCGCCCTGGGTGTTGGCCATGTGCGCATGCAGGCCTTCCTCGAACGGCAGGATCTTGTTCATCGGCACATCGTCGAGGTAACCCTCGTTGACGGCGTAGATGGACAGCGCCATCTGCGCGATCGACATCGGCGCGTACTGCTTCTGCTTCATCAGCTCGGTGACGCGCTGGCCGCGCTCGAGCTGCTTGCGGGTTGCTTCGTCGAGGTCGGAAGCGAACTGCGCAAACGCAGCCAACTCACGATACTGGGCGAGCGCGATGCGGATGCCGCCCGACAGCTTCTTCATGATCGTGGTCTGGGCCGCACCACCGACGCGTGACACCGAGATGCCGGCGTTCACGGCCGGGCGGATGCCGGCGTTGAACAGGTCGGTCTCGAGGAAGATCTGGCCGTCGGTGATCGAGATCACGTTGGTCGGCACGAATGCCGACACGTCACCAGCCTGGGTCTCGATGATCGGCAGCGCGGTGAGCGAGCCGGTCTTGCCCTTGACGGCGCCATTTGTAAATTTCTCCACATAGTCCTCCGACACGCGCGCA
>JBBRZU010000133.1:0-6256 GCA_038236425.1 Lysobacterales bacterium
CCAGCGACACATCCGGCCGGCCGACGTGGACGCACTGGCCGCACTGGTCCGCGGTCGCGCCGAGTTCAACATCGAGGGCAATCCATTTGCGCCACCCCGCGGTGAGTATCCCGGGCTGCTGGCGCTGGCGGCCAGAACCCGGCCCGACCAGGTCACCCTGGTGCCCGATGGCGACGGCCAGCTCACCTCCGACCACGGCTTCGACCTGCGCCGGGATGCGGCACGCTTGCGGCCGCTGATCGCCCAGCTACACGCCTGCGGTGCGCGGGTGTCATTGTTCGTGGATGCCGGCGCATCGGCACTGGAGCTGGCCGCCGAGATCGGCGCCGACCGGATTGAAATCTACACCGGACCCTACGCCGAGGCCTTCGCGGCCGGCGATCCCGGCCCGATGCTCGCGGCCTGCGTGAATACCGCAACCCAGGCCAGGGCGCTCGGCCTGCACGTCAATGCTGGCCACGACCTGAGCCAGGCCAATCTCGCCGCGTTCGCGCGTGCCGTGCAGCCAGCGGAAGTCTCGATCGGCCATGCCCTGGTCGCCGAAGCGCTTTATGCGGGCTTCGATGCCACCGTGCGCGCCTACGTTGCGCTGCTTCGCGACGCCATGCCCAGCAATTGAGTTGGCAAAAAAAACGCCGCCCGATGGGCGGCGCTGAATCTGCTGGACAGGTCATTCGACCGGCGCTGGAGTCCCGGCGGGATTACTGCGTGGTGCCGGTATCCACGAAGCTGATCTTCACCAGGTTCGCGTTCTTGGCGCGCGACAACACGCGGGCCAGGGTCTCGTACTCGGCATCGCGATCGGTCTCGATCTCGATGGTCGGCTGCTTGATCGCGTCAATGCCGCCGGTGCCGTTGTCACCGCGGGCGCCTTCGACATCGAACTGCGACTGCAGCGTGGTCAACGGGGTCGGGCTGCCGTTCCAGCTGACCGAACCACCCGCGTCGATGCGGATGCGGATCGGGTCCGGTGGCGTGCCCGGCGGCGGCGGCGAGTTCGACGGCTGCGGCAGGTCGACCTGGATCGGATAAGACAGAGGCGGCACCGTCACCATGAAGATGATCAGCAGCACCAGCATGACGTCGACCAGCGGCGTCACATTGATGTCGGCCATGGGGCCGCCGGAGTTGGAAGTGAATGCCATGTTCCTGGTCCTGCCTTAGTGGGCGCGCTCGGGGCCGGAGACGAAGCCGACCTTGCGGATACCGGCGCGGCGCAGGGTCTGCACCGAGTCATTGATGACGCCATACTTTGTCGTGGCGTCAGCGCGGATGTTGACCTGCGGCTGCGGTTCCTTCTGGATCGTCACCGCCATGTACTGGTCGAGCCTGGCCGCAGTCACCGGCTCATCGTTCCAGAAACGCTCGCCGTTGGCCTTGATGGCCAGCGTCACCGGCGGCGTGGTCAGCTTTGGCTTTTCGGCCAGCGTGGCCTGCGGCAGCTTGACCACGACCTTGTGCGTCATCAGCGGCGCCGTGATCATGAAGATGATCAGCAGCACCAGCATGACGTCCACGAGGGGCGTCACATTGATGTCGGCCATCGGGCCGCCGCCGGAACTGTTGCTACTGAAAGCCATGGCTGTCTACCTGAAGGTGCGGCTTAGCGCTTGATCTCGCCGACCCGGGAACCGGTGGCGAAGAAGTCGTGCAGGTCGTGTGCGAAGGTGTCGAACTTGGCGTACGTGTCGCGGTTGACCCGGACAAAGTAGTTGTACGCAAGCACGGCCGGAATCGCGACGCCGAGGCCGAGGGCGGTCATGATCAACGCCTCGCCGACCGGGCCGGCGACGGCGTCGATCGAGGACGAACCGCTTTCGCCGATCGCCAACAGGGCGTGATAGATGCCCCAGACGGTGCCGAGCAGGCCGACGAAGGGCGCGGTGGCACCGACGGTGGCAAGCCAGGTCAGGCCATTCTCGAGGTTGGCCGACTCGCGGGTCACCGCCTGGCGCAGGGCCCGGTCGATGAACTCGGAGCGGTTCAGGGCCTCGACCAGGCGCGAGCCTTCGTGGCGCTGGTGGTGGGCGGCGGCCTGGGCGCAATCGAGTGCAATCTTGGAGAACGGCTCGTTGGGCTTCTGCTCTTCCATGAAGCGGATGGAGTCCTGCGCGTTCGTGGTTTCCCAGAACGTGTGCATCACGCGGTCGGCGCGGGTGCGGATGACCGTGTTCTTGATCAGGTTGACGATGGTGTACCACCAGGCGCCAATGGACATGACCACGAGGAAGAACAGCACGCCGCGGCTGACCATGTCCTGGTTCTGGAGCATGTGGTAGAAGCCCAGCTGCTGCAGGCTTTCGGCGTTGCTTGCCGCGCTGCCCGCCGGGGCTGCGGCCGCGGCTGCGGCCGCGGTGGTGATGAGGATGTCCTGCAGCATAAATATGGCCTTCTAGATTTGTCGGTTGAAGAACGTCTTTGCAGAGCGTTGGTTAAAGAACGAATTGGACGTCGGTTTTTGCCCGGCCAGCCACCTTCACGCCTCCGCGCGTGCCGGGGTTGACCTTCCAGCGCATCGCCGCCGTCTTGGCCGCGCGATCCAGGTTGCGGTTGCCGCTGGACTTGGTGATTTCGACGTCGGTCACTACGCCGTTGGCGTCGTAGGTCAGCTCGAGGGTGACTGTGCCGGTAACGCCGCGGCGCATTTCCTCGGGCGGATAGCGCGGCGGGTTCATGGCGCGACCGGTCGGATCAACCTCGCCCGCGAAGTCGACTGGCGCGGCAACCGGGGCCGGCGGAGCCGGCGGCGGGGCCTGCGTGGCGACCGGACTCGGTGTGTCATACACGATCGGCGGCTGATCCGGCGGCGGCGGTTGCACCGTCGGCCTCGGGGTCTCGACGATGCGCGTGATCTGCTTGGGCGGCTCCGGCGGCGGCGGCGGCGGCGGCGGCGGCGGAGGTGGCGGCTCGATGAAGTTGACCAGGGTCACTTCTTCCTCTTCCACCGGTGCTTTCTGCGACGACACCGGTGCGAGAAGGGTCATGAAGACCACCACATGCAACGCAATGGCGAAGGCCGTGCCCGCCACGCGCGGCCAGCTGAACTTCTTTCCGGGACTGTCGATGTTTCTTGTATCCGTCATGCGGGTGGCGGCTCGATCGTTCGTTCTCGCGGCGCTGAGGCGCAACGACCCGCCACCTTCCGGCGGCGGGAACCTGCAATCCTATACCAAGGCCAGAGCATAACCAACGGGGTCATTTGCCCCCGGCTGCACGAATGCTGGCTTCAGCCCACTTTTTCGTCTCCGGATACTTGGCCGCTTCGCGGTAGGCCGCCATGGCGCCGGCCTTGTTGCCCAGGCCCTGCTCACTCTGGGCGATGACCTGCCAAGCGTCGCCGGGCTTCTTCACGCCCTTGTCCAGGGCGCCCTTGGCAGCCGCCTTGGCTTCGGCGAAATGGTCTTCACCCACCTGCAGCTTGCCCACGTTCAAGAACATTTCACCATCCTTGGACAGCGGCGCACCCTTGGTCCAGGCGGCGATGGCCTGTGGAATCTTCTCCTGCCCGTAATACACCTGGCCCTGGAACGCATAGGTGCCGGCATCCGGGGTCAGGATGCCCTTGGTCAAGCCCTCCTCCATCAGCGCGAGCCCGTCTTTCTCGCGACCCTCGATGTTGGCGAGCAGGCGATAGCCGGTCTCGTAGTCCTTGGCTTCGGTCAGCAGGCCGGCGGCGCGCATCTTGTCGAACATCTGCCCGGCCTTGGCGTCTTCATTCGCCTGCATGTAGATCGCGGCGAGGTTCATCATCAGCTTCTTGTCATTCGGCTTGGCTGCCAGCGCCTTTTCCAGCGCGGCAGCGGCTTCGGCAGGCTTGTCCATGCCGAGCAGGATCTGGGTGCGGATCGTGTTGGCATTTGCGTCATCGGACTTCGTCTCGGCCAGGAAGCGGTCGACCATTGTCAACGCTTCGGCGTGGTGGTCGTCGGCTTCGAGCATCTGCGCCAACTGCAGCATGGCGCGGTAGTGGTTGTTGTTGTGCAGGCCGTTGTTCTGGATCGCCAGCTTGTAGTACTTGCTGGCGTTCTCGTAGTTGCCGGTTTCCTTGCCTTGCCAGGCCGCGCCCGCCAGGTAGGCCGCGCTCGACTTGTCGAACGGCATGGCATTGGGATTGGCCAGGATGGCGTCCGTCTGCGCGATGATCTTGTCCTCGTTGCCTTCCGATTCCTGCAGCTTGAACAAGGCATCCATCTGCTTGGCAAGTTGCTTGGCGCCTGACTGCTGCGGACTTTCGCGAGTCGCCTGCGGGTATAGCGGCGCCTGGTTGGTTGCAGCGTGCTTCTTTGCCTCGGCCTCGCGGCGCGCGGCGCGTGTGTTGGCGCGGCTTTCATCCACGCCACCGGCTTGCGCATACGCCTTGGTGCCCGGCATTGCGGTCAGGAGAATTGCAAACGCAGTAGCTGCGAGCAGGCGGGTTTTCATGGCGAACCTCCGGGGAAGCGGGTGGCAGATGGTAGGGGGTGTGGCAGCAGGGCTCAAGTTACCGCGTCCCGGACTGGCCCGGGCGCGGTGCGAAGTGCGCGCTGATATCCCCTTGTAGACCGCCGGGGATTAACCAAAGGTCAACGAGGGGTTAACCGGGCGTGCCCGGTCTCGTCAGATGTCGAGGTTTCCCACCCGCAGCGCGTTGTCTTCGATGAATTCGCGCCGCGGCTCGACCACGTCGCCCATCAGGGTGGAGAAGATCTGGTCGGCAGCCACGGCGTCCTCGATCCGCACCTTGAGCAGCCGGCGCGTATCCGGGTTCACGGTGGTGTCCCACAGCTGCTCGGGATTCATTTCACCCAGGCCTTTGAAGCGCTGGATGCTGCGGCCTTTCTTGGCCTCGTCCATCAGCCAGGCCTGTACCTGGCGGAAACTGCTCACCGCCTGGGTCTTGCCGCCACGACTGATCGAGGCACCCGGCTGCAACAGGCCATGCAACTGGCTGGCGATCTCGTTGAGCTGGCGCAACTCGCCATGCAGCAACTGGCCCAGGGCCAGGGTCTGGATGCTGGCCAGGCCGTGGTGCTGTTTTTCGACCACCAGCGCTCCACCCTGTCCTTCCGTGCCCGGCTGCAATCGCAGCTGGTAGCGGGCGCCGCCGATGCGGGCGCCGTCGAGCTGCGCCTGCAAGCCGGCCAGCCAGCCGGCCAGCCGCTCGGTGTCCAGCGCGTCCTCGGCGGTGATCGCGCGCACGTCGAGCAACGCGTCCAGCACCGCCCGGTCGATCCGGTAGGCGTGGCGATCGATGACGTCACCGGCCGCAACCATTTCCAGCAGCAGTTTCTCCAGCGCCGGGCCTGGCACCGATGGCGCGCCCTCGGCAGTGCGCAACTCGGCGCCGTCGATGGCATTGCTCACCAGGTAGGCGTTGAGCGCCGCATCGTCCTTCATGTACAGCTCGTTCTTGCCCTGCTTGACCTTGTACAGCGGCGGCAGGCCGATGTAGATGTGGCCGCGCTCGATCAACTCCGGCATCTGCCGGAAGAAGAAGGTCAGCAGCAACGTTCGGATGTGCGAGCCGTCCACGTCGGCGTCGGTCATCAGGATGATGCGGTGGTAGCGCAGCTTGTCCGGGTTGTACTCGTCCTTGCCGATGCCACAGCCCAATGCGGTGATCAGGGTGCCGACTTCGGCCGAGGCCAACATGCGATCGAAGCGCGCGCGCTCGACGTTGAGGATCTTGCCCTTCAGCGGCAGGATCGCCTGGGTCTTGCGGTTGCGGCCCTGCTTGGCGGAGCCACCGGCCGAGTCACCCTCGACGATAAACAGTTCGCTGAGCGCGGGATCTTTTTCCTGGCAGTCGGCGAGCTTGCCGGGCAGGCCGGCGATGTCGAGCGCGCCCTTGCGGCGGGTCAGGTCGCGCGCCTTGCGCGCGGCTTCGCGCGCACGCGCGGCATCGACGATCTTGCCTGCGATCGCGCGCGCTTCGTTCGGTCGCTCCTGCAGGAACTCCTCAAGCTTCTGGCCGATGACCGATTCAACTGCCGGGCGAACCTCGGACGACACCAGCTTTTCTTTGGTCTGCGAACTGAAGCTGGGATCCGGAACTTTCACGCTGAGTACCGCGATCATGCCTTCGCGCATGTCATCGCCGGACAGATTGATCTTGGCCTGCTTGGCGATGCCGTTCTGCTCGATGTAGTTCGACAACGTGCGCGTGAGCGCCGCGCGGAAACCGATCAGGTGTGTGCCGCCGTCCTTCTGCGGGATGTTGTTGGTGAAGCAGAACATCGTCTCCTGGTAGGAGTCGGTCCAGTGCACGGCGATATCG
>JBBRZU010000134.1:0-6196 GCA_038236425.1 Lysobacterales bacterium
CCCGCAAGCCACGGGTGCGATGGACTCAAATTTGCCCTGTCGAACGTCGGGACTCGCCATGAAACCGATCCTCGCCCTGGCTCCGGCGGCAACGGTGATTGCTACCGAAGTGTCCTATACGCGAAACGCGGGGTAAGACGGCCATACCGCGGAACATGACAACGCCGGCGCCGCATGGGTCAGTCGCCCGGCCATGCCCGCTCGAGGAGCACGTCAATGGCCGCGACATCGCGCAAGCCGCCAAAGGCCAGGCCGCGCGAACCGCCCAGTCGACTGCTGCAAAACGCCTCCGCCACCGACGCTGGGGCGCCACGCAGCAGGATCGACGCTTGCAATGCGAGCGCCAGGCGCTCGGCGAGCCAGCGGGCGGTCGATTCCAGATCGGCGGACGGCGTGTCATCGAGGGCGCGCGCAAGCGTCGCGACCTCCGCGTCCAGCAGCGGGTGCGCGCCGCGCGCCGCCGTAAGTTCCGAAAACAGGGCATCGCGCACGCCGGGTTCGCGCTGCAGGGCCCGCAACAGGTCAAGGCATTGGATGTTTCCGCTGCCCTCCCAGATCGAGTTCAGCGGTGCCTGTCGAAGCAAGCGCGGCATGATCGTGTCTTCGACGTATCCGATGCCGCCGAGGCATTCCTGCGCTTCATTGACGAACGCCGTGGCGCGCTTGCACACCCAGTACTTGCCCAGCGCCGTCACTGCCCGCGCCAGCGCCGCCTCGGCCGGGTCGCGTCCGCTGGCGTCAACGGCACGTGCGGCGCGCATCGCCAGCGCGGTGGCAGCCTCCGATTCCAGCGCAAGGTCGGCAAGCACGGTGCGCATCAGCGGCTGCTCGACAAGTCGGCGTCCGAAGGCCACGCGATGGCGGGCATGGTGCACCGCCTGCACCAGCGCCTGGCGCATCAGGGCAGCCGATCCGACCATGCAATCCAGACGGGTCAGGGCGACCATCTGCAGGATCGTGGCGATACCACGGCCGGGATCCCCCACCGGCCACGCGAATGCGTCCTCGAACTCCACTTCACTGCTGGCATTGCTCCAGTCACCGAGCTTGTCCTTCACGCGCTGGATCCGCACGCCATTGAGCGAGCCATCCGGAGTGAACCTGGGCAGGAGATAGCAGCCCAGGCCCTGCTCCGCTTGAGCAAGCACCAGGAAGGCATCGCACATCGGCGCGGAAAAGAACCACTTGTGACCTGTCAGCCGCACGCCATCATCGGCGGCACGGGCGCGGGTGCGGTTGCTGCGCACGTCGGAACCGCCCTGCTTCTCGGTCATGCCCATGCCAATGGTGTTGCCGTCCTTGTGCGCTGCGTAGCGATGACTCGGGTCATAGCGCGGCGCGATGACGCGCGGCAGCCACGCGTCGGCAAGCGCGGGCGCGTGCTGCAGGGCGGGCACGCAGGCGTAAGTCATGGTCAGCGGACAACTGGTGCCCTGCTCGGCCTGGTAATGCAGGAACATCAATGCAGCACGGGCCACGTGCGCGCCCGGACGTTCGGCATTGCGCCAGGCAAATCCGCTGACGCCGTGCTCGACGCCGAGCTGCATCAGGCGGTGGTAAGCGGGATGGAAATCGACCTGGTCAATTCGGCGCCCGTGCGCATCCACCGGCCGAAACACTGGGCGGTTTGCGTTCGCCTGCGCCCCGAGCGCCACCATCTCACCGCCGGCGAGCGTGCCGTAGGCGTGCAATTCCGAGGCCGCCCAGTCGCCACCCTCGCGGGCCACGGCCTCGCGCAGGATGCAATCGGCGGCATAGCTGTCCACGTCCGGGAACGGAGGTGGCTGGTTCGGGCCGTCGCGGCCGAACAAGTCGTCCGGATGCATGGCGTGATCTCCAGTGGACTGGCGTCTTCCAGGGACGGCCAACACCATGGTAGCCGCGAAGCGCTTCAAACTGGCGGTATGAACATGGTGCGCAGTTCACGCCGTGCTGCCGATGCGCGAGGCAGCGGAAACCTCGCGCCGCTTGCCCACGCGATGCATGCCCAGCAGCGGACGCAGCCAGTCCACCTGCTTGACCACTTCAGTGATCGCCCAGCAGCCGAGCACCGTGCACGCCAGGATCAGGGTCGGCTCCAATACTGGTCCGAGCTTCCAACCGGCGAAGAAGAAACCCAGCCCGACGATCAGGCTCTGGTGCAACACGTACCACGGATAAACCGATTCATTGGCCCACGGCAGCCAGCGGAACGGGCGATTGAGCAGCACGTGGCCCCAGCCAAGGATTGCCAGCAACATCGTCCATGTGTACATGACGCGCACGCTGCGCACCGCCGCAATCGCTATTGCACTTGCGTCGTCGGGCCACCAGGCCACGCACGGCGCATAGACCGCGAAGGCGCCGAGCGCCACGCCCAGGCTGAGCCAGCGAAGGCGCGCAGCCTCGGCCCAGAATCCGTCTGCCCGTGCCACCAGGTAGCCATAGACAAACACGGTGAAATACACCGCGTTGCGATGCCAATCGTGGAAGAAGTCACCCCGATCCGGGAACCGCGACTGCAGCAGCAGTGCATAGGCAATCAGCGGCAAGGCCGGCAACACCAGCAAGGCCCAGCCTTTCAGTCCGGTGAGCCGCGCTGTCAGCGCCTGTCCGGCACGGCTGGCCAGCGGCTTGGCCAGCAATGCCAAGGCGAGTGTGTAGAACCACAGGTAGGCCAGGTACCACAAATGGTTCCAGGTGAAGCCATGCTCCCAGCCGTCGAAGGCATGCTCCGGCCAGCGCTTGCCACTGTAGTACTGGGTCAGGAAGCTCCAGAACCCGGGTTCGACCGCACCGTTCGATACGCCCTGTGCATAGGGCTGGATCGGCACCACCACCAGGATGCCAAACACCAGCGGAATCAGTAGTCGGGCGTTGCGCGAGCGCACGAAGGCCCAGATCCGGTCCGGCTTGAGCATGAATGCCGAGGCCATGCCCGAGATCATGAAGATCAGGTCCATGCGCCAGCGGTTGAGGAACAGCATCGGCCATTGCAGCCATTCGGCCGTGTGCACGCTCTTGACGTGCCAATCCCAGTCGGCGACGTAGAACATGCCAACGTGGAACGCGATCAGCAAGGCGAAGGCGATCACGCGCATGGCGTCGATGTCGTGGCGTCTGGTCATTGCGGTACTCGGTCTGGGGTGGTGAGGCGAGCATGGCGATGGACGCGCGGCCAGGCCCGGTCAAGGGGACCGGTTGCAGGCGGCAGTGACGAAACGCGGAATCCGGGGACGAACCGTGGCCGTCATACGCAAGCCAAGCCACTAGAATGCCCGCATGCCCATCGACTCACGCCGCCTGCTCGACCTCTACCAGCCCTGGCGCAGGTCAGTGGAAATCGGCTTCTGGCCAGCCTGGTACCTGTTCCATGCCCTGATCAACTCGGTCGTGACCCAGATGGATATCGGTCGCGTCCACCTCGGATTTGCAGCCTGGGAGCCGGTGGTCTGGGAGTTCTCGAGCGCCCTGGCGCTGCTCGCCCTGGTGCCGCTGGTGATTGCGTTTGAGCGACGCCTGCCCTTTTCGCTGGCCAACTGGCGCCGCGCCCTGCCGGGGCACGCCGCCGCGTCGGTGCTCTTCAGCCTGCTGCATGTCCTGGGGATGGTCGGTCTGCGGCACCTGGCTTACGCGCAGACGAGCGAGCGATATGACTTCGGCAACTGGCCGCGCGAGTTGGGCTACGAGTACCTGAAGGACTGGCAAACCTACCTGGGCATCCTGATGGTGCTGGTGTTCTATCGCCTGTTCATGCTCCGCCTGCAGGGCGAAGCGAGCCTGCTGGACGCGCCGGATGATGAGTCGGTCCCGGCCGAACCCGTCGAGCGACCCGACCGCTTCCTGGTGCGCAAGCTCGGCCGCGAGTTCCTGCTGGCTGCCAACGACATCGAATACCTGCAGGCCTCGGGCAACTACGTCAACCTGCATGTTCGCGGCCGTGACTATCCGCTGAGAGCGACCATGGCCGGCATCGAGCCACGCATGGACCCGGCACGTTTCGTGCGCGTGCACCGCAGCTACATGGTCAACCTGGATTGCCTGGTCGAGATCGAACCGCTGGAAACCGGCGACGCCCGGCTGACCCTGCGCGACGGCACCCGCCTGCCCTGCAGCAGGCGCTACCGCGCTGCGCTCAAAGACAGCGCTACGCTCGGCGCATGAGCCTGAAGCTTCGCACCGACGGATTCCTCGAACGCGGCGGCGAAGTCACCCGAATGGAGGCGTTCGTCGATGCGGCCTTCGCATTTGCACTGACGATGCTGGTGATCTCGGTGGATTCGATCCCCGACTCGATGCCCAAGCTGCTTGAGGCACTCAAGGGCACGCCGGCCTTCGCCGCCAGCTTTGCGCAGATCGCCGGGTTCTGGTACCAGCACATGACCTGGAGCCGGCGCTACGGCCTGGACGATCGACCGAGCATCGTGCTCAGCCTGGTGCTGGTGTTCCTGGTGATGGTTTACATCTATCCGCTCAAGGCCGTGTTTGCCACCTTCTTCGGCTGGATCACCCACGGTGCACTGCCCTATGGCTTCGAGATCCACAGCATCCACGACTTGAGCATGATGTTCGTCGTCTATGGACTTGTGTTCGGCACCATGGGCTCGGTCATCGCCCTGCTCTACCTGCAGGCATGGCGCCAGCGCGTAGCACTTGCCTTGTCGCTGGACGAACAGGTGTTGACGGCCCAGCACGTGGCGCACGCGCTGATGCAACCTGCTGTCGCGCTGGTATCGATCACGCTGGCGCTGTCCCTGCCTTTGCAGTCGTCACCCTGGATGTATGGGATGCCGGGAATGGCCTATGCCCTGCTGAGCTTCTCGGGCAGCATCCCGGCTGCGATTGGACGCCGTGTCCGGGCGCGGCTGACCGCCGCCGCCGGCTAACAGAGCGCACGGACGGCGCAGCCCGCCAGCTGTACCCGCATCGCCATTCAGCCCGGGGCCCCGGAAACGCCTGGAATAACGGGCAAATAACACCAATCCGTGACCTGGCTCCTACTTCCCGGCCATTCTGGAAAGCTTCGCTTAGCCCCTGATGCACAAGGGCTTTAGGTGGTTCCCCCCGGGTGAAATCGCTGGTAGCCTCGAAAGCCCCGCATGCCGAAGGCCTCAGCGATGTCCCTCTGGAAAGACAATCTGAACACCAAGCCCGCGCCCACCAGTTCCCCGGATCCGGTTCGCGCCGATCCGCCGCGCAACGATTTCACGCCCGTGCCGGCACCGATGGCCGCAGCGACGTCGCCGCGCACCGATGCTGATCGCGCGCGCAAGGAATCGTTGATCGCGTCCGACATCACCATCGAAGGCAAGATCGAAGGCTCCGGCAGCGTCCGTATCGCCGGCAAATTCAAGGGCGACGTGAATGTGCAGGGCGACCTCACCATCGAGTCCGGCGCCAAGCTGACCGGCGGCGTGCGCGCCGACAAGGTCACCATCGCCGGTGAACTCGAGGGCAACATCGAGGGTGCGTCACGGGTCGAACTCCAGCCCACCGCCGTCGTCACTGGCGACATCACTGCCGGCAGCCTCACCGTTGCCTCCGGCGCGCGCATGCGCGGCCAGGCAAGCTTCGGTTGGGATGAAACCGGCGGCAAGAACGGCAAGCGCGCGGATAGCACCACCAACTGATGGACGCCGTACGTCCAGGCACACCCGGGGCAACCCGGGCGTGTCCGCACTGCCGCGAGAAGATCCTCGAAAGCGCAGCGATCTGCCCGGCATGCAAGCACCATGTGCGCTTCGACAGCGGCGCGCAGTCGGACGCTGACGACCATGGCCACACGCCACTGAGCATCGAAGGCAGCTTCCGCAATCCCGCTGGTGACGTGCCCTGGGAATATTCGGTGGTGATCACCATCCGCGACGAAAAAGGCAAGGAAATCGCCCGCAAGCTGATCGGCGTTGGCGCATTGCGCCCGAATGAGCAGCGCAGCTTCAGCCTGAGCGTCGAGATGACGCCAGGCAAGTCAAAGTCCGCACCGTCGCGTGCCACCACGGTATCGCGCCCCGTCACGCCCAAGCCGGCAGCACCGGGCGGCGGCCTGCCTTCGGGCGGCGGCGGCCTGCGCCGCTGAAGCCGTAGTCGCAATCGACGCCCCGCGGCGCGTCACATCGCCTCGACCCTGCACCCCGCGTCATCACGCGCTGATCAACGCAGTTGACTGTCCTTGCTGCCGCGGCGATTGATGCCGCCGCCCGCGCCCGCCTCCTGGTCG
>JBBRZU010000135.1:0-6135 GCA_038236425.1 Lysobacterales bacterium
CAGTTCGCCAAGCTCAACGCCCCGATGCACCACCACGAAGTGCGAGCCATCGGGCTTGATCAGGCGCGCGGTCCACTCGGCATCGCCTTCGAGCGCGAAGCGCTCGACCGGCGTCCAGCAGCCCATCGCAATAACTTCCGCGAGCGCAGCATCCTCGCCATTGACGATCAGCCGCCCGTTACCGGGCACGATGCGCACGAGATGGTGGAACTGGCGCTGGATTGCGGCCAGGTCGGGGAAAATATCGGCGTGGTCGAACTCGAGGTTGTTGAGGATCGCCACGGTCGGGCGGTAGTGCACGAACTTGCTGCGCTTGTCGAAGAAGGCGGTGTCGTATTCGTCTGCCTCGACGACGAAATCCTCGCCCTCGCCAAGGCGCGCCGAGACTCCGAAATTTTCAGGCACGCCGCCAACCAGGAAGCCCGGCGCGCGACCCGCGACGTCGAGCATGTAGGCAAGAATCGATGTTGTTGTGGTCTTGCCGTGCGTGCCGGCGACCGCGAGCGTGCGCCGGCCCGGCAACACGTGCTCGCGCAACCATTCGGCGCCCGAGGTATAGGCTAGGCGCGCATCAAGCACATGTTCAACCGCGGCATTGCCGCGCGAGAGCGCATTGCCGACCACGACCATATCGGTATCGGCGCTGATGAAGGCGGGATCGTAGCCGGAGTTCAGCCCGATCCCGAGCGACTCGAGTTGGGTGGACATCGGCGGATACACGTTCTGGTCGCTGCCATCCACTGCATGGCCGAGTTCGCGCGCGAGCGCAGCGACGCCGCCCATGAAGGTGCCGCAGATTCCGAGGATATGCAGTTTCATCGCAGGTTCGACATCACGCCGCGTGACGCGGCTCAGCCGATGTCCTTGCCGGCGCCAATCGCCTCGATGATGCGGGTGAACACCTCGTCCACGCTGCCGACGCCATCCAGGCAATGCAGCTTGCCGCTATTGCGGTAGTAGTCCACGACCGGCGCGGTCTGCTCTTCGTAGACGCTCAGGCGCTTGCGCACGGCTTCGGGGCTGTCGTCGGCACGGCCTTCCACATGCGCACGGCCGGACAAGCGCGACACCAGCAATTCCTGCGCGACATCCAACTGCACGGCGCTGTCCATCGGCTGCCGAATTTTACCGAGCAGCAAATCCAGCGCGCGCGCTTGCGCGAGGTTGCGCGGGTAACCATCCAGGATGAATCCGCTGCCGGCGTCTTCGCGCAGCAGGCGCTCTTCGAGCATGCCCAGCACGATGTCATCGGACACCAGGCCGCCGGATTCCATCACCGACTTGGCCTGCAGGCCGAGCGGCGTGCCGGCGGACACGGCGGCGCGCAGCAGTTCGCCGGTGGAAATATGGGGAACCTGCAGGTGCTCGCGTAGGCGTGCGGCTTGCGTACCTTTGCCCGAGCCGGGCGCGCCGAGTAGTACCAGTCGCATTGCTTCAACCCCTGGAACGCCGATTCATGGGAACGATTGAACGGAAACATTGAATAGAAACAATGACGCACGGAACCATCATCGCCCCTGCAAGCCGTTGGTCTTGGCTATAGTGGGGCCGCCGACGGGCCGTGCGGACGGTTCACGCTAACGGCCGGGGCTCGACAAGTCAAACCACGAGGTGGGGCCCAATGCGCCAGGGAAGTCTGCTTTACGCCCAGTCCGGCGGCGTGACCGCCGTGATCAATTCCACCGCCAGCGCGGTCATCCAGGCGGCCCGCAAGCGCAAGGTCCGGGTGCTCGCCGCGCGCAACGGGATCCTTGGCGCACTGCGCGAGGAGTTGTACGACACCAGCAAGCTCGACGCGGCGCAAGTCCGCGCGCTGGCCCATACCCCGGGCGGAGCGTTCGGCTCCTGCCGATTCAAGCTCAAGTCGCTGGAGGCCGATGCCCCGCGCTACCAGCGCCTGCTCGAGGTGTTCCAGGCGCACGAAGTGCGCTGGTTCCTCTACAACGGCGGCAACGATTCGGCGGACACAGCGTTGAAGGTGTCACAGTTGGCGGCCAGCAGTGGCTATGAATTGACCTGCATCGGCGTGCCCAAGACGGTGGACAACGACCTGGCGCTGACCGACTGCTGCCCGGGCTTCGGCTCGGCAGCCAAGTACACGGCGGTGTCGGTGCTCGAGGCCGCTATGGATGTCGCAGCGATGGCCGAGACATCAACCAAAGTATTCGTCTATGAAGTGATGGGCCGGCACGCCGGCTGGCTCGCGGCCGCTGGCGGACTCGCCGGCCGCGGTGCGGACCAGGCGCCGCACCTGATCCTGTTCCCGGAAGTGCCGTTCAATGAGGCCGATTTCCTGGCCAAGGTCGCGGCCTGCGTGAAGCGGGTCGGCTACTGCGTGGTGGTGGTGTCCGAGGGTCTGCACGGTCCGGATGGTCGCTTCCTCGCCGAGACCGGCGGCAGCGTGGACGCCTTCGGCCACGCCCAGTTGGGCGGCGTCGGCCCGATGATCGCCGGCCTGGTCAAGGCCAAGCTCGGGGTCAAAGTGCACTGGACCGTGCCCGACTACCTGCAGCGCTCGGCGCGCCACCTGGCCTCGAAGACCGACCTCGAGCAGGCGCTTGCGGTCGGCAAGGCCGCAGTGGAGTACGCCCTGGCCGGGCGCAATGGCGTGATGCCGATCATCGAGCGCCTGTCCAGCCGCCCCTATCGTTGGCAGATCGTGCCGGCGCCACTGGAAAAGATCGCCAATCGCGAGAAGAAAATGCCGGCGAACTTCATCCGAGCCGATGGCTACGGGATCACTGCGGCCTGCCGGCGCTACCTGGAGCCGCTGATCGTCGGCGAAGCCCCGCCGCCGTACCGTGCGGACGGGGTCCCCGACTACTTCGTGCACAGGCTCACGGCCATCCGAAAGCGCCTGCCGGCCTTCGACCCACTGCGCTGACCCCGAGCCGCGCACCCCGGCCCATCACCTCGGCCCAGCGCCCCGGTCCCGGCTGGCGCGGTCCGGCCGGCTTTGCCATACTCGGGGGCTAGCGGCCGGCGGCCGCTTTCTTTTGGGTGTTTTCGTCGTATTTCTGGCTTTTCGGGGAGAGTGGAATGTTCGAGCAATACGGTTTGCAGATTGCCTTGGCCTGCGGGTTACTGGCGATCCTTTACGGTGCGTGGTCGGCGATGTGGATCATCAAGCAGCCCACGGGCAATGAGCGGATGCAACAGATTGCCGCGGCCATCCAGGAAGGCGCCAGCGCCTACCTTCGCCGCCAATACATGACCATCGCGCTGGTCGGCGTGATCTTGTTCTTCATCATCGGTCTGGTGCTTGGCAGTTGGCCGACCGCGATCGGCTTCCTGATCGGCGCGACGCTGTCAGGCCTGGCCGGATTCATCGGCATGTTCATTTCGGTCCGCGCGAACGTGCGTACGGCGCAGGCCGCGACGCAGGGCCTCAACGCCGCGCTCAACGTCAGCTTCCGCGGTGGTGCCATCACCGGCATGCTGGTCGTAGGCCTGGGCCTGCTCGGCGTGGCTGGTTACTTCATGTTCGTGGTCGGCGGTGCAGCGCCGAGCCAGGAAACGCTCAATGCGGCCCTCGGCCCGATGATCGGACTGGCCTTTGGTGGTTCGCTGATTTCCATCTTCGCGCGCCTTGGCGGCGGCATCTTCACCAAGGGTGCCGACGTCGGCGCCGATCTGGTGGGCAAGGTCGAAGCCGGCATTCCGGAGGATGACCCGCGCAACCCGGCCGTGATCGCCGACAACGTCGGTGACAACGTCGGCGACTGCGCTGGCATGGCTGCCGACCTGTTCGAGACCTACGCGGTCACGATCATCGCCTCGATGCTGATCGCCGGCATCGCCTACGGCACCTACGGCTGGTCCGGCGCGATTTATCCGATGGTGCTCGGCGCGGTGTCGATCATCGCCTCGATCATCGGCACGTTCTTCGTCAGCGTGCGCGAGGGCGGCAAGATCATGAACGCGCTGTATCGCGGCCTGATCGTCGCCGGCGTGCTCGCCGCGGGCGCGTTCTACGTGGTCACCACGCAGATGTTCCCGGGTGACTTGGGCATGCCGCTGTTCTGGTGCGCCATGGTCGGCCTGGCGCTGACCGCCGCGCTGGTGGTCATCACCGAGTACTACACCGCGACCGAATACGGCCCGGTGCAGCAGGTTGCCAAGGCCAGCGAAACCGGCCACGGCACCAATGTGATCGCCGGCCTTGCGGTGTCGATGAAGTCGACTGCCGCACCGGTGCTGGCTGTCGCTGCTGCCATCTGGGAGTGCTACCACCTGGCCGGCCTGTACGGCGTCGCCATCGCTGCCACCTCGATGCTGTCGATGGCGGGCGTGATCGTGGCGCTCGATGCCTACGGCCCGATCACCGACAACGCCGGTGGCATCGCCGAGATGAGCCACCTCGGCCCGGAGATCCGCAAGATCACCGATGCCCTGGACGCCGTCGGCAACACCACCAAGGCGGTGACCAAGGGTTACGCAATCGGTTCGGCCGGCCTGGCCGCGCTGGTGTTGTTTGCCGACTACGCGCACAAGCTGACCGAGGCCGGCATCCAGGCCGACTTCTCCATCAGCAACCCGGACGTGGTGATCGGCCTGCTGATCGGCGGCATGATTCCCTATCTGTTTGGCGCGTTCGCCATGCAGGCCGTGGGTCGCGCCGCGAGTGCGGTGGTGGAAGAAGTGCGCCGCCAGTTCCGCGAGATCCCCGGCATCATGGAAGGCACCGGCAAGCCGCAGTACGACAAGGCGGTGGACCTGCTGACCAAGTCGGCCATCCGCGAAATGATCGTGCCCTCGATGCTGCCGCTGATCATCCCGGTACTGGTGGGCAAGTTCCTCGGACCGGCTGCGCTTGGTGGCCTGCTGATGGGCACCATCGTCACCGGCCTGTTCGTCGCCATCTCGATGTGCACCGGCGGCGGCGCCTGGGACAACGCCAAGAAGTACATCGAGGAAGGCCACCACGGTGGCAAGGGCTCGGAAGCGCACAAGGCCGCCGTCACCGGCGACACCGTGGGCGACCCGTACAAGGACACCGCCGGCCCGGCGATCAACCCCTTGATCAAGATCATCAACATCGTTGCACTGCTGCTGATCCCGATGCTGGCCACGGCCGGCAGCGCGATGTAAGCGGAGTCGCGCGCTGCAAAGCAAAAAGCCCCGCTTCGGCGGGGCTTTTTTCATGTGGGAGCGGCTTCATGTGGGAGCGGCCTCTTGTGGGAGCGGCTTCATGTGGGAGCGGCCTCTTGTGGGAGCGGCTTCATGTGGGAGCGGCTTCAGCCGCGATTCCAAAAGATCGCGGCTGAAGCCGCTCCCACATGAAGCTGCTCCCACATCACAGGGTTTTGAGTTCGCGCAGCAGCACCAGCAGGACCTGGTGCAATTCCGCGCGCAGCTGCCGGACCTGGGCATCGGAAACCTCGGTGCCGTAATCCTCGAGCGGCAGCCGCTCGATGTGCAACGTCTGCTCCGACAGCCAGGCAAGACCCAGCGCCAGCGCGCCCGAGCGCAGGAAGTGCGCCGACTGGCGCAGCCCTTCGGGGTCGCGTTGTCGGTAGGCGCTGTCGATCAGCCGCATCTGCCGTGGCGCATCAGCCACGAACAGTCGGATGATTTCCTTGATCAGACCTGGGTCCTGTCGCTCCAGTTCACGCAACTGGTCGAGGGTCTGCAGGTCATGCGGACTCGGATCGCTCACGGCGCTCACGGCGCTCCGGGGTGGGAATGGGCTGTCAATTTACCCCGGCGACAAACGATGTTTCGGGCGCCAGCGCCCAGATAGCCGATCCCGTTCAGTATCCAGCCGAGCTGGCGCTCAGGAGGCTTGAGCTATGATTCGCGCCCCGAACTCCTGGCGTCACTCCCCATGGCACTCGACCTGGTCCCCTCCGGCCACGATATTCCCAATGATTTCAACGTGATCATCGAGATCCCGATGAATTCCGAGCCGGTCAAATACGAGGTCGACAAGGCCAGCGGTGCCATCTTCGTGGACCGCGTGCTGACCACGCCGATGCGCTACCCCTGCAACTACGGCTACATTCCGCACACCCTGAGCGGTGACGGTGACCCGGCCGACGTGCTGGTGATCATGCCAATGCCACTGGTGCCCGGCTGCGTCATCCGCTGCCGCGCCGTGGGCATGCTGAGGATGGTCGACGAGGCTGGCGAGGA
>JBBRZU010000136.1:0-6135 GCA_038236425.1 Lysobacterales bacterium
CCGCCATCGTTCATGACCACGTTCATGTCGGTATCGCAGCCGGAGTCTTCGATGTAGTCCAGGTCGAGCACCGGCTGGCCCTTGTAGATGCCCACGGACACCGCGGCGATCGCACCGATGATCGGATTGCGGGTGATGTCGCCGCGCTTGTGCAGCACGGCCACCGCATCACACAGCGCCACGTAGGCGCCAGTGATCGCGGCGGTGCGGGTGCCGCCGTCGGCCTGCAGCACGTCGCAGTCCAGGGTGATGGTGCGCTCGCCCAGGGCGCGCCGGTCCACGCAGGCGCGCAGCGAGCGGCCAATCAGGCGCTGGATCTCCAGGGTCCGGCCGCCCTGCTTGCCGCTGGCGGCTTCGCGGTTCATGCGCTCATTGGTGGAGCGCGGCAGCATGCCGTACTCGGCGGTGACCCAGCCTTCGGCCTTACCGCGCAGGAAACCGGGGATACGCGACTCGACGCTGGCATTGCACAGCACGCGGGTGTCGCCAAAGCTGATCAGGACCGACCCTTCGGCGTGGCGGGTGAAGTTGCGCTCGATGCGGATCTCCCGCAACTGGTCGTAGGCGCGGCCGCTGGGACGGACAACAGGGGTCATGGGCAGGTTCCGGCAGAAGCGGGTCGTGTAGATTAACATTCGCCTCCGGCCCAAACCGGCCGACCGGACGAGTCCACCGCCATGATCCGCAGCATGACTGCCTTTGCCGCCTGCGAGCGTGCTGCCACCGGCGGACAACTCGCCTGTGAACTGCGCGCGGTCAACCACCGCTACCTGGAGCTGTCGCTGCGTCTGCCCGAAGAGTTGCGGCCGATCGAGAACCAGCTGCGTGAACGCGTCGCCCGCAAGGTCGCACGCGGCAAGGTGGACCTGGCGATCCGGCTGCGCCCGGCGCCCGGCGAGCGTGCCGCGCTGGCAGTGGACGACGGATTGCTCGACCAGTTGGCACTGCTGGCGCGCAAGCTGCATCCGCGTTTTCCGGACATGCGGATCGACTTCGTCGAGCTGCTGCGCTTCCCCGGTGTGGTGCAGGAGGACGCCGTGGATACGGCCGGCCTGCAATCGGAAGCCCTTGAGTTGCTTGAGCAGACCTTGGCCAAATTCAGCGCCGCGCGCGAGCGTGAAGGCGCCAGCCTGGCGGTTGGCATGCGCGAACGCCTGGATGGCATCGAGCGCATTGCCGGCCAGTTCAAGACATGGCTGCCGGAGATCCGGACCGCCTTGCGCGCCAAGCTTGAGACCAGGCTGGCCGACCTCAAACTGCCGCTCGACCCGGGCCGGCTGGAGCAGGAAGTCGTGCTGAACCTGCAAAAGATCGACGTTGAGGAAGAACTGGACCGCCTCGCCAGCCATGTCGCCGAAGCCCGTCGGGTGCTGGACCTGCCCGAGGCCGTGGGTCGCCGGCTCGACTTCCTGATGCAGGAATTCAACCGCGAGGCCAATACACTCGGCTCCAAGTCGGTGGATTCGCGTACCACCCAGGCTGCGGTTGATCTCAAAGTGCTGATTGAGCAATTGCGCGAACAGGTGCAGAACCTCGAATGAGCCAGGCCCGCGGAACCCTGTTCATCGTCGCGGCGCCCTCGGGCGCGGGCAAGTCCAGCATCGTCAACGCGGTGCTCAAGGACACGCCGGGCATTGCCCTGTCCATTTCCTACACCTCCCGCGGGCCGCGGCCGGGCGAGCGCCATGCCCAGCACTACCACTTCATCGACAAGGCCGAGTTCCAGCGGATGATCGCCGCCGGCGACTTCTTCGAGCACGCGCTGGTCCACGGCGACTACAAGGGCACCGCCCGGCAGTCGGTGGAACCCCAGTTGGCCGCCGGCCACGACGTGCTGCTTGAGATCGACTGGCAGGGTGCCAAGCAGGTTCGGGCGCAACTGCCCGATGCCCTGAGCGTGTTCATCCTGCCGCCATCGCGGGAGGCGCTGGAGGCACGGATGCGCAGCCGTGGCCAGGACAGCGAGGCGGTCATCGCCCAGCGGCTTTCGGCCGCCCGCGAGGAAATGAGCCACTACGCCGAGTTCGACTTCGTGATCGTGAACGACGTCTTCGAGCAGGCGGTGCGCGAGATGCAGGCGATCTTCCTGGCCAGCCGCCAGCGCCGGGCAATCCAGCAGCAGCGTCACGCCAGTTTGATTGAGACGCTGCTGCGGGTATAATGCCCGGTTCCACGCAAGCCCTTGATTTCGCTGGCCGGCGCCCGCCGCCGCCCCGCCCCTGGAGACACCATGGCCCGCATTACCGTTGAAGATTGCCTCGCTGTTGTCGATAACCGGTTCGAACTGGTCCTGATGGCCTCCAAGCGCGCCCGCCAGCTGGCAACCGGCGTAGAAGCGACCCTGGACAACTCCGAATTGCAGGACAAGCCGACCGTGCTGGCGCTGCGCGAGATCGCTGCCCGCAAGATCGACATGGCCCTGATCGACGAAGTCGAGCGCGTCGAGCGCGAGCGCGCCGAGCGCGAAGCCCTGGAATGGGCCGCTGCCGAAGTGGTCGAAGACGACCTCAGCAAGATGGCCGACGACTGATCCAGGTCGTCCCCTGATTGCCTGAAACGGCCCCGATCGGGGCCGTTTTCATGTCCGGCCCATGGCCCCGATCGGGGCCGTTTCAATATCAGGCCTGCGCCGCCTGGCATCGGCCACTTGACGCCGCACACGCATTCATTGAAGGCCCCTACGCGCGCGGGGTAGGCTGGCTGCATGTCTTCGCTGACTTCACCGCTGGATGCCGCCGTCCGCCACGGGCCCGACCCGTGTCCCGATGCCGTGGCCGAACTGGAAACCAAGCTGGCCGACTACCTGCCACCAGCCCAGGTGCAGCTGGTCCGGCGCGCCTACCAGGTCGGTGCCCAGGCGCATGCCGGGCAGACCCGTCGGTCCGGCGAGGCCTACATCACCCATCCTGTCGCAGTAGCCAGCATCCTGGCCGACCTGCGCATGGATGCCGAAACCCTTTGCGCCGCAATCCTGCACGATTCGCTGGAAGACACCTCGCTGCCGCGCAGCGCCATCTCCGGAGAATTCGGCGACACCGTTGCCGAGCTCGTTGATGGCGTGACCAAGCTGGACAAGATCCAGTTCCGCGATCGCCAGGAAGCGGACGCCGAGAGCTTCCGCAAGATGATGCTGGCGATGTCGCGCGACCTGCGCGTGATCCTGATCAAGCTGGCCGACCGGCTGCACAACATGCGCACCCTGGATGCGATGGCGGCGTCATCGCGCCGGCGCATCGCCCGCGAGACGCTGGAGATCTACGCGCCGATCGCGCACCGGCTGGGCATGAACCGGATCAAGGCCGAGTTGCAGGACATGGGCTTCCGCGCCCTGTATCCGACCCGCCACGCGGTGATCTCCAAGCGCATCGCCGCGCAGCCGGTGATGCGTCGCGAGGCCATGGCCACGATCGAGGCGCGCATCTCGCAGCGCATCACCCAGGAAGGGCTGCCGTTCCGCCTGCACAGCCGGGTCAAGGCGCCGTGGAGCATCTACCAGAAGATGCGCGAGGAATCCAAGAGCTTCGACCAGGTGATGGACGTGTTCGGGTTCCGGCTGATCGTCACCCGCCTGATGCATTGCTATGTCGCGCTCGGCGCGGTGCATTCGATCTTCAAGCCGCTCGATGCCAGGTTTCGTGACTTCATCGCGATCCCCAAGGCGAACGGATACCAGAGCCTGCACACGGTGCTGTTCGGCACCTATGGCACGCCGGTCGAGGTGCAGATCCGCACCGAGGAAATGGATGTCGTGGCCGAGCGGGGCATCGCCGCGCACTGGCTGTACAAGAACGCGGGGCAGGGCATGAACAATGCCCAGGTGCGCGCCCAGGATTGGGTGCGCAGCCTGATGGACAGCCAGGAATCGGCGGGCTCGTCGCTGGAGTTCCTGGAAAACGTCAAGGTTGACCTGTTCCCGGACGAGGTCTACCTGTTCACGCCCAAGGGCGACATTTTCTCCTTGCCGCGCAATGCCACCGCGCTCGACTACGCCTATTCGGTGCATACCGACGTCGGCAACCACGCGGTCGCCGCGCGCGTGGACAAGAAGCTGGTACCGCTGCGTTCCAGGCTGGTCAGCGGGCAGACGGTGGAAATCATCACCGCGCCCTCGGCCACGCCCGGGCCGCAGTGGCTGGAGTTCGTGGTCTCGAGCAAGGCGCGCACTGCCATCCGCCACTTTCTCAAGCGGCTCGAACACGAGGATGCGGTGGACCTGGGCCATCGCATGCTCGATCGCGCGCTCGAGGCCCGCGAGAGCTCGCTGGATCGCGTGTCGCAGGATCGGATCGAGCAATTCCTCACCGAGCACCGCTATCGCCGCCTTGAGGAACTGCTGGCCGATATCGCGCTTGGCAACCGCATGCCGGCGCAGGTCGCCCAGGTGCTGGTGCAGGGCGATCCTGACTTGCCGTTGCGCGGCGGCGAGGCGGCCAGCGGGGAACGCATCCTGATCACCGGCACCGAGCGCGGTGTCCTGAGCTTCGCGCGCTGCTGCTATCCGATCCCGGGCGACGAGATCATGGGTTACCTCAGCGCCGGCAAGGGCGTGGTGGTGCACCGTGCCGACTGTCCAAACATCGCCGAGTACCGCAAGCATCCCGAGCGCTGCGTGCCGATGGCCTGGGACCGCAACGTGCGCGGCGACTATCGCGCGGCGCTCAAGATGGACGTGGACAACAAGCCGGGCGTGCTGGCCCAGGTCGCCGCAGCCGTGGCCGAGAGCGAATCGAACATCGACTCGGTCGAATACCGCGAGCGCGATGTGCAGCAGTCGGTGATGGAGTTTGGCATCGAGGTGCGCGACCGCAAGCATCTGGCCGATGTGATCCGGCGGGTGCGCCGGCTGTCGGTGGTGCATGGGGTGGAGCGGATTTAGGTGATGGTTGTCGCGGCTGGTTTTTGACAGACCAATGTCTGGTCAGCCGCTCCCACAGGTACAATTCCGATATGGCCAGGATTCCCGTCAACACCGAAAAAGCGCCCGCCGCAATCGGACCGTATTCCCAAGCGGTCCGTAGTGGCTCGATCCTGTTTTTGTCCGGGCAGACTCCGCTCGACCCGCAGACTGGTCAATTGGTGGAAGGTGACATCGCCACCCAGACGCGGCGCGTGTTCGACAACCTCAAGGCCGTTTGTGAAGCCGCCGGCAGCGGCATGGACGGCGTGGTGCGCGTTGGCATCTATCTGGTGGACCTTGGCGACTTTGTCACCGTCAACGGCGTGATGGCCGAATATTTCGATGCGCCATATCCGGCGCGCTCCACGATCGAGGTGTCCGGCCTGCCGCGCGGCGCCCGGGTCGAGGTGGACGCGATCCTCGCGTTCGACTGAGTGGCGCGTCGTCCCCGGACTTCCGCACCCGCGCCGACCCTGGCACCCGCGGGTGACGTGCCCTTGGGCGTGCTGCCCGGCGTCGGCAAGGCGATGGCCGAGAAACTCGCGGCCCGCGGTCTGCTGACGATCCAGGACCTGTGGTTGCACCTTCCGCTGCGTTACGAAGACCGCACGCGGATCACGCCGATCGCTGCGTTGCACATGGGCGTGCCGGCGCAGGTGGACGCGCGGGTCGAGGCGGTGGAGCGTGGCTTCCGTTATCGGCCGATGCTGCGGGTCACGGTGACCGATGACTCGCATGCGAGCCTGGGCTTGCGCTTTTTCCATTTCAATTCGGCACAGGCTGCGCAGTTCCAGCCGGGTCGCAGGATTCGACTGTTCGGCGAACCGCGCCCAGGCGGGCGCGGCCTGGAGATCGTGCATCCCAGCTACCGCTTCCTGGGCGATGACGATGCGCCAGCGCTGAATGAGCGCCTCGATCCGGTCTATCCGCAGGTGGAAGGTATCGGCGCGCAGACCATGGCCAAGCTGGTGGCCGAGGCCTTGTTGCGGCTGCCGCCGGCGGAAGACCTGGAACTGTTGCCGCCAGCGCTGTCTGCAAGTTTCGGCACCGGCACGCTGCGCGACGCCTTGCTGGTTGCGCACCGGCCACCGGTTGATGCCGACCCGGCCCTGTTCGCCAGCGGCCACCACCCGGCGCTGCAGCGGTTGGCAATCGAGGAGTTGCTGGCGCACCAGTTGAGCCTGCGCCGGCAACGCATCGCACTGCGCGCGCACGGTGCGCACCCGCTGCTTGGCCCG
>JBBRZU010000137.1:0-5625 GCA_038236425.1 Lysobacterales bacterium
CGCCGGTCAACCCGGACAGGATCGGTTTGGTCCAGGGGTGCGCAAGCAGCGACGGCGCGGGCAGGGGAATCGGCTCGATGTCGGCGGCAGCGCGTTCGCGAATTGCAATCTGGCCCAGCGATGCCAGCATCTGCTGGGCGTTACGGAAGCGGTTGTCGGGCGCTTTCGCCATTGCCCGGTCAATGAAGGCCTGCCAGTGGCGGCGCTCCGGTGGCAGCCGCGGAATCGGATCCTGCGCATGCATCAGCGCCAGGCCCAGCGGATCCGGGCTGGCAAAGGGCAGCCGGCCGCTGAGCAGTTCAAAGGCGAGCACGCCGACGCTGTACAAATCGGCGCGGCCATCAACCGACTCGCCGCGTGCCTGTTCCGGCGCCATGTAGCCGCCGCTGCCGATGGCCAGCCCGGCCGTAGTGATGCGGTTGGTGTCGTGGCGCGTCAGGGCGATGCCGAAATCGGTCAGCAGCGGACGGTCGGCATTGTCGAACAGCACGTTCTCGGCCTTGACGTCGCGATGCACGATGCCGCGGGTGTGCGCGTATTCGAGCGCCGACAACAGTGAACGCAGTACCTCGACGATGCGGTGTTCGTCCTGGGTGAAATCGCGCTGGCCCAGGTGGCCGCGTGCCAGGTAGGGCAGCACGTAATACAGCAGGCCCTGCGGCGTGCGCCCGACTTCGTGCACGCCAACGATGCAGGGGTGCTCGAGCTTGGCGATGGTGTGCGCTTCCTGCTCGAAGCGCTGCTTGCTCTTTTCGTCGGCCAGCGCCTCGGGCGACATGACCTTGATCGCCACCTGGCGATCCAGCGATACCTGCACGCCAAGATAGACATGCGACATGCCGCCCCGGCCGATGCGACGGATCACCCGATAGCCCGGAATGTCCGGCATGTAGCTGGTCAGCAGCGTCGACAGCTCTTCTGGTGACAGCTCTTCGGTCTGCATGGGACTGCGCGGGTGGGACAGGCGGGCCAGCATAAGCCAGCAGGGCCGCGAGGCGAAGCGGTGGCCGCCGAATTGCGACACCCGGCCTCAAAAATCGCGGTTTCCGGCCGGATGCGACGTCTCAGAACAGCAGTGACGCCATTTTCCGCCGGTACTCGCCGACCAGGTCGGCGTCCTCGATCACGCGGAAAGCATCCACCAGCGTCCGTCGGGGCAGGTTGTCCTGCCAGCCCTTGTCGCGACGCAGCATCTCGAGGAATTGTCCAAGCGCGCCTGCGCTGTCGCCCTCGACCAGCAGCCGCGCGCCGAGCAGGTGGCGTGCGCGCAGGTCGGCCGGATCGGCGGCGATGGCGGCGGCGAGCGTCTCGGCCGCAGGGGCATCCTGCAGAAGCGCCGCGAAACCGAGCCTGGCCCGCGCGCGGATCGCGCGATCGTCGCTTCCAAGATCGGCCGGCAGCCCGTCCAGCAGGCGCTCGGCCTCGGCCGCTGCGCCGGTGCCGAGCAGGGCAAGCGCAAGCTCGAGCTGGTGTTCGGCTTTGTCCGGTTCGGCGAGTGCTGCCGCACGCAGGCGCACGACCTCCTCATGCGGATCCAGCGGCGCCGGTGCGACTTCCGCGGCGATTTCGGCGGCCGTAGCTTCCGGTTCGCGCGGCTCGATGCCGTGGTGGGACAGGAATTCGCGCAGTTGTCCTTCCGGCAGGGCACCGGGGAACCCATCGACAATCTGGCCGTCCTTCACCAGCATCACGGTCGGGATCGACTTGATCTGGAAGTAGCTGGCCAACTGCTGCTCGGCCTCCACGTCGACCTTGGCCAGGCGGAAGCCGCCGTTGAATTCGGCGGCGAGCTTTTCCAGCACGGGACCCAATGATTTGCATGGGCCACACCACTCGGCCCAGAAGTCGACCAGCACCGGCGCATCCTTCGACGCCAGGATCACGTCCTGCTCGAAGCCGGCGAGGTTGGCGTCGAAGACGTGAGGCGTCGTGGTATCGGTCATGTGTGGGTCCTTGCTGGGGGATCACCCGAAGATTGTGCCCGCACGGCGAAAATCAAGCCACGCTCGGCGTCAGGCGAATTCGCGCCGGCGGAAATCAAGCAGTCCGGCGAGGCCAACCAGCAGGCCGCCGAAGATGCCTGCGACCACCACGAACCCGGTCCATTGCCCCTTGCCGGCGAGCACCTGCAGCGGCATCGACCACGGGTACCAGTGGCCGAAGCGCTCGGACTGCCCGATCAGGAAACCCATCACGGTCGCGCTCATGCCGATGGACACCGCGACCGTGAAGCTGCGCCAGCGGATCGCCAGCCAGGTATGCAGCGCAACCATCAACAACGAGGCGGCGTAGCAGGCCGCGGCGGTGCCGAGCAGGCTGCGCCAAGGCGGGCCGCCGGCGATGCCGAACTGCGGCTTGAGCACACCCAGGGCCGCTGCACCCAGGGGCATCAACGCCAGCAGGACCACGAAGGCCGCAGCGACGAACGCCGCCAGTGCGGCCAGCTTGGCCAGGTAGTGCACTTCGCGCGGCAGCGGCAGGGCCAGCAGGTGCTTGAACTGGTGGTCAGCGTGCTCGAGGCCGGCGAGCAGCGCGGACTCCAGGGTGATGAACAGCGGCAGCATCAGGAATGCCCAGAGCGCCAGGATGCTTTGCGAGAAGCCCTGCCAAGCGTGGACGGGATCGGCGACGCGATCGGCGGGGATACGACTGAACGAAATCTGCAGGACGTACAGCACCACCACCACCGACGGCGCGATCAGGCACATCCACAGCGCGAGCGTGCCGCGCAACTTCACCGACTCTGCGGACAGGGCGCGAAGCAGGGGGTTCATGCCGCCTTCCCCTGCGCATCGTTGTCGGTGAGGTCGAAGAACAGCGACTCCAGCGACGGGGTTTCGCGGACCATGCGCGACACGGCGACACCGTGTTCGACCAGCAAGCGATTGATCTCCGCCTCCGGGCGCTCGGCCAATTCGATTGCGATGCCATCTGCTGCAAGCCGGACCGACTCGCCGGCGCGATGCAGCAGGTCGAGCGCCTTCAAGGCGGGCTCGCAGCGCAACAGCAGGCGTGGACGGACCCGCGCGCGGAGGCTGTCCAACCGGCCTTCGAACCGAAGCCGGCCCGCCTGCAGCACCCCGACATGGGTCGCGATCAGTTCCACCTCGGACAACTGGTGGCTGGAAATGAAGACGGTGACGCCGTCGTCGGCCAGGCCGCGAAGCAACTGGCGCAGCTCCACGATGCCCGCCGGATCAAGGCCATTGCCGGGCTCGTCGAGCAGCAACAGCCGCGGCGCGCCGAGCAGGGCGAGCGCGATGGCCAGGCGCTGTCGCATGCCCAGCGAGTACTCGGCCACCCGACGGCCTGCGGCATCAACGAGGTCCACGCGCTCAAGCACGCTGTCGATGCGCGCGGCAGGCAGGCCGAGCAGACGGCGCGTAATCTCCAGGTTTGCGCGTCCGCTGAGGTGGCCGTACAGGGATGGCGATTCCACCAGCGCGCCCACCTGGGCCAGCGCCTCGCGGCGCCCGCCACCCAGTGGAACTCCAAACAGCACGATTTCCCCGGCATCGGGCCGGAGCAGGTTGAGCAGCAGGCGGATGGTTGTAGTCTTGCCGGCGCCGTTTGGCCCCAGGAAACCATAGATGCTGCCAGCCGGCACCTCGAGGTCGAGGTCGCGCACGCCGATGCCGGCGCGGAACTGTCGGGTCAGGCCTCGGGTGCGGATCGCCGGGTGCATGGGTGCGCATCGCGAGAAGGAAGAGCAGAGCTTGCCCGGTCCATGGCAGCCTGCCATGTGCCTTTGGTCCCGAAGCAGGCCCGCGCGTCGAGGCGCACTGGAGTTTTTCCTCCACCGCGCGGCGGGTTACCCTGTGCGGCCAGCATCAATGCCCCGGCGCGACGACCATCCCATGGAAGAACAAGCAGATCCCGGCGCCTACCAACCCAAGGCGGTCGAAGCAGCCGCGCAGGCGCATTGGCGCAACACACGTGCCTTCGAGGTGGTCGAGGATACGACGCGTCCGAAGTACTACTGCCTGTCGATGCTGCCCTATCCCTCGGGCGCGCTGCACATGGGTCATGTGCGCAACTACACCATTGGCGACGTGATCAGCCGGCACCGGCGCATGTGCGGCTACAACGTGCTGCAGCCGATGGGTTGGGATGCGTTCGGCCTGCCAGCGGAGAATGCCGCGATCAAGAACCGCACCGCGCCGGCCAAGTGGACCTACGCGAATATCGAACACATGCGCGGACAACTGCAGGCGATGGGTTACGCGATCGACTGGACCCGCGAACTCACCACCTGCCGCCCGGAGTACTACCGCTGGGAACAGTTGATGTTCACCCGGTTGTTCCAGAAAGGCATCGTCTATCGCCGCAACAGCGTGGTGAACTGGGATCCGGTCGACCAGACCGTGCTGGCCAACGAGCAGGTCGTGGACGGCCGCGGCTGGCGCAGCGGCGCGATCGTCGAGAAGCGCGAGATCCCGCAGTGGTTCCTGAAGATCACCAGCTATGCGCAGGAATTGCTCGACGGCCTGGATGCCTTGCCCGGCTGGCCCGAGGCGGTCAAGACCATGCAGCGCAACTGGATCGGCCGCAGCGAAGGCCTGGAAATTGATTTCGTGCCCGAAGGCGGCGGCGCGCCGCTGACCGTGTTCACGACCCGGCCGGATACGCTGATGGGCGTGACCTATCTTGCCGTCGCCGCCGAGCATCCGCTGGCGATGGAAGCAGCCGCGTCGGATCCCGCGCTTGCGGCATTCATCGAGCAATGCCGCCACGGCGGCGTGTCCGAAGCCGAACTTGAGACCCAGGAAAAGCGCGGCATGGCCACCGGCCGTCATGTGCTGCATCCGGTCAGCGGCGAGCGCCTGCCGGTGTGGGTCGCCAACTTCGTGTTGATGGGCTACGGCACCGGTGCTGTCATGGCGGTGCCCGGGCACGACCAGCGCGACTTCGAGTTTGCGCACAAGTACGACTTGCCGATCGTGCAGGTGATCGCGCTGCGTTCGCCCCTGCCGCCACACCTGCAGGGCGAGATGGCCTATGACATTTCGACCTGGAAGGACTGGTACGCGGACAAGACGCGCGGCGACCTGATGGTGGTCAACAGTGGCGAACTGGACGGCAAGAGCTACAGGCAGGCGTTCGATTTCCTGGCCGACAAGTTGGAAGCCGCCGGTACCGGCAAACGCCGCATCAACTTCCGCCTGCGTGACTGGGGCGTCAGCCGCCAGCGCTACTGGGGTTGCCCGATCCCGATGATCCATTGCGCTGCCTGCGGCGCGGTGCCGGTGCCCGAGGACCAGTTGCCGGTGGTGTTGCCCGAGGACGTTGCGTTCACCGGGTTGCAGTCGCCGATCAAGGCGGATCCGGAGTGGCGCAAGACGACCTGCCCGCAGTGCGGCGGGCCGGCCGAGCGCGAGACTGACACCTTCGATACCTTCATGGAATCGAGCTGGTACTACGCGCGCTATACCTCGCCCGGAGCCAATGCACAGGTGGACGAGCGCGCCAACTACTGGCTGCCCGTGGACCAGTACATCGGTGGCATCGAGCACGCGGTGCTGCATTTGCTATACGCCAGGTTCTGGACCAAAGCGATGCGTGACCTGGGCCTGGTCACATTCAGTGAACCGTTCACCAAGCTGTTCACGCAGGGCATGCTGCTCA
>JBBRZU010000138.1:0-5488 GCA_038236425.1 Lysobacterales bacterium
GCCAGCAAGGCGGCCTCGACGATACGGCGGATTCGATCGGGATCCATGGGTCTTTCGATGTCAGGCCGGGTCATTGTCGGAGCTGGGCTCCGGCAACAGGTCGGCGTAGGTTTCGGGGTCGTTGGCGGCATCGCCGCCAGCCGCGCGCGATTTCACGTTGATCGGGGCAGGCCCTCGGGTGGCCTCGGGGCCCTTGGCCGCAGCGGCGTTGTCCTGCACCAGTTCGAGCAGTTGCTCCTTGGCCAGTTCCAGCACCGACAGGAAGCTCACCACCACGCCGGCCCGGCCTTCCTCGGGATTGAACAGGCTCTCGAACGGATGGAACGCGCCATCGGCCAGCCGGCCCAGCACTTCGCCCATGCGCTGGCGCACCGACAGCGCCTCGCGGACGATCGCGTGGTGGCTGAACATGTCGGCGCGCTTGAGCACGTCGCGCAGCGCCAGCAGCATTTCCCGGATGTCCACCGGCGGCGGCACGCGCACTGCGACACGCTCGGGCACGAAGGCACTGGCGGCGCTGGTGTCGCGTTCCATGCGCGGCAGGGAATCGATGTCTTCGGCGGCCTTCTTGAAGCGCTCGTATTCCTGCAGGCGGCGTACCAGCTCGGCGCGCGGGTCATGCTCCAGGCCTTCGTCGAGGCTGGCGCGTGGCAGCAGCATGCGCGACTTGATCTCGGCCAGGATGGCGGCCATGACCAGATACTCGGCCGCCAGTTCGAAGCGCAGGTCCTGCAGCACGTCGATGTAGTCCACGTATTGCCGGGTGATCTCGGCGACCGGGATGTCGAGGATGTCCAGGTTCTGCCGGCGGATCAGGTACAGCAGCAGGTCGAGCGGGCCCTCGAACGCCTCCAGGATGACCTCGAGTGCATCCGGTGGGATGTACAGGTCCTGCGGCATCTGCAGCACTGGCTGCCCCTTGAACACCGCCAGCGGCATTTCCTGCTGCTGGGGCGGGCTCGGGAAGGCGGCGTCAGGCGCGGGGTGCGCGAGCGGATCGTTCATGGATCGATGTGCAAGGTGTCATGGTCCGGATCAGGCTCCCGTGGGAGCGGTGCGGCGGGAGCGGTGCGGCTGGAAACTCGATTCAGATCGCCACCGGGTGGAATCCCTGTCGCAGGACCACCGGTTGCTCGCCGGTGCAGTCCACGATGCTGGTTGGTCCCGGTTCGCAATCACCGGCATCCAGCATGAGATCCACCCAAGGAAGGCACCGCTCGGCCACTGATTCGGCCTCATGTGCGACGAGATCATCCTCGTCGGGAAACACCAGGCTGGTGGACAACAACGGTTCCCCCATCGCTTCCAGCAACGCCCTGGCGACCACATGGCCGGGCAGGCGAATGCCGATGTCGCGGCGCTTGCTGCGGCCGCTGTTCTTGATGCGCTTGGGCAATTCCGAGGAGGCTGGAAGGATGAACGTGCATGGTCCCGGGGTCAGCGATCGCATCAGCCTGAAGGCTGGATCGTCGAGCCGGGCCAGGCGGCCGGCCTCACTCAATTGCCGACAGAGTAAGGTGAAAGGGTGCTTGGTGTCCAGTTTCCGGATCCGCTGGACCCGCTCCTCGGCGTCCTTGGAGTTCAGCGCCCAGACCAGCGCATAGCCCGCGTCGGTCGGGCACAGGCCGAGCGCGCCGGCCTTCAATGCTTCCGCACTCTTGAGTATCAGGCGCTCCTGCGGCGTCACCGGGTGGATGTCGTGGCGGATGGTCATCGCCGTATGATGAAGGCTCGCACCGAATCGGAACAGCCCAGCCATGGCCATGTGGTACGCGATCACCGGAAACGACCGCCCTGGTTCCCTGGCGGCGCGACTCGCCGCCCGACCGGCGCACGTTGCCCGACTTGAAGTTCTGCGCGATGCCGGGAGGCTGCGGCTGGCCGGGCCGTTCCCTGCGATCGATTCGCCTGATCCCGGTCCGGCCGGATTCACGGGCAGTTTGCTGGTGGTCGAATTCGGCTCGCTGGCGGAGGCGCGCGCCTGGGCGGACGCCGATCCTTATGTCGAGGCCGGGGTGTATGCGTCCGTGGATGTGCGGCCGTTGCGGATCACACTGCCTTGAACAATGCAGAGCGCATCGAGCGCATGCGCACGGCGTTGCAGTCGCTGGATCCATTGTCGCTGGACGTGCGCGATGACAGCCACCGGCATGTCGGCCATGAGGGGGCGCGGGATGGACGCGGGCATTTTACCGTTGAGATCGTAAGCGACGCCTTTGCCGGCTTGGCGCCGCTGGCTCGGCATCGGCGGGTGTATGCGGCGTTGGGGGGGATGATGGAGACGGATATCCATGCGTTGCAGATTCGGGCGCGGACGGGGGTGGAGGCTGTGGGCAGGGGGTGAGGGATTGGGGAAGCATCGCGGCTGAAGCCGCTCCCACAAGCCGCTCCCACAAGCCGCTCCCACACGGGGTGATCCCGGGGTTCGGGCATAATGGTGGGTGTTGCGCGCGGCCCGCGCGCCTTTTGCAAAGACTTCAGTTATGACCCAGATGATTGCGGTGATCCGCGGTGACGGCATTGGTCCAGAGATCATGGACGCCACGCTGCATGTGCTTGGCAAGCTGGATATCGGCCTGGGCTACGATTTTGTGGATGCCGGACTGTCGGCGTATGAAAAGTCTGGCGAGCTGCTGCCCGCGGCCACGCTGGACGCCATTACCCGGCACCGCGTCGCGCTCAAGAGCCCGCTCACCACGCCGGTCGGCGAGGGCTTCAGCTCGATCAACGTCGAGCTGCGCAAGCGCTTTGACCTCTACGCGAACGTGCGCCCGGCGATCAGTTTCCCGAATACCAAGTCGCGCTATACCGACATCGACCTGATCACGGTGCGCGAGAACACCGAGGGTGCGTACATCGGCGAGGGCCAGAGCGTCAGTGCCGATGGCGAGACAGCGGTCCTGACCCAGAAGGTCACCCGCACCGGCTCCGAGCGCATCGTGCGCTACGCGTTCGACCTTGCACGCCGGGTTGGCCGCAAGAAGATCACCGTCGTGCACAAGGCCAACATCCTCAAGTCTACGTCCGGCCTGTTCCTGAAGGTGGCGCGTGAAGTGGCAGCGCAGTATCCCGACATCCAGTGCAACGAGATGATCGTGGACAACACCTGCATGCAGTTGGTGATGCGCCCGGAGCAGTTCGATGTGATCGTGACCACCAACCTGTTCGGCGACATCATTTCCGATCTTTGCGCTGGCCTTGTCGGCGGACTGGGCTTGGCTCCGGGCGCCAATATCGGCAAGGACGCGGCGATTTTCGAAGCCGTGCACGGCTCCGCGCCGGATATCGCCGGTAAGGGCATCGCCAATCCCGTGGCCCTGCTGCTGGGTTCGATCCAGATGCTCGAGCACCTGGGCAGGGTGGATGAAGCGCGTCGACTGCGCGCCGCGATCATCGCAACCATGCAGGAGCGCGATCACTTGACGCCGGACCTCGGCGGCAGTGGGACGACGACGTCGTTTGCCGAGGCGATCGCAAAGCGTCTTTGATGGCGGCTCGGCGGGCGGCAGTCCTGCTTCTACGCGAAGAAAAGCCGGGGCATGCCCCGGCTTTTTGTACCCCGAATGCGCGGAGTCAGTTGCGCGAGTTGAGCTTTGACAGCAGGCGCAGAATTTCCAGGTACAGCCACACCAGCGTTACCATCAGCGCGAACGCGCCAAACCATTCCATGTAGCGCGGGGCGCCCTGCTCGACGCCACGCTTGATGAAGTCGAAGTCGAGCACGAGATTCATGGCGGCGATGATCACCACCACCACGCTGAAGCCAATGCCCATGAGGCTGCTTTCGTGGATGAAGCCGATCGAGTGGCCGAAAAAGCCCATGCCGATATCGACCAGATAGAGCAGCGCGATGCCGCCAGTGGCGGCGACCACGCCGAGCTTGAAATTTTCGGTCGCGCGGATGAGTCCGCTGCGGTAGGCCACCAGCAACGACGCCAAGGTGCCAAAGGTCAGCCCAACGGCTTGCAAGACGATTCCGGGATACCGCGCTTCCATCATCGCCGAGAAGCCTCCGATGAACAGGCCTTCGAGCAGGGCGTAGATCGGCGCGGTCACTGGCGCCCAGGTCTTCTTGAACACTGTGATCAGGGCGACGATCAATCCGCCGATCGCGCCGGTCATCAGCCACGGCAGCACCGCCGCTGTCCCCTGGACGCCGCCAGCCTTGTCCCAGGTGAAAGCCGCCGAGGCGACCAGCAGGGCAAGCAGGATGCCGGTCTTGTTGACCGTGCCATTGATGCTCATCGCATCGGCACTGCCAGTGACGACCCGGCCGGAGCCGACGTCGAGGAAGGTGCTGTCGCCGAGGACCGGATTGCCGCTGCGCATGTGCGTGATTCCTTGGAGGGACTGTGGTCAGTCTAACGCGTGCCGCGCCCAACTTCCCTGTGGGAGCGGCTTCAGCCGCGACTCCGCAGCCGCCACAAATGATCCAACACCGACACCGCCCCCTTCCCCGGCCGTAACGCATGCCGCAACGCCCCATTCACATACTCCCCAGCATCCGCGCAGGCATCGGCCAGACTCACCCCCAGCGCCAGATTGCAGGCGATGGCCGAGGCGAGGGTGCAGCCCGTGCCATGGCCCTCGACCTTCAGCCGATCGTGCACGAACTCATGCAATTGCCGGCCGTCGTCGAGCCGGTCGACCAGTTTCCGGCCTGCGAGATGCCCGCCCTTGAGCAAGACCGCGGGCGCACCCAGTTCCAGCAATTCCGCCAACGCGGCTTCTGCGTCTGCCCCGTTGTTGATGGCATGCCCAAGCAGTAGTTCCGCTTCCGGGATATTGGGCGTCAGCACCGTCGCGAGCGGCAGCAGTCGAGTGCGAAGCGCATTCAACGCGCGTGGATCGAGAAGTGTTGCGCCGCTGCTCGCCACCATCACCGGATCCAGCACGATGCAGCGAGCACGCCGATGCTCCAGCGCATCGGCGACCACCTCGATCACCCGCGCATTGGCCAACATCCCGATCTTCACCGCGGCGATGTTGAAGTCATCGAAGCAGGCATCGAGTTGCGCGCGCAGGAACACCGAAGGCGGCACGTGCACGGCGCTCACGCCGCGCGTGTTCTGCGCAGTCAGCGCGGCGATCGCCGACAGCCCGTGCAGGCCATAGGCGGCGATGGTCTTGAGGTCGGCCTGGATGCCGGCACCGCCACCGGAATCGGAGCCGGCAATGGTGAGCACGCTCGGGGGCCGCGCATCACGCGGCGGTTTACGCGGGGCAGTGCGCGACGTGGTCATGGCGCGGTCTCCTCGATGGGTCGGTGCTGTCGCCGCCACAGGGCAACTGCACCGGACAGGGCGATTCCCGCAAGGATTGCAATGCTCAGGTCGAGCACCACAGTCAGCACAAACGTCACCAGCAGCACCAGCGCATCCGCAGGCGGGCCGGCGAGGATGCGCCGGAACGCCACGTGTTCGCTGATGTTCCATGCCACCACCAGCAGGATCGCCGCCAGCGCCGCCAGCGGCACGTAGGCGATGGC
>JBBRZU010000139.1:0-5441 GCA_038236425.1 Lysobacterales bacterium
CCTGCGAGGCGTCCCGGTGTCGGCCTTCGTGCGCGACGCTGTCCTGCGTGAAGCAGACAAGGTCGTCGCCAGGGAACTCTCCGCGGCGCTCTCCCCGGAGGAGTCCCGTCGGTTCATGGAGAAACTCGACGCCGCGTTCGCACCGAATGCACGGCTCAAGAAGGCCCTCGGACGCGTCGCCAAGGTGCGATGACCGGTGCGCCGGGTCGAGACGCTTGACCCGAGCCGCCACGATCGAACCCGCTTCGACTGCGGCACTGCATCACTCGACGATTACCTCAAGCTGCATGCTGCCCGGCACATGCACAGCGGCATCTCGGCGACCCATGTCCTGGTGGACCAGCGCGCGCCCGGGGCGATCATCGGCTATTACTCGGCTGCCGCGGCACAGCTGCTGCTGACCGACCTGCACGAGGTCGATCGCCGCCGTCTTCCCCGCTATCCCGTACCAGCCATGCGGATCGGCCGTCTTGCCGTCCAATCAAGTGAACAGGGTCGCGGCCATGGCGGCTTCCTGCTGGCAGATGCCGTCAGCCGTGCGCTGGCACTGCGCGCGGAGCTCGGCCTGCGCGTGCTGATCGTGGATGCCCTGGACGAGAAAGCCGCCGGCTTCTACCGCGCGTTCGGATTGCGTGACTGCACGAGTGGGGGTCGGACGCTGTATGTGTCTTTGGGCGCGCCGTGACCAGGTGACCGCATGCTCCAACTGAGACGATTCTATTCGCGATAGCCCGAGGTGATCGGGTAGCGACGCTCGCGCCCGAATGCGCGGCGCGACAGCTTCGGCCCGGGCGCCGACTGCCGGCGCTTCCACTCGCTGGTACGGACCAAAGTCACGATGCGCGCGACCGTTGCGGCATCAAAGCCCTCGGCCACGATCTCCGCCGCCGAGCGCTCCATGTCCACATGCCGATACAGGATCGCGTCGAGCAGATCGTAGGGTGGCAACGAATCCTGGTCGGTCTGGTTCTCGCGCAACTCGGCGGACGGCGCGCGGCTGATCACGTCGCGCGGAATCACCGGGCCGCCGGGCTGGCGATTGCGCCATTCGCACAGGGCATAGACCTCGGTCTTGTACAGATCCTTGATCGGCGCAAAGCCGCCGCACATGTCGCCGTAGATGGTGGCGTAGCCGACCGCATATTCGCTCTTGTTGCCGGTGGTCAGCAGCAGGCCGCCAAACTTGTTCGACAGCGCCATCAGCAGCGCGCCGCGCGAGCGCGACTGCAGATTTTCCTCGGCGACGTCGGGCGATGTGCCGGAGAACAGCGGCGCGAGCGCGGACAGAAATCCTTCGAATGGATCGGCGATCGGCACTGTCTCGATGCGCACGCCGAGCATGGTGGCCTGATCGTCGGCCAGATCGTTGCTCATGTCTGCGGTGTAGCGCGACGGCAGGCGCACCGCGGTCACTGCATCGGCGCCGAGCGCATCCACAGCCAGCGCCAGCACTAGCGCCGAATCCACGCCGCCCGACAGGCCAATCCACGCAGACTTGAAGCCGTTCTTGCCTGCATAGTCGCGAATGCCGCGCACGATTGCGCGCCAGGCGAGAGACTCGACGCTCTCGTCATTTTCCTCGGGCCAATCTCGTGGTGCAAAACGCTTGGCGTCGGCGTCGTAGTCGGCAACCAGCAGGCATTCGTCGAAGGCGGTCGCGTTCGGATGCAGGTGGCCGCTGCCATCGCACAGCACCGAAGCGCCATCAAACACCAGTTCGTCCTGCCCACCCACGACATTGAGATAGGCGATACCGACCGGTGATTCCTTGACGCGCTGGGTCAGCAACAGATCGCGCTGGGCGCTCTTGTTGCGTTCGAACGGCGAGGCATTGGGCACCAGCAAGAGTTCTGCACCGGCGGCCACAGTGGATGCGAACGGCTCGGAAAACCACAGGTCTTCGCAGACCAGCAGGCCAACCTGCACGCCGGCGACTTCGAACGTGCAGTCTTCGGTATCGGAGGAGAAATAGCGGCGCTCGTCGAACACCGCGTAATTGGGGAGTTCGCGCTTGCGGTAGGTGGCGTGGACCGCGCCGTCGCGCAGCACGCTGGCGGCGTTGAAGACGACCGTGCCGGCAGGCTCCGGCCAGCCCACGACGGCGACGATGCCGTGTACCTCTGAAGCGATGCGAGTCAGCGCTGCCTGCACCTGCGCCAGGAACATTGGTCGCAGCAGCAGGTCTTCGGGTGGATAGCCGGACAGCGCCAACTCCGGGAACAACACCAGGTCGGCGTGGTGGACGTCTCGCGCTTCGGCGATGAGGCGCGAAATGCGCGCCTCGTTGCCGACGATGTCCCCGACCGGGAAATCGAACTGCGCCAATGCGATGCGGACCATCCGAGCCATCAGTGCGCCTTTGTGGGAGCTACCCCTGTGGGAGCGGCTTTAGCCGCGATCTTCGCAGGTTAGTGAAATCGCGGCTGAAGCCGCTCCCACAAAAGCCGCTCCCACAGAAGCTGCTCCCACAATTCAGGCGCGCGCGAGACGGGCGGCGATGGCTTGGCCCAGGTCGCCGGGCGAGTTGACGGTGGTGACGCCGGCCGCGGCCAGCGCAGCGAACTTGCCGGCCGCGGTGCCCTTGCCGCCCGAGGCGATCGCACCCGCGTGGCCCATGCGCTTGCCTTCCGGTGCGCTGGCGCCAGCGATGAAGCCGACCACCGGCTTGGTCACGTACTCGGCGATAAACTCGGCCGCCTCTTCCTCGGCGCTGCCACCAATCTCGCCGACCATGATGATGCCCTCGGTCTGCGCGTCATCCTGGAACAAACGCAGGCAATCAATGAAGTTCATGCCCTGCATCGGGTCGCCGCCAATACCAATGACCGTGCTCTGGCCAAGGCCCGCGTCGGTGGTCTGCTTGACCGCCTCATACGTCAACGTGCCCGAGCGCGAGACGATCGCAACCTTGCCGGCCATGTGGATGTGGCCCGGCATGATGCCGATCTTGCAGGCGCCGGGGGTGATGATGCCCGGGCAGTTCGGCCCGATCAGCACCGCGTCCGGGTAGTGCTCGAGCGCGTTTTTCACGCGCAGCATGTCCAGCACCGGGATGCCCTCGGTGATACAGACGATCACGTGGATGCCGGCGTCGGCTGCTTCGAGAATCGCGTCAGCGGCGAACGGCGGCGGCACGTAGATGACCGAGGCATTCGCACCGGTTGCCTCGATGGCATCGGACACAGTGTTGAATACTGGCAGCCCGAGGTGCTCGGTGCCGCCCTTGCCCGGCGTTACGCCGCCCACGACCTTGGTGCCGTAGTCGAGCATCTGCTCGGCGTGGAACGAACCTTGCGTGCCGGTAAAGCCCTGCACGATCACCTTGGTATTTTTGTCAACCAGAACGCTCATTCGAAACCCTTCAATGTGGGAGCGGCTTTAGCCGCGATAAATTTCCAAGGCAAGAATCAATCGCGGCTGAAGCCGCTCCCACGGGCCGCAGCCACAACCTTGGCGGCGCCGTCGTTGATGTCGTCGGCAGCGATGATCGCCAGGCCGGATTTGCGCAGGATTTCCTTGCCCTTGTCCACGTTGGTGCCCTCGAGGCGCACGACCACAGGAACCTTGACGTTGACTTCCTTTACCGCAGCCACGATGCCTTCGGCGATCATGTCGCAGCGCACGATGCCGCCGAAGATGTTGACGAAGATCGCGCGTACCTTGTCCGAGTGCAGGATGATCTTGAACGCCTCGGTCACCCGTTCCTTGGTCGCGCCGCCGCCGACATCCAGGAAGTTGGCCGGCGAGCCGCCATTGAGCGAGATCACGTCCATCGTCGCCATCGCCAGGCCGGCGCCGTTGACCATGCAGCCGATGTCGCCGTCCATGGTCACGTAGTTCAAGTCGTACTTGGACGCCAGCACTTCGGTCTCGTCTTCCTGCGCCACATCGCGCATCGCCTGCAGCTTGGGCTGGCGGAACGCGGCGTTGTCGTCGGAATTGATCTTGCCGTCCAGCGCCATCAGGTCGCCAGAGGCAACGATCGCCAGCGGGTTCAGCTCGATCAGCGACAAGTCATACACGTTGAACAGCTTGTACATGCCCATCATGATCTTGGTGAGCTGATTGACGTTCTTGTTCGACAGGCCCATCCCGAAACCGGCCTGGCGGCACTGGTACGGCTGCAGGCCCTGCACAAAATCCACGTGCACGGTCTGGATCGCGTCCGGATTGGACTCGGCGACTTTCTCGATCTCGACGCCACCATCGGCAGAGCAGATGAAGGTGACCGTCTTGGTCGAACGGTCCACCAGCATCGACAGGTACAGCTCCTGGGTGATGTCGGTGGCCTCGGTCACCAGCACCGAATCCACGGGCATCGCCCGGCCGGCGGTCTGGTAGGTGACCATGCCGGTGCCGAGCATGGCCCGGGCGGCGTCACGTACTTCGTCGAAGGTCTTGACCAATTTCACGCCGCCCGCCTTGCCGCGGCCGCCTGCGTGGATCTGCGCCTTGACCACCCAATGGGCGCCGCCGATGGCCTTGGCGGCGTCAACGGCCTCGGCCGGGGTGCGCGCGACGCGGCCCGGGGGCACCGGGATGCCGACCTCGGAGAACAGTTCCTTGGCCTGGTATTCGTGGAAATTCATCGATCGTCCCTGTGGGAGGTGCCTGTGGGAGCGGCTTCTGTGGGAGCGGCTTCAGCCGCGATCTCTAGATGCAGTCGGGAAATCGCGGCTGAAGCCGCTCCCACGGTAGAACCGGGTCCGCATTGTCCCCCATGGGGCGGGGCCGTGGCAAAGCTGTGGGAGCGGCTTCAGCCGCGATCTGTGAAAGTCGCGGCTGAAGCCGCTCCCGCAGGTCTGGGGAAGTCGCGGCTGAAGCCGCTCCCACAAGAAGCCGCTCCCACGGGTCTGGGGGAATCGCGGCTGAAGCCGCTCCCACAGGAGGCCGCTCCCACAAGTTATTGGGTAGGATGCGGACATGGCCCCCGCCGTGTTCCGCCCCGCCCCCGACCTTCAACACCGAGAGCTGTACTTCTTCGCCCTGTTCCGGGTGCTGGAGGCCGGCATCCTCGGGATTGTCGCGTTCACGCCGCTCGGGCAGACCATGGCGGTGATCCGCGAGCCGATGCTGCTCGGCGCGGTCACGCTGCTGTATTTCTTCGCCTCGCTGTTCCTGCTCTGGAGCAGCCGCAGCGAAAACATCCAGCCACGCACCCAGGCAGCCGTCGGCCTGCTCCTCGACCAGCTCACCTGGGGCACCGCCCTGCTGGTGATGGACGGCGGCGAAAGCGGCCTGGCCATGTTCATGATCTTCAATATCGGTGCCGCGGCGCTGGTGCTGCGGCCGGCGATCAGCCTCGGCTTTGCCGGGACTGCGGGACTGATCCTGCTGGCGGAATACGCGTTCAACAAATTCGCAGCGGATGGAACGGCGCGGACCGCGGCCGAAGCCACGATGTTCTCGGTGACCTATATCGGTACCGCGCTGCTCTGCCA
>JBBRZU010000140.1:0-5199 GCA_038236425.1 Lysobacterales bacterium
GCCAAGATCAACAGCCTCATGCCGAAGCTCGGCCCGGCCCACCCGCGACAATTCCAGTAGTGCATCGATCAATCGCCCCATGCGAAGCGAGGCGCCGCGCACGCGCTGCAGTTGATCGCGCGTGACAGCGTCGAGGCTCTCGCTGGAGTCGATCAGCCGGCAGAAATTGTCGATCGCCCGAAGCGGCGCGCGCAGGTCATGCGACATCCCCTGGGACAGGAGTTCCTGCTCATGCTGCAACGCCCGCAACGTCGCCTGGCACTCGCTGAGTTGCCGCTGCAGGATCGCAGGATCGCTCGACCGGGCTTGTGACGTGATGTCATCCGGCCGGTTGGAGACAGCAGCTGTGGGGAAATCAGTCATCGCGGTGAAGGATCGCTGTCGGTCGTGGAAGCATGCCGTTGCCGATCGTGTAGGTGAGGTGCAGGGGCGCCAAAGACCGGCGTGATAACGGGCTGTCACCAAGCTTGCCGCACAATGTCCGCGCTGGGCAGGTGTCTAGTAGCTCGTGATGATGCGCCACGACGACGCCTGCACGATCACCTCAGGGACGCCATGACTCTCGACCATATCGTATTGCATCAAGTGCTGTTCCTGCTGGTGCTGGCCGGCGGGCTGTATCTGTTCATCAGCGAACGCCTGCGGATCGATGTCAGTGCGATGCTGGTGTTGCTGGCGATGGTGCTGACCGGTGTACTCAAGCCAAGCGATGCCCTTTCGGGATTCTCGAGTGAGCCGGCGATCATCGTCGCGGCGGTGTTCGTGATTTCCGGCGGGCTGGCCGCCACTGGCATCACCGAGCGCCTGGGGCGCTGGATCGGCCATGCCGCCGGCAACAGCGAGGCTCGCGCAGTCGCGGTGTTGATGCCGACGGTGGCGGCGCTCGCGGCCTTCACTCACCACGTGATGGTGACGGCGATGATGCTGCCGATCACCCTGCGCCACGCGCGCGAACACAACCTGCCAGCCTCGCGCCTGCTGATGCCGATGTCGCTGGCGGCGTCCCTGGGCACCACGCTGACGCTGGTCAGCGCGCCGGCGTTCCTGCTGGCCAACGATCTGATCCAGCGCAGCGGCGGCAAGGGCCTGGGCATCTTTTCGGTCACCCCGATCGGCATCGCGCTGGTGGTTGTCGGCATGGTCTACATGCAACTCACGCGCTGGTTGCTTCCCCGGCGCAGTGGTGCGCATGGGGACGACGCCTACTTGCGGCTGGATCGCTATCGCACCGAGTTGCTGGTGGTCGAAGGCTCGCGCTGGAGCACGCGCCCATTGGCGGAGCTGCAGAGCGCGCTGGGCGACCGCATCCGCCTGCGCGGCTGGCTGCGCGACGGGCGCGTGCGCGACGACCTCGGCGCGACCAGCCCCTTGCTGGTGGGCGACGTACTTCTGGTCGAAGCCTCGGCGGACGAACTGATGTCGCTCCACGACGATGCCGGGCTGGATCTCAACGCCATCGCACGCTTTGGCGCCGGTCTTGATGGCGATGGCGACCCGCAACTGGTGCAGGCCGTGGTCGCGCCCGGCTCGGAATTCATCGGCCGTTCGATCCGCGAACTGGATTTCTCGCGCCAGTTCAAGGCGGTCATCGTTGGCTTGTGGCGTCGGCAGGGCGAGATGGGTGAGCGTCTATCCAACGCCCGCCTGTGCGAAGGCGACCTGCTGGTGCTGTACGGGCGTCCATCGCATTTCAATGACTTGGCGGCACACCACGGCTTCCTGATGCTGGTGCCGTTCGCCGGCGAGGCCAAGCGCCGCCTGCGCGCACCGCTGGCGCTGGTGATCCTCGGCATCACGATTGGATTAGCCGCGACCAACTGGATGTCAGCGCCGCTGGCGTTCCTGCTGGGTGCGGTGGCGATGGTGGCGACCGGCTGCGTGGGTGTCGAACAGGCTTATCGCGAAATCGACGTGCGCATCTTCGTGATGATCGCGGGCGTGATTCCGCTGGGAATCGCAATGGAGCAGACCGGCACCGCGCGCCTGCTGGCCCACGGCCTGCTGCCGCTCGTGACCCACCTGTCGCCGCTGGGCGTGCTGTTGCTCGTGTTTACCTTGGCGGCCCTGCTGACCCAGGTCATGTCGGACTCCGCGACCACCGTGTTGCTTGGCCCGATCGCGGTATCGCTGGCGCACTCGCTTGGCCTGCCTGCCACGCCGTTCGTGGTGTGCACGGCGTTGGGTGCGGTGGTGGCCTTCCTCACCCCGATCGGCCACCACGGCAACCTGCTGATCCTGGGGCCTGGCCAATACCGCTTCGCCGATTTCCTGCGGGTTGGCTTGCCCCTGACGCTACTGATCGCGTTGGTCAGCACATGGATGGCGCAGTGGCTCTGGCTGGGCGGGCCGCTGTTGCCGACATGGCATGGGTGATCGCCAGAAGCCCGCAACCGGCTAGTCCCGCCTCTGCCGGGGGGATGGGTGACTTATGGCCCATGGCGCAGTGATCTTGGTGTTGTAGTCTACCAGCACACCAAAGCACAAGGCCGCAGGAGGCCTGCCATGACCACCACCACGCCCCTCATCAACCCGTCACCGATTGCATGTCCCGCGATCCAAGCACCACCACAGGCCACATCGCCCCGCCGCGAATATCGCGAGCGCGACTTCGGCGTGGGCTATGGACGCAGCAGCGGATACGCCAGCCAACGCCAGTACGCCAACGCGTGGAATGGCCAGGTGCGATTCCGCTGCGGGTGAGTTGTCCTGGTCGGCGCGGTATCGTGCCGGGATGACTTCAATCGACCACCCCATGGCCTCGTCGCCGTTCCGCCGCGACATCACCCTTGCTGCACTCAATGCGATGTCGCGCGATACCGCGATTGCCCAGCTGGGCATCGTGTTCACTGGGATTGGCCGCGATTACCTGCGCGCGACGATGCCGGTCGATGCGCGCACGCACCAACCGTACGGCTTGCTCCACGGCGGGGCTTCGGTGCTGCTGGCCGAGACTCTGGGCAGCACCGCCGGGAATCTTTGCGTCAACGACGACTCGTTGTGCGTGGGCCTGGAGATCAATGCAAACCACCTGCTGGCGGTTCGCGAAGGCCTTGTCACCGGGACGGCGCGGGCCCTGCACGTGGGTCGCAGCACCCAGGTGTGGGAGATCCGCATCGAGGAAGCTGCCGGCCGACTGGCCTGTATCTCGCGCTTGACCCTGGCGGTGGTGCCGCACCGTGGCCGCACGGCTGCGGAACCCGCGTAGTTGCATTTGACGCACGTGCGACTGTCCCCCTAGTCTCTCTTTTTCCCTGCCCGGATCCGCCATGTCGATCTCGCTGAACTTCGAACTCAACGACCGTGATCTCGAGCACTTCGAGGCGGCGATAGCCAAGTCGAAGAAGGCGGCCGAGGGCAAGAGCCCGGCGGAAATCATCGACTGCTCGGTCAAGCTGCTGGCCGATGCGCAGAAAGTGCACATCCCCGATTTCATCCTGGAACGGCTGCTGCGGCTGGACGACATGATCGCGATGGTGCGCGACGACGCTTGGGCAATGTCGGAAGAAGACAAGGATCGCGTGCTGGCCGCGCTGGTGTACTTCTGCGATCCGGATGATGTGATCCCGGACAGCGTGCAGGTGCTGGGCTTCCTGGATGACGCGATCATGATCGAGTTGTCGGTGCGCGAGTTGAAGCACGAACTCGATGCCTATGACGACTTCTGCGATTTCCGCGAGCACCAGGCCGAGCGTCGCGGCCTGACCGCCGACAAGGTCGGTCGTACCGACTGGCTCGCCGCGCGCCGCGAGGAGTTGGTCGAGCGCATGCACGAGCGTCGCGAGCGCGACATGGGCGTGGGCTATGGCAGCAGCAGCGGCTATGCATCCGCACGCGGCACCTATACTCGCGCCTGGCGGCCGGGGTTGTTCACCTTCCGTTGAGTTCGTGCCGTTACCCGGCATTCGCAGTCCCTGCGGTGTCGCAAGCACGCATCCGGTATCGTGTCGCGCATGACTGAGCCGTCCCCCGCCGGCGCAGCCGCGATATCGCCAGTTTCCAGCCGGACGATGCGCGCGCTGCGTTACTGCTATCGCGTGCCGCTGCTGTGCTGGCACCTGCTGGTCGACCTGCCGCTGACCATATTGCTGATCACCCCGATTACGGCGGGTTGGCAGGTGGGTGGCGAGCGGCTGGACCATCGCCTGATCCGGCGCTGGTCGGCCGGCGTGATGCGGGTATGCGGATTCGAGCTGCATCGTGTGGGCACACCGTTATCGGAGGCCACGCTGTTCGTCGCCAACCATGTCACCTGGGCCGACATCGTCGTGCTGCACAGCCAGCGGATGATGGGCTTCGTGGCCAAGCGCGAGATCGCGAAGTGGCCAGTGATCGGCTGGATGGCGATGCGCGCGGAAACGATTTTCCACCAGCGCGGCAGCGCCGAGTCGCTGGGCGGCGTGCTGCATGAAATGTTGGCGCGCCTGCGCGCCGGACGCTCGGTCGCGGTGTTTCCCGAAGGCCGCACAGGCGACGGACGTCAGATCGGGCCGTTCCACGCACGCATCTTCCTGGCCGCAGTGGAAGCCGGTGCGCCCGTGCAACCCATCGCGCTGCGCTATGGGGTCGATGGTGATGCGCAGTCGCTGGTCGCATTCCATCCCGGCGAACATTTCTTCGGCAACTTCATGCGCCTGCTCGGCGAACCCGCGCGCCGCGCCGAAGTCCATTTCCTGACTCCGATTCTGCCGGGCGACATCGAAGGCCGCCGCGGCATCGCCGAACTGGCGCGCGAACGCATCGTTGCGGCAATGACCAGCTGAGCGGTCGGGAGTCGGGAATGGAGAACGGGGACCCGGAACGGCAACGACGCGATGCGCCGGAATCCATCTGCTTGCCTGGATCTGCTTCCCAGGATTCCCGACTTGCGACTCCCAGCTCCGATCTTTATCAAGCGCCATGGTACATGCGCAGCCCGCACCTGCAGACAGCACTGGGCTCCAGTCCCTGGCGACGCCGTCGTGGCGCGGAACTGCTCGCCGCCACGGGGGCGGTCACCAGCGAACATCTGGTCGATGGCGGCGACGGCGTGCGCCTGCACGGGTTGCATAGCGTGGTTCCCGGAGTCATTCCGCGCGGGTTGGCAGTGTTGTTGCACGGCTGGGAGGGCAGCGCGGAATCAAGCTACATGCGCCTGACAGCCGCGCACCTGCTGCAGCGCGGATTCGCGGTGTTCCGCCTGAACTTCCGCGATCACGGCGA
>JBBRZU010000141.1:0-5169 GCA_038236425.1 Lysobacterales bacterium
CGCATTCGTAATGCGAAGGTCGGGAGTTCGACTCTTCTCGCCGGCACCAACGTACATCCGGCCATGGTGGAGATCGGTGGTCCGGAGCCGAGACCAGACAGGAACGCCAGGGGATCGAGCTGTGGGCCTCGCCCCCGGCAATGCCGGGGCGCTCCGCGCCGCGGGCGCGCTACTTCTTCTGCATGTCGCCGTGCTGATGCGAGTGGCCCGCCATCGCATCCGCACCGTGGTCGGAGACCTGCGCATTGAACCACGCGTGCAACGCCGACACCAGCTTCGCATCCGTCGTGCGGTAGGTCAGCTCTGCCCCATCGACGACATCTTTGTAGGCAATGGCGATGTCGCCCGGCTTGGCCGTCTCGAGTTGCGCGAGCCCCGGCATGTCTGCGCCGTGAATGTGCGATGGACCCGAGAAGTCACCCCTCTTGAACTCGCGTTCGATGTCGCGCAGATGCTCGCGCACCAGCCGCGTCTGCGTCGCATCGGACTTCTTCTTGGCCACCACCCGTTGCGTTCCGCCAGTGGACGTCTTCGTGAAGATGTGGGTGGTTGCCTTCAGGTCGAACGGCATCACGTCCGCGCCCCGGCTCGCGACCTCGGCCTGCCTTTGAGCGCCCGCCGCGAATGCCGTCAGCGCCAGCGTGGCAACCGTGGCCAATGCGATGCGCAGTGCGTGATTCTTCATGGGACAGGACTCCTTCGTTTGAGTGTGCCGCCCGGCGAGACTGCACCGGACGGCGGTGTTCAGCGAACTCGAGATGAGTTGGTGCGTCGGGTAAAACCAAACCAGCTCTCAGGCCCGGCAGCTATTGCCGCAACGCCAAGCGCAGCAGGCCCGCAAGGACGAACAAGGCCAAGACACTGCCGGCCCAGATCACGGCCATCCACAGAAGCCGCTGGCCGAGCGGGGCCCGCGCGTTGCCTGTCGGCGGCGATGCGATTTCGCGCGCGGTGAGACGCCATTGATTCCCATCGAGAGGCTTCCGGCCGAAAGGTCTCATGCGTGGTACCCCAGTTCAGACACCTTGCCCCGGAAGATCCAATAAGCCCAGCCGGTGTAGGCCAGGATCAACGGCATGATCAGCGCCGTGCCGACGAGCATGAAGATTTGGCTGCTGCGCTCGGTCGCGGCATCCCAGATCGTCACGGCGCCGGGAATGATGTACGGAAAGACGCTGATCCCCAGGCCGACGAAGCAGAGCGCAAACACGAACAGAGTCAGCATGAACGGCGCCAGCTCGCGGCCCTGCTTCAGGCTGCGCACGAAGGCCAGGCTCGCCAAAGCGACCAGCACCGGCACCGGCGCGACCCACAGGATGTTGGGCAGACCGAGCCATCGTTCGAAGTACGCGCCTTTCAGAAACGGCGTGGCCAAGCTGACGATGACGATGAACACGAGCGTCGCGAGCCCCGCGCGCCGCGCCCAGCGGATGGCTCGCTGCTGCAACGCGCCCTCGGTCTTGAGGATGAGCCAAGTGGCACCGACAAGCGCGTAGGCAGCGACGACCCCCAGGCCGGTGGTGATCGAGAACGGCGTCAGCCAGTCCCACCAGCCACCGGCATAGGCGCGGCCCTTCACGTCGATGCCTTGAAGAAGCGCCCCCAGCACGATGCCTTGTGAAAGCGCGGCGAGCAAAGAGCCGCCGGCGAAGGCGGCGTCCCAAAACGCGCGGTGCGCCGGGTCGCGCCAGCGGAACTCGAACGCGACGCCGCGAAACACCAGCGCCAGCAGCATGGCGATGATCGGCGTGTACAGCGCCGAAAGGATCACGCCATAGGCCAGCGGGAACGCGGCGAGCAGGCCGCCGCCGCCGAGCACCAGCCAGGTTTCGTTGCCGTCCCACACCGGCGCGATGCTGTTCATCGCGGTGTCGCGCTCCGGCCCGACCGGAAAGCTCGGAAACAGGATGCCGATACCCAGGTCGAACCCGTCCATCACCACATAGACGAAGACCGCAAAGAAGATGACGGCGGCCCAGACGAGGGTGAGGTCCAGTGTCATGAGCGGAGTCCCCCGCCAACGCCGGCAGCAGTGGTCTGGGGGCGGATCGCCTGCGCCGGCGTGATGCCGGCGCTTCGCATCGGAATGCCAGGCGGCTCGGACTCATGCGCCGCGGGCGGTTTGGCCATCAGTTTGAGCACGTAGACCACGCCCGCGCCGAACACGGCGAAGTAGACGACCACAAAAGCCAGCAGTGATGCGCCGACGGCTGGCGCGGCCAGCGGCGAGGCTGCCTGCGCCGTGCGCATCAGCCCGCTGATGACCCAGGGTTGACGTCCAACCTCGGTGGTGACCCATCCGGCGAGCACGGCGACCAGTCCGGACGGCGCCATCACCAAGGCAAATCGATGCAGGGTCCGCCAGGCGTAGAGCCTGCCGCGCGCTCGCGCATACAAGCTGAGCAGGCCCAGGCCCGCCATCAGGAAGCCCAGCCCGACCATGACCCGAAACGACCAGAAGACGATGCCCACGGGTGGTTGGTCCTCCAGGGCGACCGTGTCCAGGCCGGCCAACGGGGCGTTCAGGTCGTGCTTGAGGATCAGCGAGGAGAGCTTCGGAATCTCGATCGCATAGTCCATGCGGCGCTCGGTGCTGTTCGGAATGCCGAACAGGATCAGCGGCGCGCCGTCGGCGTGGCTTTGGTAGTGGCCTTCCATGGCCATCACTTTCACCGGCTGGTGTTGCAGTGTGTTCAGGCCATGTTGATCGCCGAGAAATATCTGCATCGGCGCGACGATCGCAGCCATCCACATCGCCATCGAGAACATGGTTCGCGCACGCGGGTTCTCGCGGTCCCGCAACAAGTGCCAAGCCCCCACGCCGCCGACGATGAACGCCGTGGTGAGGTACGCAGCCGAGACCGTGTGCAGCAAGCGGTACGGAAAACTGGGGTTGAAGATGATGGCCAGCCAACTGCCTGCAGAGATGAACTGGCCCTTGGCGTTGATCGCATAGCCGGCCGGCGTTTGCATCCAGCTGTTCACCGACAGAATCCAGAATGCCGAAATGAAGGTGCCGAGCGCCACCATCAGCGTCGCTGTGAAGTGCGGGCCCTTGCCGACGCGCCTCATGCCGAAGAGCATGACACCGAGAAATCCGGCCTCGAGGAAAAAGGCGGTAAGCACCTCATAGGCCATCAGCGGCCCGATGATCGGACCGGCCTTGTCGGAGAACACCGCCCAGTTGGTGCCGAACTGGTAGGACATGACGATGCCCGAGACCACGCCCATGCCGAAGACAACGGCGAAGATCTTCAGCCAATAGCGGAACAGGTCCATGTACACGGCTCGACCGGTCTTCAGCCACAGGCCCTCGAGAACGGCCAGGTAGCTCGCCAGCCCGATCGTGATCGCCGGGAACAGGAAGTGAAAGCTCACCGTGAATGCAAACTGCACTCGGGCGAGCACGAGCGCGTCGGGAATGTCAAATGTCATGGGCCCCTTTTGGCTGATGGCGATGCGGTCGTCTTCGAACTAACACGGCTCTACCCCGCGGCTGAAGTGTCGGCCGCACCGGTGCCGCCGTACTTTCGCAAACCTTTCCCCGACGATTCCACCCGCGATTGCGCTTGATCAATCCAGATTGACAGCTGCAGGAGGAGAGTGCGGATTCCGAAACCACTGATGGGATCGAAATGAAAGCATTTCGTTCATTGCTGATCGCTTGCACGGTGCAGATCGTCGTCGGCGGTGCCCTGGCACAGGGTGCTATGGGTCCAGGCCCAGGCATGGGACCACGCATGCAAGGTGCCGGTCCGGGAGCCAGTGCGCCGGGGATGGGTCGCGGCATGCAGGCAGGGCACGGACCCGGTGCGCAAGCGGGCGCGGAGTTCACGCCGGGCTGGTCGTTCATGACACCGGCCGAGCGCGACGAGCACCGGACGCAAATGCGTTCGATGAAGACCTACGAAGAATGCAAGGCTTACGTCGACAAGCAGCACGAGCAGATGGCCGCGCGTGCGAAGGACAAGGGCGGCAAGCCGCTCGCCCAGCCGCGCCGCGACCCCTGCGCCGGCCTGAAGAAACCATGAGGCCTGGTCCGCAGGCCTGAAGTCAAAAGGCTTGGCTTGACGCGCGGCCGTTCCGCCGGCCGCACAGTTGATCTGAATCATGGCCCGCCTCGAAAGGGAACTCATGATGCGACTCACAAGGAGAGTGCCATGCTGCAAAACGTCGGTTCGGTGGATCGCGTCATTCGCGTCGTCGCAGGGGTGGCGCTGATCGGTGCCAGCCTGTTCGGGGCCATCGGCCCATGGGGCTGGATCGGTGTCGTTCCGCTGGCCACGGGCTTGTTCCGATTCTGTCCCGCTTACCTGCCGTTCGGCCTCAGCACCTGCGCCGCCAAGACCAGCACGACGTCGCGCTGAATGGCGAGGGCTCGATGATGTCCGACGCCACGGCCGGTTTCCGCGATCTGACGCAGGGTGTGTCCGCAAGGCTGGCTACCCTTCGCGCCAGCACGCCGGATGTCATGAAGAGCTTCGGCGAGTTGGGGCGCGCGGCCACCGCCGGTGGCGTGCTCGACAGGAAGACCAAGGAACTGATCGCATTGGCGCTCAGCGTCGCTGCACGCTGTGACCCATGCATCGGCTTCCACATGCAGACGCTGGTCAAGCTGGGCGTGACGCGCCAGGAAGTCGACGAGACGCTGGGTGTGGCCACCTACATGGGCGGTGGACCCTCGCTCATGTATGCCGCCAGTGCAATCAACGCGTTCGAAGAATTCTCGCGTCCGACCGGCGGCGCGTAGTGCGTCGCAGGGCAAGCTGCAGGCTGCAGTGGGGCGGGATGCGTCAGCGCGCCCTCGCTCGCTTCGTTGCGGGGGTGACGAAGGCCGCACGCCCCTGCGCAGTGCGCTCGAACTGCCGCGCGATGCTGCCGCAGACCAGGTCGCACAGCGCATAGACGGACTTGTCCGCGATGCTGTAGATGGCGCTGTTGCCGCGGCTTTCGCGGGCAACCAGACCGTGCTGGGTCAGCAACGCCAGGTGCCGGGAGACGTTGGCCGAGCTGTGGCCGCAGAGCTGCGCGAGATCGCCGACGCTGCGCTCCTGCTGGCGCAGCACGTTGAGGATCTGCAGGCGGGTCGGCTCGGACAACGCCTGGAAATACGCCGCCACCTGGGCCAGCGCTTCGTCGGGTAGTCCTTCCATGCTGCGGCATGCCGGA
>JBBRZU010000142.1:0-5109 GCA_038236425.1 Lysobacterales bacterium
CAGCACCAGCACCAGCAGCAGGAACAAGCCGCCACCGGCCCAGCGCGGCTTGCCCATTTCGTCGCGGATCAGTCCCATGCCGGGAGCTTGGCGTTGCGCGCGGCACCGCGCAAGTCCGGGCAAGCAACCAGTCCAGTGCCAGGTGCGCCAGGCAGCCCTGCGTTCCAGGTACATCGGGCAGCGCTGCGTCCTAGGCGGGCAGGACCATCGCCACCACCAGGCCGCCGCCCTCGCGGTTGCCCAAGCTGATGCGACCACCATGGGCCTCGGCGATTTCCCGCGCCAGCGCCAGGCCCAGCCCGGTGCCACTGCGTTTGGTCGAATAGAACGGGACCAGCGCATTGGACAACACCGCCTCGCTCATGCCGGTGCCGCGATCCATTACCTCGATGCGCAGCATGTTGTTGTGGTGCCGGACGCGCAGGCCGACATCACCGTCCGGTGATCCGGATTCGTGCGCATTCTTGAGCAGGTTCAGCAGCGCCTGCTCCATCTGCGCCAGGTCAAAATGCACGGTCGCTGTTGGCAGGTCACCATCCACCGCGAATGGAATCTGGCTCTGCAATCGCGCCACGAAGCCGGGCCAGGTAATCGCCTCGCGGCGCGGCAGCGGCAGCTTGGCGAAGTGTGCATAGCCGCGGATGAATCCCTCCAGGTGCCGGGCGCGCTCTTCGATGGTGGCAAAGATTGCCGGCAGCTTTTCGATGTTGCCTCGGCGCACCAGCTCGCTGCCCGAGTGGGCCAACGACGCCACTGGCGCCAGTGAATTGTTGAGTTCGTGGCTGATGACCCGGATCACCTTCTTCCAGGTCTGCACTTCCTGCCGGCGCAATTCCACCGTGATCTGGCGCAGCAGCAGCAGTTCGTGTGCGCGCCCGTTGAGGCGGAAGCTGCGGCGGGCGAGGTGGTAGATCTCCTCGTCGTCCTCGGCGCCGACGGAAAACAGCCCGTCGCCGCCGCGGTCGAGCGCGTCACGCAGGGCCGGATTGCTGCTGACCAGGATCTCGTGCAGGGCATGGCCTTCCAGCTTGCGGCCTTCGTTGAGCAGCTGCCGGGCGGCGATATTGCCGTAAACGATCGGCCCTGACTCGGCTACCAACAGCATGGCCACCGGCGTGTTCTGCACCATCGTGTCGAGCAGCAGTTCGCGTTGCACCAGGCGCAGGCGTTGCTCGCGCAGGACATCGCCGAGCTCGTTGTGGGCGACGACCAGGTCGGACAGCTCGTCGTTGCGCGGCCAGCGCAGGCCGAAGCTGAAATCGCCATCGCGGTAGCTGCTCACGGTGCCGCCCAGCGCCCGGAACAACGACAGCATTGGCCGGAACTGGCTACGGACCAGCACCAGGATCAGCGGGATGCAGGCCAGCATTGCCAGTGCGCCAACCAGGATCGGGCTGTCCTTGAGCCAGGCGTCGAGCACCAGCGTGATCACCACCGCCAGCGCGACCACCAGGGCGGCAAGCGCGGCGTAACGCGACCACAAGGAGAAATGGCGGCGGGGCGTTTGCATCCTCAGTTGCGCGTGATCCCGAGGCGCTCCATGCGTCGGTAAAGCGCCTGGCGACTCAACCCGAGTTCGGCCGCGGCCTGCGCAACGACACCGGCCGACTTGTCCAGCGCTTGCTCGATCGCTTCGCGGTCGGGCTCGGCGTCAATCGTCGCCGACGCGGCCGAGGGCGAACCTGCGGCCGAGGGCGAACCTGCGGCCGAGCCCGGTGATGGTGCAAGACCGAGGTCGGCGGGCAGGATTTTCTCGCCCGTCGCGAGCAGGCTGGCGCGTTGCATCGTGTTCTTCAATTCGCGCACGTTACCCGGCCAGGCGTGGCGCAGCAGCGCCGCGCGCGCCGCTTCCGACAACTGTTTGCCCTCGCCAAGGAACAGTTCGGCCAGCGGCAGGATATCGGCAGTGCGCTCGGCCAGTGGCGGCAAGTGGAGTTCGATCAGGTTGAGGCGGTAATACAGATCCTCGCGAAAGGTACCGGCGCGGATCATCGCGGAGATGTCGGCATTGGTTGCGCTGATCACGCGCACCTTCACCTGCCGCTCGCGATTGGAGCCCAGGCGCTCGAAGCGGCCGGTCTCCAGCACGCGCAACAGTTTCATCTGGCCGGCAGGCGGAAGATTGCCGATTTCATCGAGGAACAGGGTGCCGCCGTCAGCGGCCTCGAACTTGCCTTCGCGCGCCTTGCTGGCGCCGGTGTAGGCGCCAGCATCGGCACCGAACAATTCGGCCTCGATCAACTCGGACGGCAATGCACCGCAGTTGAGGGTGACAAACGGGCCGTCGCGTACCGCGGAGTTGGCCTGGATGATTTCGGCGATGCGCTCCTTGCCGGCGCCGTTCGGGCCGGTGACCAGTACTGGCACGTCAGCGCGCGCAACCTGGCAGGCCAGCGCCAGGACACGTTCGGTCAACGGGTCGGCCCATACGACACCACGCAGGTCGTAGTTGCGCTCGAGCTGCCGGCGCTGTCGTTGTTCGCGCTGCACGCGGCGGCGCAGGGCGCGACTGGCCTGGCCGAGTTCGATCAGGTTCTCGACCACGGTGACCAGGCGGCGGTCGTCCCATGGTTTGGGCAGATAGTCGGCTGCACCCGCCTTGACCAGATCCACCGCGGCATCCAGATGTGTCCACGCAGTCAGCAGGATCACCGGCAGGTCTGGATGCAGGCGGCGGATCTCGCGGAACAGCGCGATGCCTTCCTCGCCCGACGTGGTATCGGCGGTGAAGTTCATGTCCTGCAACACGAGGTCGACATCCTCGCTGTCGAGCAGCCGCAGCCCTTCCTCGGGCGACAACGCGCGCAGTGTCGCGATGTCCTGCAGGGAAAACAGGACCTCGAGCGCCGTGGCGACCGAGGGGTTGTCGTCGATGACCAGGACTGTCGGCATGCAACCTCAGCTTACGACAAGTGGGAGCAGTCGGTGGGAGCGGCTTCAGCCGCGATTCTCCCTCTGTGGGAGCGGCTTCAGCCGCGATTCTCCCTCTGTGGGAGCGGCTTCAGCCGCGATAGGAGGGTTCCAGAACGCGGCTGAAGCCGCTCCCACAAAATGAAGCCGCACCCATGGGTCAGGCGCTGCGGGTGGCGATTGCCGGCGAGATGCCGGACGCACGCCAGGCCGGGGCATAGACCGCGGCGATGCCCACCAGCCACAGCACCAGCGAGCCAATCGCGAGGTACAGGATCGGCAACTTCGGCAGTTCGAGCTGGCTCACCAGCAACTGGTTCAATCCAACCGCCAGCAACAGGCCGGCAACCACGCCACCGGTGGTGATGATGAAATTTTCCAGGATAAAGTAGCGCAGGATGTCGACCTTGCGTGCACCCAGGGCACGCCGCACGCCGATCTGCTTGCGCCGCTGGTTCACCCACAGGGTCGCCATGCCGACGATGCCGCTGGCGGTGACCAGCAGCAGCAGCACGGTCACCGCTGCGAGCATCCAGGCTACCGCACGGTCGTTGCGATACAGGTCGCTGCGATTCTGCTCCATGGAGTCCATGTTGACCATCATCTGGCCAGGGATCGCCTTCGACACCGCCTCCTCGGCTTCTTTCATCACCCGGTCGCGCTGGCCGGGCTCGGTCCGTACGCTGAAGCGCGAGAAGCTTTCGACACGTCGCGCGGCAAGCATCATGCTCAACTCACCGCGTTCGCCGTTCTGTGCCCACGGCGATTGCAGCTTATCCACCACGCCGACAATCTGAATCGGCAGTGCATCCGAGCCGGTGCCGATATAAACGGTTTTTCCAGCAACCGGGCCAGTCGGGAAAAGTTTCCTGGCCAGCACTTTGGTGACGATGGCAATCTTGCCCAGGCTCTGGCTCTTGTCCGGATCGATGTACTCGACGTCCTCGGGCGTGACGTCGCGACCTTCTATCAACTTGAGTCCGTAGGTCTTCACGAACGAGTCCGGCCCGAAATACACCGCTGTGTTGGTGGTGGTCTCTGGCTGCTTGGTATCGAGCGACAGGCCCATGTTCCAGCCCGAAGTCGACAGCGGCGACTGGTTGGTCCAGGCAACCGCGGCCACGCCGGGAATCGCCCGCAGCACGGCGGCGTTTCGTTCCTGCAGCGCGACCTTGCCCTCGGCGGTCTCGGGATCTTTCAATTGCGCGATGCCGATCTGGAACAGCGTGCTCTCGTCCGCCACGCCACTGGTGCGGCTGGTGCGGGCGATGCGGTCCTGGATGATGTACAGCGCGTTGGCGACGATGGCCAGGCTGAGCGCAACCTGCGCGGCGATCAACAGCGCGCCGGTCTTGTTGCGCAGCAGGGACGACAGGATCGGACGGAATTCCATGGCGATCTCCTTTTATTGCGTCTTGAGTTGCAGGGCGGGAGTGACCTGGCAGGCGCGCCAGGTCGGCAGCAGGCCGGCGAGGATGCTGGCACCGACGGCGAGGGCGAAGGTCATCACCAGCATCGGCAGGTCCATCTTGGCGACGGTCGCCATTGATTCGGATTGCAGCGAGATCAATGCCAGGCCGCCGAAACTCAGGGCCAGGCCAAGCAGGCCGCCGGCCAGGCCGATCACAGAGGCTTCAATCAGGAACTGGCGGAAGATATCGCGCTTGGTGGCACCCAGGGCACGACGCACGCCGACTTCGCCGGCGCGCGCGGAAAACTTCGCCAGCAACAGGCCGACGGTGTTGACCAGGCACACCAGCAGGAAGCCGAATGCCAGCCAGGTGGACAGCTTGGTATCTGCACCGACCACGCCCAGGTGCTGCATCCACTCCATCACGTTCTGCATGCGCACGTTGATCGGGCGTGGAAATCGACCGAGCTTTTTCTGGTCGGTGATATACGCGCCGAGGAATTCCTTCAGTCGCGGCTGGTCGGCGGCGGACTTGCCCTCGAACCAGAACTGGATGAAGTCACACTCGGACTTGATCCAGCCCTGCCAGCCGGGCTCGGTCGGGCCCACGCCATTGCAGTTGTTGTTGCCGTTGTTGCCCATCTCATGCCGGATCGCGGTCTGGAACGGGATGAAGAAACTCTCGCTGCCATTGAAGCTGCCGCCGTTGCCATTGATCAGGCGGTAGTAGCGTGGCAGCGGGTTCCAGGTGTCGGTGACGCCGGTGATCTTGAACTCGGACTCTTCCA
>JBBRZU010000143.1:0-5103 GCA_038236425.1 Lysobacterales bacterium
CCGAATTCGTCCTGTAGTTGCCGCAACAGGCGCAGGATCTGCGCCTGCACGGTTACATCCAGCGCGGTGGTCGGCTCATCGGCAACCAGGATGCGCGGATTGAGTGCGATGGCCATGGCGATCATCGCCCGCTGCAGCATGCCACCGGAATACTGATGCGGGTAATCGTCGATTCGGCGCTCCGGGCGCGGGATGCCCACGCGACCCAACAGGGCGATGGCGTGCGTGCGGGCCTGCGCCGCTGGGACCTTTTCATGCGCCTGGATCATCTCGACGATCTGCCAGCCGATCGGATACAGCGGATGCAGGCTCGACATCGGATTCTGGAAGATCATCGCGATGCCCTGGCCGCGCACTGCGCGCAACGCCGGCTCCGGCAGGCCGAGCAGTTCACGGCCCTCGAAGCGTGCATGCCCGCCAACGCGCGCACCGCGCACCAGGCCGATTATGGATTGGGTCGAGACGCTCTTGCCCGAGCCGGATTCGCCGACGATACCCAGGGTGCGGCCGCGCAGGACGTCGAAGGACAGTCCGCGCACGGCTTCCACGACGCCATCGGGCGTATCGAACGACACGACGAGGTCGCGCACCTCAAGCAGCGCGGCGCCGGCTACGGTCGTGTTCACTGCTTCGGTCCTGGGGTGGTGGCGCCATTGCCGTCGAGCCAGAGCGCGGTCATGTCGCATTGCATGCCGAAGACCGACCAGCGGCAATTCCTGATCCGGCTCGAGCTCATGTAGGCGTCGCGATGCTCGATCAGCGGCACGATGGCGACATCGTCCATGACCTGGTTGACGGCATCGAACCAGCCGGCATTGGCCTGCTCGATGGTCAGCGCCGACAGCGCGCGGTCAATCGCCGCATCGGTCCGCGGATTGCTGTACAGGCCGAAGTTCTGCGACATGTGGCCCAACTGGCGACCGTCGAACAGCGGGCTGATCACCGAGCGGCCGTTGCTGGCTCCGAACCAGTCGGGCAACCAGCCGGTCAGTGCCAGGTCCCACTCGCCGCGCCGGGCATTCTGGCTATTGGGTAACAAGCGACCAAACAAATCGGACGCCGGATAGGGTGTCAGCGACACGTTGATGCCTGCGCGCGCCAGGCTGGCCTGCAGGGCCTGGGCCTCGATCGGATAGGTGGAGCTGCGCGAGTACGCCATGCGCAGCGACAGGCCCTCAGGATAGCCGGCCGCGGCCAGAAGCTTGCGCGCGCCTTGCGGGTCGCCGCCGTCATCCTTCGCCAGCCGATGATCAGCGCCATCGCGAAACCCCGATACCGAACTCAGCACGCCCTGGTACAACGGCCGGCTCACTCCGGGTCCGCCACTGAGCTGCACGAGTGCGCGCTTGTCTACCGCCATGGCGATTGCCTGGCGCACCGCGAGCTTGGCAGTCGCGCTGCCCTGATTGGGGCTGGCGGTGTTGAGCACCAGGTAATGCATGACCCCGTAGTGCTGGCCGGGCGGAAAAATATTGACGCGGCGATCGCCGATCGCCATCAGCGAGGCCAGATTGGCGGTCAACATGGTTTCGTCGTAGACAAGATCCGCGGTGCCGGCCTCGACCTGCAGTTGCGCCAGTTCCGCATCGATGCCGATCTTGATATGGATGCGGTCCACATACGCTTGGCGGATGGCGTCGCTGCGAGGGTCCCAGGCTGGATTGCGCCCCAGTTCGATGGCCCGGTTCTGGATATAGCGGGCGATGTAATACGGCCCGTCGGACAGCGTGTGCTGGCGGAATTCCGGGCTGTCGGGCAAGTAGTCCAGGTATTCCACCGGCACCGCCGAACCAAACGGCATCGACACCAGGTTGAGAAAGTCCGCTGCTGGCGCCACCAGCTCGAACACCACCGTGGCGTCGTCCGGTGCATGCACGCCGACCAGCACATTGTGCTCGATGTAGTTGCGGATCCCGGACACGGTGCCGGGCACCTTCACGAACGCCGTGCAGTAGGCGGCCATGCCGCGGATGGTCTCGGTGTAATAGGTGGGTGCACCGACCGGGCTGACCGGATTGCAGAACAGCTTGAACGCACGCACGAAGTCACCAGCCACCACCGGGCGCACCGGCCTGCTGTTCCAGCGCACGTTGGGCTTGAGATGGAAGGTGTAGGTCAGGCCATCGGCGCTGATGCCACCGTTCTCGCGCGTGGGTACCTCGCTCGCCACATCGGGCACCAGGGCGATCGCCGCATCAAAGGTCGTGGCCGGCGGGTAGGCCAGCAGCTGGCGGGCGAAGGTCCGGTTGGTCCACAGGCTGCCGGTGACGTAGGCGCTGGTGGTGGCCAGATGGTCCACGTCGGCCGCGCCGACGACGATCAGCGTTCCACCGGGCACCGGCGTGGCTGAGGGATCCACCGGCGCAAGCGGTGCCGCGTGGCGGCTGCCGCAGCCCGTAGCGACGGCAGCGCAGAGCAAGGCTGCAAGGATCCGCACGGCGTACTTGCGGTGGTGTGCCATGCCGACTGTCGACCAAGGCCTGAACAGGTTCTGACACTAGCACGGAGCGGAAAACCCGGGTCAGAGTGGACTTTTTCGCCTGGCGCCACGGCGCCAGGTGAAAAAGTCCACTCTGACCCGGGTTTTCAATTCAGCCCACGTAGCAATCCGCGCGCCGAGAATAAAGATCCGCCGCACGGGCGGACCACCGACAGGAAGTCATGTGATGAACGCGATCGAATTGTTGAAGGACGACCACAAGTCGCTGCGCAAGCTGTTCGCCGAACTCGGCCAGACCACCAAGCGCGCATCCAAGACCCGTACCGACCTGCTGGCGCGCATCGCCAAGCAGATCGAGGTGCACAGCCAGATCGAGGAAGAGATCTTCTATCCGGCCTTCAAAGAGGCTGCGGGCGAAGGCGATGACGAAGCGATGTACTTCGAGGCACTCGAGGAGCACCGCGCCGCGGGTGAACTTGTACTGCCTGACCTGTTGGCCACTGATGTTTCCAGCGACAGGTTCAGCGGCCGCGCCAAGGTGCTCAGGGAAATGTTCGAACATCACGCCGGCGAGGAAGAAGATGCGATGTTCCCGAAGGCGCGTGAGCTGCTCGGCAACGAGCGATTGCGCGAACTCGGCGCCGAAATGCAAGTGCGCAAGGCCGGACTGATGGCGCAGCCGTCAACGCGCAGGCCGTCGTCCGATGCGCACACCCTGTCCTCGGAATTGATCGGCGCCGTGGTCTCGGCGATCTCGCCTGAAAGAAAAGGTGACGTGAACGCGCTCAGTCTCGACGGAACCCACGACGAACTGCCGCCGCCATCGATGCGCAACCCGGCCGGCAAGGGCAAGGACGGGAGCAGCACAAGACGCAGCCGCTGACCCGCTTCCGCGGCGCGCCGTAATTCGTCCTGCAGGCAGACTGGAGCAGGTCAGTCGCAGACCGACATCGGCGCTGCCCTGCCAGGCCGCTGTTTGCCCTGGAAGGACTGGCGGTACGTCGACTCTGCCCACGCTGCCGCGCGGCGGGCTTGCTGCGTGGACAGGTGTGCCCGGGTAGCTTCCGTGGCAAGTCGATCGAGCAAGGCCGCGGTGGATACGTTTGGTACCGCGGCTTGTTGCAGGCGCAGCAGGGCGACGTGGCGTTCCGCATCCCCGCCCGGGGTCAGGGCGAGAAGCCATGCCAGACCCGGCGACTGCCAGGGCGAAGCCTGCGTCGCTGCCTGTGCGCGCGCACTCGCCGCCGCCTGCAATTCCGCTCTCCCCGTCGGCACATATGCAGCGGTGATCGCGAGCGAAACCATGCGCCAGTCGCCGGCGCGCAGGCCCGCATCAATCAGGGCCTGCGCACTACGCGCGTACTCGGCCCGCTCCTGGCCACCATCCCAACGCGCCTGGCTCATCGGCCAAGGGGACATGAGGTAGCACAGTGCAGCATCGCCATTGCCCAGTTCCGCCGCGCGCCGTGCCAGGGCATAAATGCTTCCGTCAACAGCGCGCTCGCCGATGCCCTCGCACTCGGTCTTGGCACGCTCCACCACGTCAATCGAGTGTGCAAGTTTGTCGGCGACCATGAGGTCCCAGGCAGGATCCCCCGAAATGTGGCCCTTGCCGCGCGAGTAGTCGTCAAGTTCTGCGCGCTGCTGCGGGGAGTCCAATTGAGGCTTTATCGCCAGCGCGTTGACGCACAGCAACAGGGCTTCGTACTCCCGCGTTGCATTGGCGGCGGCAGCCGCGCGTGAAGAAGCATAGGACGCACCCTGGGTTGCCGCGGCATGTGCAAATACGGCATCGGATTGCCGGCCCTTGCCCGCCCCGCGCCCGGCAGGGTCACCGGTATTGAGCGCCCCCGAAGGTGACGCGACGAGCCCAGCCTGTCCCGGCGCAGGCTTTCCACCCGACACCTGCGCGGGAGCCAGCCAGATCGCAACCAGCAGCGCGGCACCAAGCACGATCCGGTACCAGGAAAACACCGTGAACCGATGCGTGACGATGTAGCCAAGCATCCACTTCACCGCCGCGAACGCGGTCAGCGCCGACACCACGAACGCCACGCCCAGTCCAGTCCAGTCCTCGTTCGCGGCGCCACCATCGCGCAGCACGTGCAGCAGCTCATACGCGGTCGCGGCGAACATGGTCGGGATACCGACCAGGAAGGCGAACTCGGTCGCCGCCGCGCGGCCGACGCCGCCGAACAACAGTGCCGCGAAGATTGCTGCGGCTGAGCGCGACGTGCCGGGGAACACGCCAGCCACCACCTGCGCGACGCCGACCAGCGCAGCGGCGCCCCAACTGATGCCGGCAACGAATGGTGCGCCGTCGTGGGTCGCAGCGTTGCCTTCATCCAGCGCACTTGCACGTTTGGCTGCCGCGCGTTCCGCCCACAGCATCAGCACGCCGCCGATCAGCAACGCCCATGCAATCGGCCCAAGTGTTTCGGGCAGCTGGACGCCGAGCTTCTTCACCGTCAGGCCCAGCACCGCGGTCGCGCCAAACGCCAACCCAAGTTTCAAGGCGTGGTCGCGATTGCCGCGATCGGCAAACCCGAATGCCAACTGCAACAGGCGCTGGCGATAGATGAGCACCACCGCCAGGATCGCGCCGGCCTGGATCGCGATGTTGAACAGGTCCGAGCGCGCACCCAGCCAATGCTCGGCAATCA
>JBBRZU010000144.1:0-5095 GCA_038236425.1 Lysobacterales bacterium
CAGAATCATGGAGTCGGCGGCGGTGACGCGGACCCTCGTGCCCGCCGGCAGGTCCGGCCCGGTCACCGTCCACAGCGCGTCGCCCACCTTGATCCGGCCATGGCCATCAACGATGGGGCTGTGCAATTCGTAGCGTCGGCCGACGAACTGCTCGGCCCGGCGGTTGAGCAGCGGCTGGTCGCTTTCGCCCTGCGCCTTGCGCACGTACTTGCGGCCGATCCCGATCGCGACGAAGCCCAGCGCCACGAAGGCAACCACCTGGACCAGCGGCGACAAGCCGGGCAGCACAAGCAGGATCAGGAATACCGCGCCTGCAGCGAAGCCGAGCCAGAGCAGGAAAGCGCCAGGCGCCATCACCTCGGCCGCAACCAAGAGCAGGGCCAGGCTTCCCCAGGCCAGCAGTTCGATCCGCATTGCTCAGCCGTCCTGGCGCATGGACTTGGGCACCGACGGCGGCTCGGCCGGTGGCTTGCCCAGGCTTTCGCGCGCCAGCTCGGCAATACCCGCCAGGGATCCGAGGATGCCGGTCGCCTCGACCGGCAGCATCAGCAATTTCTGGTTCGGCGACTTGGCGAATTCCTTCAGCGCCTCGATGTACTTCTGCGCGACGAAATAGTTGATTGCATGCACACTGCCCTGGGCGATTGACTGCGACACCATCGTGGTCGCCTTGGCCTCGGCCTCGGCCAGGCGCTCGCGCGCCTCGGCCTCGCGGAACGCGGCTTCCTTCTTGCCTTCGGCCTGCAGCACCGCGGCCTGCTTCTCGCCTTCGGCGCGCAGGATTTCCGACTGGCGCGCACCTTCCGACTCCAGGATCGAGGCGCGCTTGTCGCGCTCGGCCTTCATCTGCCGCGCCATCGACTCAACCAGGTCGCGCGGCGGCTGGATGTCCTTCAACTCGATGCGGTTGACCTTGATGCCCCAGGGACCGGTCGCGTGATCCACCACGTTGAGCAACTTGGCGTTGATCTCGTCGCGCTTGGACAGCGACTCGTCCAGGTCCATCGAGCCGATCGCGGTGCGGATATTGGTCATCACCAGGGCAATGGTCGCCTGTTCGAGATTGCTCACCTCGTAGGCCGCCTTGGCCGCGTCCAGTACCTGGAAGAAGATCACGCCATCCACCTTGACCACCGCGTTGTCCTTGGTGATCACGTCCTGGCTGGGCACTTCCAGCACCTGCTCCATCATGTTGACCTTGCGCCCGACGGTCTGCGCGATCGGCATCAGGAAGTGCAGGCCCGGGCTCATGGTGTGGGTGTACTTGCCGAAGCGCTCGGTGGTCCACTCGAAGCCCTGGGGCACCACGCGGACCGCCTTGAGCATGATCACGACGCCGAAAATGACGATGACGGCGATGGCGAATGTCGAACCCATGGTCCTGCTCCCCGCATTGAATATGTCCGGAGTATAAGGAATGCCCCGGCCCAGCGTCGGCAAAACGCCTTCCCAATGCCGGGCCGGGCCCGAACGTCCCGGCGCTGCGACCCTTTCCCGCCCCGGTGCATCCATGTCTGGAGCGAGCGCCGCCGCGTCCGCTCGGCAGCATCGATGGACCCGCCTTGCTCCAAAGCGGCGATGGCAATGAAGAAGTCATCATCACCAGCACCGATGGCATCGCCTGGCAAAACCAGGGCAATGTCGCCCTCGCACCCGCACGCTGATCCTGCGAACATAGTCCAGCCCGCCCCCGCATCCGCGGCGGCGGGCATTTCTTTTTTTGTCGCGCCTTGCTTGAAAAGTACAGGTGCGGCGCGCGAGGACCACGCAATGGATGCACTGCTTGTATCGACACTGACCGTTGCGCTGGCCGAGATCGGCGACAAGACGCAATTGCTCGCCCTGCTACTGGCGGCGCGTTACCGCAAGCCGTGGCCGATCATCGCCGGCATCCTTGCCGCGACTCTGGTCAACCACGCCGTCTCGGCCTGGGCCGGCGCCTGGCTGGCCACGCTGGTGTCGCCAACGGTATTGCGCTGGATCGTGGTGGCGCTGTTCCTGGCCGTCGCCGCCTGGGCGCTGGTCCCGGACAAACTCGAGGACAAGGATGCGCCCGCCCCGAAGGCCGGCGTCTTCATGGCCACGCTGGTGGCGTTCTTCCTGGTCGAGATCGGTGACAAGACCCAGATCGCGACGATGGTGCTGGCGGCGCGCTATTCGCCGCTCTGGCAGGTGGTGACTGGCACCACGGTCGGCATGCTGCTGGCCAATGTGCCGGTGGTGCTGCTGGGTTCGCGCTTCGCCAACCGCCTGCCCCTGAAGGCCGCGCGCTGGACCGCGGCGGCGGTTTTCGTGGCGCTGGCGCTGTGGGTGGCCTGGTTCGGGCTGTCGAAAGCCTGACAGCGGCGGCGCCGTGCCGCTATGCTGGCCACGCCTCCGCCCAGGGTGCAGTGCGTGACCAGCCTTCGCGATACCTTCGGACAACTGCAACGCAGTCTTCGCGAACCGCCAGACGAGGTCCTGCTCGAGCTCGGCGCTGATGGCGAAGTCCTGCTTGCGCGCCTGCGCCTGGTCATCGCGACAACGCTGATCCTGCTGCCCGCCATCAACTACTACACCGGCGGCGGCGCCTATGAATCACTGATCGGCGTCACCGGCGTGGGGCTTGCGTTGTTGCTGAGCCAGGTCTGGCTGAGCATGTCGCGGCGCCGGCGGCGCTATCGCTGGCTGCCGTACCTGTCGGCGGGCTTCGATGTCAGCATCGTCAGCATCGTGTTGTTGCTGCTGGCGTTCCGCGAGCCAGCCGCCGGACTCAACAGCGTGGTGGTCTGGGGCTGCTATCCGCTGGCGGTGTTGGCGACCGCGCTGCGCAACGACCTGCGCGTCACACTCGCAACCGGCCTGCTGGCGATCATCCAGTTCCTGGCAATCTCTGCGTTCTTCCAGTACATCAGCGTCGGGCCGATCAGCTCGCCCGATTACGGCACCGTGCACCTGTCCACGCAGTTGCAGCGCGCGACGCTGCTGGTCGCATCAACGATCGTCACGTTGCTGATCGTGTTCCGGATGCAGCGCCTGGTGCAGATGTCGGGCACCGACGGATTGACCGGCCTGCCGAACCGCAGCTACTTGAACCACCGCGTGCCGTTCCTGATCTCTGAATCTCGCGCAGAGGGCGACACCCTGTGCCTGGCCCTGCTCGACCTGGATTACTTCAAGCGCATCAACGACGAGCTCGGCCACCAGGCTGGCGATCGTGCGCTGCGTCACATCGTCGAGAGCCTGCGCATGGAACTGCGTCGCGATGAGCCCTTGCTGCGTGTCGGTGGCGAGGAGTTCGTGCTGGTGCTTCGGCAACCGGTGGGCGCGGCGTGGGAGCGCATTGACCTGCTGCGCCAGCGCCTGCAGGCCCGGCCGTTCCTGCCTGAAGAGGGCGCCGAGCCGCGCACGCTCACCTTCAGCGCCGGCATCGCCTGCTGCCCGGTGGATGCGGTGGATGTATCCGGACTGATGCGCAGCGCCGACCTGCGCCTGCGCGCCGCCAAACTCGGCGGCCGCAACCGCGTAATCGCCCGCGACCCACAATAGCCCCCCCCCAACTGTGGGAGCGGCTTCAGCCGCGATAGTAAAAACGACCCAACTACAGGAGCGACTGACCAGACATTCGTCTGTAGAAGACCAGCCGCGATCCCACCCCGGCCCAACACCAGGCGCTTGCCCCCACCCATCCCCTGCACTACGCTTCCCCGACTTCCGGGGAACCACCTTCATGCAGATCCTGTTCGGCCTGTTCGGCCTGTCCGTCCTGCTCGGCATTGCCTGGCTGTTCTCCAACAACAAGTCGCGCGTGGACTGGAAGCTGGTCGTCACCGGCGTCAGCCTGCAGATTGCATTCGCCGCGCTGGTGCTGCTGGTGCCCGGTGGCCGCCTCGTGTTCGACGCGCTCGGGCGCGGCTTCGTGAAGATCCTGTCGTTCGTCACCGCCGGCTCGACCTTCATCTTCGGCGACCTGATGGACACCACGAAGTTCGGTTTCATCTTCGCCTTCCAGGTGCTGCCGACCATCATCTTTTTCGCCTCGCTGATGGGCGTGCTCTATCACCTGGGCGTGATGCAGACGATCGTGCGCGGCATGGCATGGGCGATCACCAAAGTGATGCGTGTGTCGGGCGCGGAAACAACGAGCGTGTGCGCCAGCGTCTTCATCGGCCAGACCGAGGCGCCGCTCACCGTGCGCCCGTACATCGCCGGCATGACCGAGTCCGAGCTGATGACCATGATGATCGGCGGCATGGCGCATATTGCCGGCGGCGTGCTGGCCGCGTACGTGGGCATGCTCGGCGGCGGCGATCCGGTGCAACAGGCGTTCTACGCCAAGCATTTGCTGGCGGCCTCGATCATGGCCGCGCCGGCGACGATGGTGATTGCCAAATTGTTGATCCCCGAAGTGGGCGAGCCGCTCACGCGCGGCACGGTCAAGCTCGAGATCGAAAAGACCGCGTCCAACCTGATTGATGCAGCCGCCGCCGGCGCTGCAGATGGCCTGCGCCTGGCGTTGAACATCGGCGCGATGCTGCTGGCCTTCATCGCCTTGATCGCACTGCTCGACTGGCCGCTGACCTGGCTTGGCGAAGTGACCGGCCTGCAGGCGATGCTCGGCCAGCCGACCAATATCGCTTCCCTGCTCGGCTACCTGCTCGCCCCGATTGCCTGGGTGATCGGCGTGCCGTGGCAGGACGCGACCGTGGTTGGCGGACTGATCGGGCAGAAGATCGTGATCAACGAATTCGTCGCCTACCTGCAGCTGGCGGACATCGTCAACGGCAAGGTCGCTGGCGTGGTGCTGACCGACAAGGGCAAGCTGATCGCGACGTATGCGCTTTGCGGCTTCGCCAACTTCTCCTCGATCGCGATCCAGATCGGCGGCATCGGTGGCCTCGCCCCCGAGCGCCGCGGCGACCTGGCGCGGCTGGGGCTGCGCGCGGTGCTGGGCGGGTCGTTGGCCACGCTGATGACTGCGACGATCGCCGGCGTGCTGATCTCGCTGGGCGGCTCTGTTTCGTAGTCTTGCTTGCGGCAGGGAGCGGAGGGCGGTAGCGTCCCGCGCGACACGCCGCGAGTACGTCCATGTAGGCTAATCGGCGACGTCCCTGTC
>JBBRZU010000145.1:0-5028 GCA_038236425.1 Lysobacterales bacterium
ACTGGCGTCCTGGTGCGAGGGCCGGCACCTGGGTGCCGATGTGACCGTCAACGCAGTCGGCACCGACACCCGCAACCTGCAGCCGGGCGCATTGTTCGTGGCGCTGCGCGGCGAAAACTTCGATGCCCATGAATTCATCGCTGACGCCGAGGCGCACGGCGCCGGCGCGCTGCTGCTGCATCGCGATGTCGAAACCTCGCTGCCACGCATCCTGTGCGCCGACACCCAGGAAGCCCTGGGCGAGATCGCCGCCGGCATGCAGAAGGGCCGCGCCGCAGTGGTCATCGCGCTCACCGGCAGCAATGGCAAGACCTCGGTCAAGGCACTCACCCAGGGCATCCTGTCGCGCTCGGGTCGCACCTATTTCAATCCCGGCAACCGCAACAACGAAATCGGCCTGCCGCTGGCCGTGCTTGACGCGCCCGAAGACGCGCAGTTCGCCATCTACGAGATGGGCGCGGGCAAGCCGGGCGACATCGCCTACCTGGCCAGCATCGTGCCGCCGCAAGTTGCGCTGGTGAACAATATTGCGCCGGCCCACATCGAGCGCATGGGTAGCCTGCTCGGAATCGCCGAGACCAAGGGCGCGATCTATGAGGCGCTGCCGGACGATGGCGTGGCGGTGATCAATGCCGATGATGCCTTTGCGCCGTACTTCCAGCAGGTGGTCGGCAATCGACGCAGCTTCCGCTTCGGCATCGAAAACGGCGGTGATGTGCGCGCCAGCCGCATCCTTGTCACGCCCGAGGGTTCGCGCTTCCAGTTGCACAGCCCGGCCGGTTCGGCCGAGATCAACCTGCCGCTGCCGGGCCGCCACAACGTGCTCAATGCCCTGGCCGCCGCGTCGCTGGCGATTGCAGCAGGCGCCGGTTTTGATGCCGTGGTCGCCGGTCTGCAGGGCGCCGAGCAGGTGAAAGGACGTCAGGTCGCGACGCCGTTGCGCAATGGCGCAACGCTGATCGACGACAGCTACAACGCCAATCCCGGATCGGTCTCCGCCGCGATCGCCACGCTTGCCGCGGCCGGTGGCGAGGCCTGGCTGGTGCTGGGCGACATGGCCGAACTCGGTCCGGATGCCGAAGCGATGCACGCGCAGCTGGGCGAGCAGGCGAGGGCGGCGAAGTTGGCGCGCCTGTGGACGGTTGGCAGCTTGAGCAAGGCGGCCAGCGAATCGTTTGGTGCAGGTGGCTCGCACTTTTCCAACCAGGCCGCGCTGGTCGAGTCGCTGCTGCAGGCGCTGGCGCGGCAGGGTGATGCGTCGCAGCTGCGGATCCTGGTCAAGGGCTCGCGCTCCAGCGCAATGGAGAAGGTGGTCGCTGCACTGCAGGCCGACGGGGGAGACAGGCATGCTGCTTGAACTGGCGCGACTGATGCAGACCTTCGCGAGTTTCTTCGCGTTGTTCAACTACATCACCATGCGTTCGATCCTCAGCGCGCTCACCGCGCTGGCGCTGACCCTGTGGCTCGGCCCGATGGTGATCGCCTGGCTGGCGAGCCTGAAAGTCGGCGGCCAGCCGATCCGCAGCGATGGCCCGCAGACGCATTTCGTCAAGGCCGGTACGCCCACGATGGGCGGATTCCTGATCCTGCTGACGATCACGCTCGCTACCCTGCTCTGGGGCGACCTGCGCAACCGCTACGTCTGGGTCGTGCTGGTGGTGACCATCGCCTTCGGCGCGATCGGCTGGCTCGATGACTGGATCAAGATCGTGCGCCGCGACCCGAATGGTCTGAAGTCCCGGCACAAGTACGCGCTGCAGTCGGTCGTCGGTCTGCTGGCTGCGCTGTTCCTGTTCTACACCGCGAATACGCCGGCCGCGACGACGCTGTACCTGCCGCTGCTCAAGAACGTGGCGATCCCGATGGGCTTCAGCTTCGTGGTGCTGGCCTATTTCTGGATCGTCGGCTTCTCCAATGCCGTCAACCTGACCGACGGCCTGGATGGCCTGGCGATCATGCCGACCGTGCTGGTTGCAGCCGCACTTGGCGTGTTCGCCTATGCCTCCGGCAACTCGGTGTTCTCGCAGTACCTGCAGATTCCCTCGGTGCCCGGTGCCGGCGAGCTGGCGATTTTCTGCGCGGCCATCGCCGGCGCAGGCCTCGGCTTTTTGTGGTTCAACACCTATCCGGCCATGGTGTTCATGGGCGACATCGGTGCGCTCGCGCTCGGCGCCGCGCTTGGCACCGTCGCTGTGATCGTGCGGCAGGAAGCGATCCTGCTGGTGATGGGCGGCATCTTCGTGATCGAAACGCTGTCGGTGATGATCCAGGTGGCCAGTTTCAAACTGACCGGCAAGCGGGTCTTCCGAATGGCCCCGATCCACCACCACTTCGAGCTCAAGGGCTGGCCGGAGCCGCGCGTGATCGTGCGCTTCTGGATCATCTCGGTGGTGCTCGTGCTGGTTGGACTCGCCACGTTGAAGGTGCGCTGATGGGCTCCCTCGGCGACCGCGCCTCGCAGGCCATGCGCTTTGACGAACTCGAAGGGCGCTTCGACGCCTGGCTGCTGTGCATCGTGCTGGCGCTGAGCGGCCTGGGCGTGGTGATGGTCGCATCCAGCTCCATGCCGTTTGCGATGAGCCAGGACATGGGTCCGTTCTACTATCTCATCCGTCACCTGGTTTTCCTGGGCGGCGGGTTGCTGATCGGTGCCGCCCTGATGCGCACCGAGTTGAAGCGCGTCGAGGCCTACTCGCAGATCCTGCTGCTGCTGTGCTTCGTGCTGCTGCTTGCGGTGTTCGTGCCCGGCATTGGCCGCACAGTCAATGGCGCACGGCGCTGGGTCAACGTCGGCTTCTCCAACTTCCAGGTGGTCGAGGCGGTCAAGCTGATGCTGATCGTCTGGCTGGCCAGTTATCTGGTGCGTTACCGCGACGCCATCGGCAACAGCATGATCGCGCTGTTCAAGCCGTTGCTGGTGACTGGTGCACTGGTCGGCTTCCTGCTGCTGCAGCCGGACTTCGGTTCGTCCACGCTGCTGATCGCGATCACCGCCGGCATGGTCTGGCTGGGTGGCGCGCGCATCCGCACGCTTGCCGTTCCGGGGATCGCCGCGCTGGGGCTGATGAGTTTCATCGTGATGCTCGAACCGTATCGCGTGCGGCGCCTGACCAGCTTCAGCAACCCATGGGTGGATCCGCTCGACAGTGGTTACCAGCTGGTGCAGGCATTGATCGCGATTGGTCGCGGTGATCTGGGCGGCGTTGGCCTGGGTGGCAGCATCCTCAAGCTCGATTACCTGCCCGAGGCGCATACCGATTTCATTTTCGCCGTGACTGCCGAGGAACTCGGTTTCATCGGCGTGTGCGCGATCATCACCTTGTATGCGCTGTTCACTTGGCGCGCGCTGAGCATTGGCAAGCGCTGCGTCGAACTGCGGCTGCCGTTCCAGGGCTATGTCGCCTTCGGCATCGGCCTGTGGATCAGCCTGCAGGCGCTGGTGTCGATGGGCGTCAACATGGGCATCCTGCCGACCAAGGGCCTGACCCTTCCGCTGGTGTCGTCGGGTGGTTCCAGCGTGCTGATGACCTGCGCCGCATTCGGCATGTTGCTGCGCGTGAGCTACGAACTCGACCGCGCCGAACGGCGCCAGGCCGCGCGCACCCGCGGCGAGCCGCTCCGCGCCCAGGCCGGCGCCGACTACGAACCCGACCTGCCAGTGGGCAGCGGCGCCGTCGCGCAGCGCCCCTCGGCGATCCTGTCAGTCAGCCGCACCGGCGGCCGCACCCGCATCGAGCCCCGCCTCGGAGCCCAACGATGAACGTGGCAGCAGCTTCCGTGGGAGCGGCTTCAGCCGCGATCCCGATCACCAGCCCAGTCATGATCCTGGCCGGCGGCACCGGCGGCCACATCTTCCCCGGCCTCGCAGTCGCCCGCGCCCTGCGCGCCCTCAACGTGCCCGTCCTCTGGCTCGGCGCCGACGGCGGCATGGAAACGCGCCTCGTACCCGCCAACGATTTCCCGATCCGCACCATCGCCGTGCGTGGCCTGCGCGGCAAGTCGCTGGCCAGCGCACTGGGCGCGCCACTGGTGCTGGTGCGTTCGCTCTGGCAGGCGATGGGCGTGCTGCGCCAGGAACGCCCGCGCGCCGTGGTGAGCTTCGGTGGTTTCGCCGCAGGCCCGGGCGGCCTCGCTGCATGGCTGTTGCGCCGGCCACTGCTGGTGCACGAACAGAATCGCGCACCGGGCATGACCAATCGCGTACTCGCGCACCTTGCGCGTCGCGTGCTGTGCGGATTCCCGGATAGCTTCCCCGGCGTCGCCAACGAGACAGTCGGTAATCCGGTGCGACCGGAAATCTCCGCATTGCCAGCGCCGGCAGAACGGCTCGCCGCGCGCGGCGCGACGCCCTCGGCGCACGACATCGCCTCCCCATTCAATCTGCTCGTACTCGGCGGCAGCCAGGGCGCACGCGCGATCAATGCGGCGGTACCCAAGGTGATCGCATCACTCGGCGGCGCCAGCCGTATCGCCATCCGCCACCAGTGCGGCGCAAAAATGGTTGACGAAACCCGCACTGCGTACGCGGCCGCTGGCGTCACCGCGAGCATCGAACCCTTCATCGCCGACATGGCCGAAGCCTACGGCTGGGCCGACCTGGTGATCGGTCGCGCCGGTGCGCTGACTATCGCCGAACTGTGCGCTGCCGGTGTTGCCAGCGTCCTGGTGCCGTTCCCCGGCGCCGTGGACGACCACCAGGCGCGCAATGCTGAATTCCTCGCCGAGCGCGGCGGTGGCGAGTGGCTGCGCCAGGACGCGGCACTCGAAGCCGGCCTGCGCGAGCGGCTGGCGTCGTTGCTGACCGATCGCGAGCGCCTGCTCGATATGGCCGAAGCGGCGCGCGCCGCGTCATTCCCGGACGCTGCCGGGCGCGTTGCGCAGATTGCCCTCGAGGAAGCACGCGCATGAGCCCCAACACCGCCAAGCGCATGCACCAGCGCCGCCTGCTCAACGAAGGCGACCTGACCCAGGCCTTCCCGCGCATCCATTTCATCGGCATTGGCGGTGTCGGCATGAGTGGCATCGCCG
>JBBRZU010000146.1:0-5028 GCA_038236425.1 Lysobacterales bacterium
AGCTCGATGATCATCGATGCGATGGACCTGATGTACACGCGCCGCTTCGACGGTTTCTGCCTGGTCACCAGCGACAGCGATTTCACCCGCCTGGCGCAGCGCCTGCGCGAGGAAGGGCTGGTGGTGTACGGATTCGGCGAGGAAAAAACGCCGTCGGCGTTCCGCCAGGCTTGCGACAAGTTCGTCTATACCGAGGTACTGCGCCCGCTGTCGCCGCCGAAGTCAACGCCGGCAGCCGCTCCCGCGAAGAAGGCCACGAGGAAGACGGCCGCGAAGAAAACCGCGGCGACGATAACCGCAGCATCGGCAAGATCAGCGCAACACGGCAACGCTGACGCTGGGCCCGGTCCCGCCGGCGTCGCCGCGCAGGCGGACGAGGCGCCCGCGTCGGACAAGTCGTCGGCGAGTTTGCCGCTGGGCCTGCTGCGCAAGGCGATCGAGCATGCCTCGGATGATTCCAAATGGGCCAACCTCGGCTCGGTCGGCAACTACGTCAACAAGGTCAGTCCTGACTTCGACCCGCGCCTGTACGGCTACAAGAAACTCAGCGACCTGTTCCGCCAGCACCCGAAGTACTTCGAGGTCGAAGAGCGCTCGGCCGGTACCACGCGGGCGCTGTTCGTCAAGGCGGTCGAGTAGCGGATTTCCTACGAACGGTCCAGTAATTGACCGATCCAGCAGCGACGGGAGATCGGCTAGGTTGTCACTTGACAACCGAGCGTCTTGCCCGTAGCGTGGCAGAGCGCGGATGGCACGGCGGCGGCACCCCAGTCCCGAGGTCGAAGCTGCGCTCGCGCATGCCGAGCGCATGGGCTGGCGCGTTGTCTCCGGCGGATCCCATGCATGGGGGCGGATCTACTGCCCCTTCAACGATGCCTCCTGCCGATGCGGGCTGCACTGCATCGCCAGTATCTGGAGCACCCCGCGCAACCCGGGGAATTTCGCAAGACAGGTTCGTCGGCTGGTGGACAATTGCGCAAGGCTTGGCCCAGGACCCAGGGACGACACCGATGATTGAGTACGAATTCAAGCTGACATTCTCCCTGGACCATCCTGGGCAAGATCCGGGTGCGTTCGTCGACGCGTTGGGTGAAGCGGGCTGCAATGACGCGCTGGTCGGCATCGGCCGGCCCGGCAGTATCAGTCTGGAGTTTGCACGCGCGGCGCGTTCCGCCAGCCAGGCGGTGGCCAGTGCGATTCGCGACGTACGCAATGCCATTCCCGGCGCGATGCTGGTCGAGGCCGCACCCGACTTCGTCGGCCTGACCGACGTGGCGGACATCATCGGCGTGTCGCGCCAGCAGATGCGCAAGGTGATGCTCGGCCATCCCGCCGACTTCCCCGAGCCGGTCCACGCCGGCAGTGGATCCATCTGGCACCTTTCGTCCGTGCTGGTCTGGCTTCGCGACCGCCAGGCCCGGGCGATTGATCCACGCCTGTTGGAAGTCGCCAAGGCGACGATGGCTCTGAACATCGCCAACGAAACTCGTAAGCTGTCCGGCGCGACACTACCACCGCGTCTCGCAGCCCTTTTCCGCTAGCACGGGATCAGAGCGCGTTGTCGGCAAGCAAAGCGCCCTCACCCCGTTTGGAAGCCGCGCGGTGGATCATGCGCAACGGCTGCGCAGCGAGCGCGCAGGCCGCCAGCGTCCACACGATCAACGCACCGCTCGGCAGGTCGAGCACTGCTGACGCCACCAGCCCGATCACATAGCCCGCGCCGCCGATTGCATACGCCGTCAGCAGGCGCCGCTTGCCGGTCATGCCCACGGTGGCGAGCGCCGGCACGATCAGGCTGGCGAACACCAGGTACACACCAACCAGTTGCACCGACACCGTGATCGCCGCAGCGAATACGGCATAGAACGGCAGGCCTGACAGTTTTCCGCGTCGCCACACCATGATCGCCAGCAACGCGACACTCAGCACCGCCGCCGGAATCAGTTGCTGCAGGCTCACCCACAGGATCTGCCCGACCAGCAGATCCTTGAGGTGTTCACCGCCTTGCGGATTGTTTGCAAGCATCAGCAACGCGCCGGTTGCCGCAAGAACGAAAAGTGTGCCGATCAACGGTTCCTGGAATTGCGGCCAACGCTTGTCGGTCCAGGCCAGCAACCCGGCGCCGCACAACGCGGCGGCGGCCGCGGCGACCTGCACGCCCATGCCGTGCTCGTCCACGCCGAAGAAGCCGGCTGCGATCACGCCGAGCGCAGCGATCTGCGCGATCGCCAGGTCGATGAAGATGATGCCTCGCTCAAGCACCTGCCGCCCGAGCGGCACATGCGTGGCGAGCACGATGAAGCCCGCCAGGCAGGCGGGCCCCAGGATGCTGATGTCCAGGCCGTCGAGGTTCAGGGCCGCCAGGCTCATGGCGCCGCCTTCGCTGCCGCGAGCAGCTTGTCGATGGTGGAATCGAACAACCCGAACAGGTCCTTCGACTGCGCGTCACCGCCCACCGTCAACGGCAGCGACACCGCCGGCACGCCGGTCCGCGACGACAGCCAGTCGCTTGGCTTCGAGTCCTGGTAGCCAGCGCGGATGATGGCAAGCGTGTGGCCCGCCTTGGTGGTCGCAATCAGGCTCGACAGGTGACTGCTGGTCGGCGGCACGCCGGGCCGTGGCTCCAGCTCGCCGATTTCGTTCAAGCCCAGCCACTTGTTCAAATACACCCAGCTCACGTGCTGCACGACCACGTTGCGGCCCTTCAGGGGCGCCGCCTTGGCCTGCCAGCGCACGATCGCCGCGCGCCAGCGGGTGCTGAAGTCGGCAAGTCGTGACTGATACGTTGCGGCATTGGCAGGATCAAGTTGCACCAGGCGCGCATCCAGCGCCTTGGCGATCACCAGCACGCGGTAGGGATCCATCTGGATATGCGGGTTGCCCTCTGGATGCACGTCGCCCGCTGCGCGGTCGAACTTGGTCGGCTTCTCCAGTGTGATCACCTGGCTGGCCGCGCTGAACGAGCCCGGCCCGCTGGCCACGGCCTGGTTGCCCGACTGCTTGAGCAACTGCGGCAGCCAGCCGATCTCCAGTTCCGCGCCAGTGCACACCACCAGATTGGCCGCGCGCACCTTGGCGATCAAACTCGGCTTGGCCTCGATCTGGTGCACGTCCTGCAGCGCCGACGTGCCGACAGTGACATCGATCTTGTCGCCCGCCAACTCATTGAGCAGCGAACCCCACTCGGGCTCGCAGGTGAAGACATTTAATTTCGCCTGCACCGTGTTCGCGGCCAAGCCCAGCATCAATGCACCAGCAATCATCAAACGGTTCATGTGCAACTCCTCAGAATTTGTGGGCGCCGTGGGCGCCGAGGCTGACCTGGTATTGCAAGGTCATCGTGTTGTCGGTGTCATCCGGGTTGGGACGGTCATGGCTGAGCTGCAGCCGGACCAGCGAGAACTCGCTGTTGATCCAGGTCAGTGCGACGGATTCCCGACGTGGATCAAACGTGCTGCTGTACGGACCGGCCGTATTGCCGGACCACAATTTGTCCCAGCGCAGCCCCGCCTCCCACTGTCGATTGATCCGGTACACACCCTCGAGGTAGGCGCCGCGACGCATCCCCGTCCATGGCAAGGTGTTCGCTGGATCGACCGGATCAACATAGGCACCATCGCGATGGTCGGCGAAGTACTCGCCGCGCAAGGTCACGCCGCCGTCCTTGAAATTGCCCTGCGGCGCCCACTTCCAGGTTCCGTCGGCGATGTACAGCCGGCCGTCGCCGACGAAGCCATCTTCGGCAGGCTCGGCGCGTGACTGCAGCACGCTCAGCCCCGCCAGCCAGGATGACTCGCTGCCGATGTCGCCGCCGACATGGCCGAACAGCGTCTTCACGCCCGCACCCGCGTGCGCAGCCCCGCCGCCGGGATAGGACGCGCCACGAAAGATTTCGCCGCCGAGTTCGACGAACAGCGCCGTCGGCGCGACCCAGCGAAGTTGCACGCCGTCATCGCCGTACTGGTTGCCCATGAACGCCTGGTAGGGCAGCGGGCGGTCAAAGAACTTGTCGGCGTGCGTGTGGTGGCTGTTGTGGTAACCAACGTTGGAGAAAAAACGACCCAGGCGCAGGCTGAAGCCATTGCCCAGGGACGTTGTATCGATGAACGCTTCCTCGATGCCGAGGTGGTCGCCTTCGTCGTCGCTGCTGATTGTTGCTGTCAACTGGCCATAGAACTTCTCGTCGATGTTGGAGGTCAAGCTGAGCTCGCTCTCACCAAGCGAGATGCCCTTTGCCCCGGGTCCGCCTTCGCCAATGATCGGGAAGCCGCTGCGCACGTAGTTGTTCGGGTCCAGCGAATGCGCGGTGTAACTGCCATTGAGGATCAGGCTGATCGCCGGGTTGAAGGCCGTGGGGTTGGAACTGTCGCCGCCACCGTCGTTGCTGGCCACGGCGTCTTCGGCGGCGGTGCTGTCCGCTCCCACGCCAACCGGGGCCGCGAAGGCATCCTCCGGATTGGCTGCAACCGCATCTTCCGGATTCGCCGGCGAGGTGCTGGCGACGCCGGCACGGGCCGACTTCAGTTGCGCGATCTCCGCGCGAGCCTGTTCCAGCTCCGCCTGGACCTCGGCGGTGCGCTTGCGTTGTGCATCGGCATCGGCTTCCAGCGTCTGCAGGCGCGCGGCAAGCGCATCCAGCGAGTTTGGAGCAGGCGGCGTCGCCGCTTGGGCTGCGTTGCCGAGGGCGAGGCCGAGGGCAAGCGCGAGGGTGGGCTTTGTCACGAAATACTCCTTGTGCCCGGCGCGCTGCCCTGGGGGCGGGCGCGACGTGGCGTGGGATGGCTTCCGCCTGGGCGGATCGATCAAGTCGGGTTGGGCTGCGGGAAACGCAGCGAACGCAGCGAACGCAGCAGACACGGCGCGCGACAGGGCGTCGCGGCAGGCAGGGTCAGCGCGGGAGCGGGCCTCGAAAGGCCCGCGCGATCAGGCGATCGGTGGTCGGAACGGCGTGGCCGGATGGTGCGCGAGCACGCGCATCACGGCAGGCTCGCTTGCAAGCACCGGGCCAAACACAACCAGCGGCAGATC
>JBBRZU010000147.1:0-4931 GCA_038236425.1 Lysobacterales bacterium
CCCGATCCGGGTAGCGCATCTGCTGCTCCTGCACCGCGCGCTCGACCAGGTCGCGCAAGTCGGTGACTACCGGTTGCAGCGGCAGTCCGCCGCCCAGCCGCGACCGCGCGACATCAAGCAGGTCGCCGATCATTTTCTCCATGCGCTCGGCGCTGGACAGGATGCGCCGGGCGATCTCGAGCATGTGGACAGGATCTGGCTGGCCTTCGATCAACTCGGCACCCATGATGATCGCGGCCAGCGGCGAGCGCAGGTCGTGCCCAAGCACGGCCATGAACATCTCGTTGAGGTGCAGGGCCTTGTCGCGCTCACGCAGGTTGATCGCCAGTTGCTGGCGCTGCCGATGCAGTTCGAAGAACACGCCCGCCTTGTTGCGCAACACGCCCGGGTCCACCGGCTTGTGCAGGTAATCCACTGCGCCGGTGTCGTAGCCCTTGAACACGCGTGCCTGGTCATGCGAGCCGGCGGTGATGAAAATGATCGGCACGTGCCGGGTGCGCTCGCTGCCGCGCATCAGTTCGGCGACCTCGAAGCCATCCATGCCGGGCATCTGCACGTCGAGCAATACCAGTGCCACGTCGTGCAACAACAACAGTTCGAGCGCGTCGGGCCCGGAGCGGGCTTCGAGAATCTCCACGTCCGGAGCGCGCAGCAGGGCGCGCAGGGCGAGCAGGTTCTCCGGCCGGTCGTCGACCAGCAGGCAGGTGGCGACCGCGCGGTCGGCGGGCAGTTCGTCGGGCGTCATGTCAGTTCCTTCATGACCACAGTTCCAATCCATTGCGCGAGTTGGGGCAAATCCATCACCTGGGCGTCGGGGACGCGCAGCAAGGCGGCGGTGGGCATGATCGGTGCGGCGGCGGTCGCCGGGTCCTGGACCAGGGTCCGGCCGCCGCGGGCGCGCACGGCTGCCAATCCGGCCGCGCCGTCATTGTTGTTGCCGGTCAGCACGATGGCGATCAGTGCATCGCCGAATGCATCGGCGGCACTTTCGAACAGGACGTCGATCGCCGGGCGGCAAAATTGCACCGGTTCGTCAATCGACAACGCCAGGCGCGGCCCCGATTCGACCAGCAGGTGATAGTCGGGCGGGGCGAAATAGACCTCGCCCTGCGCTATCGGCATCTTGTCGATTGCTTCGTGTACCGGGCCGGGCGCGGCCATCGAGAAGATCTTCGCGAGCAGGCTGGGACGCTGGCGCGGGATATGCACCACCACCAGCACCGGCGGCGAGCGCAGGGTCAGCGCCGACAGAAGTGGCTTGAGCGCTTCCACGCCGCCGAGCGAGGCACCGATCACGACGGCCGAGGCGGGCCGGGGCGGCATGGATGGTGGGAGCGCCGGAGGTGTCATCAACTGCCCCGCTTCTGGAAGATGCGTTCCTCGCGATCAATTTCCGCAAAGCCATCGCCATGCGGGGAGAAGCGCAGCGATTCGCGCGAGCCCAGGCCCAGGAAACCCATCGGACACAGCGCATCGCGGAACAATCCCACCGCGCGGGCCTGCAACGGCGGATTGAAATAGATCAGCACATTGCGGCACGACACCATCTGCACTTCGGAGAACACGCTGTCGGTGGCCAGGCTATGGTCGGAAAACACCACATTGCGGCGCAGCTCGCGATCGAACACGGCGCGCCCGTAGGAGGCGGTGTAGTACTCCGACAAAGACGCCTTTGCACCGGACGCCTGATGGTTGGCGGTGAAGCCGGCAATCCGGTCGATCTCGTACACGCCGGCCTGCGCGCGGGCGAGGGCGCCGGCATTGATGTCGGTGGCGTAGATGTGCGAGCGCGCCAGCAGTCCCTCCTCCTGCAACAGGATGGCCAGCGAATAGACCTCCTCGCCGGTGCTGCAGCCCGCCACCCACAGCTTCAGCGACGGATAAGTCGCCAGGCGCGGCAGCACCATCGTGCGCAGCGCCTTGAAGTAGGTCGGGTCGCGAAACATCTCGCTGACCTGCACGGTAAGATAGTCAAGCAGGGAGTGGAACAGCTTGCCATCACGCACGACCCGTCCCTGCAGCTCGGACACCGTCGCGCAGCCGAAGCGGATCATTGCCGATGACAGCCGCCGCTTGAGCGACGAGCGCGCATAGCCACGGAAGTCGTAGTGGTACTTGCGGTAGATGGCTTCGATCAGCAGGGCGATTTCCAGGTCGGTATCGCTGCCTGGCTCGCTGCCATCGTCTGCGGTCGGACTCACTTGGGCATCCACACGCGCACCAGCGACAGCAGGCGCTCGACGTCGAGCGGTTTGGCGATGTAATCGCTGGCGCCCGCGGCCAGGCATTCCTCCTGGTCGTCGCGCATCGCCTTGGCGGTCAGCGCGATGATCGGGATGCGTTGCAGCGCCGGCTGCTTGCGGATCTCGCGCATGCAGGTCAAGCCATCCATCTCCGGCATCATGATGTCCATCAGCACCATGTCCACGCCGCCGCCGTCCTTGCCGAATTCGCGCTCGAGCACGTCCAGCGCCTCGCGGCCATTGCGCGCGATCAGCACCTTGGCGCCCTTGGGTTCGAGCACACTGGTGAGCGCGAAGACATTGCGCACGTCGTCCTCGACCACCAGCACCCGGCGGCCTTCCAGTGCCGCCTCGCGGTTGCGCACCGCCTTGAGCATGACCTGGCGTTCGGTCGACAGGGTCGACTCGACCTGGTGCAGGAACAGGGTGACCTCGTCCAGCAGGCGCTCGGGCGAGCGCGCGCCCTTGATGATGATGCTCTTGGAGAACCGCCGCAGCGATAGTTCCTCGTCGCGCGACAGGCTGCGCCCGGTGTAGACGATCACCGGCGGGAACGGGACGTCCTCGCGCTGCGACATCTGCTCGAGCAGCTCGTAGCCGCTCAGGTCGGGCAGGTTCAAGTCCATCACGATGCAATCGAAGGTGGACTTCGACAGCGCTTCCAGTGCCTGGCGCGCCGTCGGCACGGCAACCAGCTGGATGTTTTCGCCAGCCAGCAGGGCGACCACGCTGTCGCGCTGGCGCGCATCGTCCTCGACGATCAGCACGCGGTGCAGCACCTGGGTGAACTTGGCCTCCAGGCCCTGCAATGCGCTCACCAGGTCATCGCGGGTGACCGGCTTGAGTGCATAGCCCACCGCGCCCAGTTCACGCGCCTCGCGTTCGAAGTCCGATCCCGACATCACGTGCACCGGGACGTGGCGGGTTCGCGAATCGCGCTTGAGCTGGTCCAGCACGCCGAGGCCGGAATGGTCGGGCAGCTTGACGTCGAGCAGGATCGCACTGGGCGAGTAGCGCGCCGCCGCCGACATGCCCGCAGCCGCGCTGTGGGTGACCACGCACTGGAAGCCCATTTCCCGGGCGAGGTCACGCAGGATGCGCGCGAACTCGATGTCATCCTCGATCACCAGCAGGGTGCGCGTATCGGTCAGCTCGTAGCGGTCGTCGTCAACCAGCGGCTCGGCGAGCGGAGCATCGTCTGGCAGCTTCCCTGGCGCAGAAACGGGCGCCGGCGCGGGATTGTTGGTGATCGGTCGCGGCGCGGGCGTCGGCGGCAAGTCATCGCTGTGCAGGCTCTCGCGGGTATGGCCCTCGACGCCTTCCACGGGCAAGACCAGGGTGAACAGACTGCCTTCGCCGGCGCGGCTGCTGACCGTGATGTCGCCACCCAGGAGTCGCGCCAGGTCGCGCGAAATCGACAGCCCCAGCCCGGTGCCGCCGTACTTGCGATGGGTGCTGCCGTCGGCCTGCCGGAATGCCTCGAAGATGATGCCCTGCTGGTGCTCGGGCAAGCCGATGCCGGTGTCGCGCACGGCGAAGGCAACGCCGCCGGCACCGTCGCCACGCACGCTCAGCGCCACATCGCCTTTTTCGGTGAACTTGAGCGCATTCGACAGCAGGTTCTTGAGGATCTGCGCCACGCGCGTGCGGTCCGACACCATCTGCGCCGGGCAGCCGGGCTCGATGCGGATCTCGAGCGCCAGCTTGCGACTGACCGCGATCGGCTGGAAGGTCCGCTGCATGGAGTCGACCATCGCGGCGATATCAATCGACTCGCGGTGGATGTCCACCTTGCCCGCCTCGATCTTGGACAGGTCGAGGATGTCGTTGATCAGCGCGAGCAGGTCGTTGCCCGCGTCGCTGATGGTCTGTGCGAAGTGCACCTGCTCGGTGCTGAGGTTGCCGCCCGGATTATCGGCCAGCAGTTTTGCCAGGATCAGGCTGGAATTGAGCGGCGTGCGCAGCTCGTGACTCATGTTGGCCAGGAATTCGTTCTTGTAGCGATTGGCCCGCTGCAGGTCCTCGGCGCGTGCTTCCAGGCCCTGCTGCGCCTGGGTGAGCTGGTCGCGCTGGCTTTCCAGCTGCTGGGTCTGTTCTTCGAGTTGGACGTTGCTTTCCTCGAGATCGGATTGCTGCGCTTCGAGCATCGCCTGCGACTGGCGCAGCAGGCGGCCCTGTTCCTCGAGTTCCTCGTTGTTGACCCGGAGTTCTTCCTGCTGGGTCTGCAGTTCCTCGGACTGGCGCTGGGTTTCCTCGAGCAGGGATTCCAGTCGCGAGCGATCCTGCGCCGCGCGCACCGACACACCCAGCGATTCGGAAACGCGGTCCAGGAATTCGATGTCATAGGCATGCAGGGTGCGGAAGAAGCCGAGCTCCATCACCGCATAGGTTCGGTTGCCGACCTTGGCCGGCGCGACCAGCAACTCGCGCGCGGATGAGGACCCGAGGCCGGAGCTGATCCCGAAATAATCGGCGGGCACGTTGGTGACATGCTGCGCGCGCCCTGCGCGCACGGCCTGGCCGAGCAGGCCGTCGCCCACGTTGAGCGAAGCGGGCGCGCCGGCGGCTGCATAGGAAGCCATCCGCTCCAGTCGTTCGCCATCCACAACGTAGATCGCGCCGCGCTGCGCATCGAGGAAGTGGGCCAGGAAATCAAGCACGGTCTCGCCCAGGGACTCCAGGCGCAGG
>JBBRZU010000148.1:0-4894 GCA_038236425.1 Lysobacterales bacterium
AGTGTTCCATTCGGCCGCCGATACCAATACCTGGGCGCCGGACAATGCCGCCCAGACCCGCACCAATGTGGATGGCAGCAAGCTGCTGCTGGACTGCGCGCGTGCCGCGGGCGTTGCTGACTTCGTGCACACATCGAGCGTATCGGCGTATTCGCACCTGGTGCATGAGGTCCTGCGCGAAGACACCCCCGAGCGCGGCGGCGAAAGCTGGATCAACTACGAGCGCAACAAATATGCGGTTGAACAGGCCGTGCGCGGCGCCGGCTTGCCGTTCCTGATCTTCCAGCCTGCGCACATCCTCGGTCCCGGCGACACCCGCAATTGGTCGCGACTGATCCGGCTGGTCGATACCGGCAAACTGCCGGGCGTCCCGCCCGGTGCTGGCGCCTTTGCCGACGTCCGCGAGATCGCCAAGGCGCAGGTGCGCGGCTGGCGGCAGGGCTTGCGCGGCGAAACCTTCCTGCTCGGCGGGCAGCACGCCAGTTTCCTGGAGTTGCTGACGATCGTCGGTCGCCTGCTCGACAAGCCGGTGCCCGCGCGTGCCATGCCGGAGCCGCTGCTGAAAGCCTATGCGCGGGCGCTCTATTGGATCTCGCTGGTGACGCGCAAGAAACCGGAGATCACGCCCGAGGCCGCAGTGTTTACCTGCGAGCGCTTGCGCGTGGATTCGTCCAAGGCCATCCGCCTGCTCGGTTACCGGGAAACCGACCTGGAAGCTCTGCTCGCCGACACCATCGCCTGGCTGCGCGCCGAAGGCCTGGTGTCGCGTGGTGCCACGCCGATGGACCGCGTGCGCGGCGCCTGATCCACCTGTCCCGCTGGTCCCGCCGAACCCGCCAACCCGGCCGCCCCGCGACCGATACAGTCAGCTGCGTCCGTAGGTCGGGGACGCGCGTTCGTTGACTTCAAGCATCGAGGCGGGTCGCGCGAACAGGTAACCCTGGCCAAGCGTCAGCCCGAGCAGGCGCAACTGCTGGCGCTGCTCCTCGGTCTCGATGCCCTCGGCGATCACTTCCAGGCCGAGCGAATCGGCCAGCAGCCGGATCGCGCGCACGATCGCCGTGCTGCCGCCGCTTTCGCCGTATTGCAATGCCGCCACGAAGCTGCGGTCGATCTTCAGCCCCTGCAGCGGGAACCGGTGCAGGTAGGACAGCGACGAAAACCCGGTGCCGAAATCATCGAGCAACGTCTTGATGCCCGCAGTGCGCAACTGCGCCAGGCACAGTTGCACCTGGTCGGGATTTTCCAGCAGCGCACCCTCGGTGACTTCCAGGCGCAGCAGCGCAGGGTTGACTTCGTGGCTGGCCAGCAATGCCAGCAGTCGCTCGCTGAAGCCATGGGCACGCAGGTGGCGCGGCGACACATTGATGCTGACGTAGCGGCCGTCGGCGCCCAGCGAGCGGACGTCGCAGCAGACCTGGTCATAGATCTGCCAGTCGATCTGCGGCAGTGTGCCGGTCTCTTCCGCGGTCAGCAGGAATCCGGCCGGCTCGACGCAACCGCGCTCGGGATTGAGCCAGCGCATCAGCGCTTCGTAGCCGACCACTGCACCATCGGACAGGCGCACGATCGGCTGGTAGTAGGGTTCGAACTCCGCGCGCTGCACGCCACGGCGCAAGTCGCCTTCCAGCTCAAGCTGGCGCAGCGCGTCCTCGTGCAGGCCCTCGTCGAACAACGCGAAGCGCTGCCGTCCAGCGGCCTTGGCGCGATACATCGCAACGTCGGCGTCGCGCAGCAATTCTTCCGGGTTGAGGTAGCGAGCATGCGACAGCGCAATGCCGATGCTGGCCGAGGTGTACAGTTCCTTGCCGGCGATGCGCATCGGCTCGCTCAGGCTGCGGATCACCCGGTCGGCCACGCTCACCGCCTCGGTCGGGTCACCGATGCGGTCGATCACGATGGCGAATTCGTCGCCGCCCAGGCGCGCGACGAGATCCGGGTCGCGGATGCATTTGCTGATGCGCGTGGCGGCTTCCTTGAGCAGCTCGTCGCCAACCAGGTGACCGACCGAGTCGTTGACCACCTTGAACCGGTCCAGGTCCAGGAACAGCACCGCAAAGGCATGCGCCGGGTCGGCGTGGAAGCGGGTCAGCGAGCGGCGCAGGGCGACCAGCAGCTGGCTGCGATTGGGCAGGCCGGTGAGGGAGTCGTGCATCGCCTCGTGCTTGAGCTTGCCTTCGACACTCTCGCGCACCGAGATCTGGTCGCGCAGTTCGCGGTTGGTGTCGGCCAGCTCGCGGGTGCGGTTCTCGACCCGGCGCTCGAGCTCGGCATAGGCCTGGCGCAGTGATTCGTCGGCCTGCCGGCGCTCCAGCGCATTGGCGATGTGGAAGCTCACGAAGCTCAGCAGTTCCTCATCGCGCGCCGTGTACAGATAATCGGGCGTGTAGCTCTGCACCGTGATCAGGCCGCGCGGGCGATTGTCAATCATCAGCGGCACGCCCAGCCAGCACACCGACTTGGTGCCCTGCGACACCACCTCGCCGACATCGGCCAGCGCCTCGATGCCGGCGCGGTCGATCAGCAGCGGGTGGGCCGAGCGCAACACGTATTCCGACAGGCCGCGCCCGAGCGGACGGGTCGGATGGCGCTGGTCGCGCTCGTCGATCGAGTAGGGGAATTCGAGCTCGCTGTCCTCGTTGGTCAGCAGCGCGATGTAGAAATTGCGCGCATCCAGCAAGCCGCCGACGACCTCGTGGATCGAGGCGTAGAACGCTTCCATGCTGTCGCTGGCAGTGGACAACTCGGCGATCCGGTACAGGGCGCGTTGCAATTGCTCGCTGCGTTCACGTTCGCGGATTTCCTTGCGCAGTTCCTGGGTACGCAATGCCACGCGGCGTTCGAGTTCTTCCTGCTGGTCGCGACGGTTGAGCGCCGACAGGATGTGCTGGGCGACATAGCCCAGCAGCGCCTGGTCGGATTCGCTGTAGCGCACGGCCGGGTCGTAACTCTGCACCACCACCGCGCCGCGCACGACGCCATCCTCGACGATCGGCACGCCCATCCAGTCTTCACTGTCCGGGCCCAGGCCTTCGTTGGCCGGCGCCTGCAACACCGCGCGCAGGCTGAGCGAGGGCCCGCGTACCGGCTTGCCGTGGCGCAGCAGGCCCAGAGTCAGGCTGCTGCCCATTTCCAGCGGCGACAGCTCGTCCTCCGGATCCGGAACTTCCGGATCGTGGCTGTCCGCGAAGTACAGGAAGCGGATTGTCTGCCGTTCGGCATCGAAGCGGACGATGTAGAAGTTCTCGGCATACATCAGGCTGCCGACGATCTGGTGCAGGCCGCGCAGCACCTCGGCCGTGCTCAGGTCGGAACTGGCGATGTCGGAAATCGCGAACAGCGCGCGCTGCAGGCGTTCGGCGCTGGCGAGGCGTTCGACGTCCACCTGCAGCCGTTGCGTGTACAGCAACGACTGCGCCCGCGTAGCCAAGGGCGCGATGCGCTGCTGCCAGGCCGGATCCACCCGCGCCGGATCCAGTTGCGCCGACAGCGCCACCCACAGGCCGGTATTCTGCGCCATCACATGGACCAGGTGCACGACGCCGCTGGCATCCACCTGCTGCATCCGCCCGCCCTGGCGGCGCGCGCTTTCAAGCAGGGCCATGGTGGCTGCGTCTGGGGGCTGGTCGGTCGAGGTGCGCAGGCTGGTCGGATCACTCGGCGAGTGGTTCCACACCATCTGCACATTGGTCAGGCCGAGCGCGCGGAATTCGCGCATGGCGGCAAACGCGAGCGTCGGAATATCCTGCGCACCCAAAAGCGCATCGACGAAGGATTCGGTCTCCAGCGTCGGCTGGCGGCTGAGGGGGGTGCGCATCGCTGGATTGTTCCCCATTTCCCGTTCAGGAGATAGCAACGGCAAAACCGTGTGCCAACTGGCCAAGCAAGCGGCGTGCCCGGGGGTCGGCCGCCCCGGCCAGCAGGCTGGCGGCCGTGCCTTGTTCGATGATGCGCCCGGCATCCATGACCGCGATCCGGTCGGCCAGGGCGCGCGCTGCGGCCAGGTCGTGGGTGATGAACAGCATGGCCAGGTCGCGCTCGCGCTTGAGCCGCGACAGCAGCGCCAGGACCTCCGCGCGGTGCCGGGCATCGAGCGCCGAGACCGCTTCGTCACAGACCAGCAGTTCTGGATCGCAAGCCAGGGCGCGGGCGATGGCGATGCGCTGGCGTTGGCCGCCGCTGAACTGGTGCGGGTAGCGGTCGAGCATGTCCTCGGTCAAGCCGACTTCGGCCAATCCCTGGCGGGCGCGCTCGCGACGGCCGGCGGCATCGCCGCGGCCATGGATGCGCAGCGGCTCGGCGACGATGTCGGCAATGCGCATCCGCGGGTCGAGCGAGGCATAGGGGTCCTGGAACACCAGGCCAACCCGGCCGCGCAGCGTACGCAATGCCTGGCCGCGACTGGCCAGCAGGTCGCTGCCGGCGAGGGTAATCGCGCCAGCGACATCGCCGCGGAACAGGCGTAACAGCGCGCGCCCCAGCGAACTCTTGCCACTGCCGCTTTCGCCGAGCAGGGCCAGGCATTCGCCGGCGCGCAGGTGCAGGCTGGCATCGATGACCGCTGCGCCGGGTGCGCGCGGATAGCGCAGGGTCAGGCCTTCGGTGCGCAGCAGTTCGGTGCCGGGGTCGCAGGCTTCGGGCAAGGGCAACTTGTCCGCCGCCAGCAGATCGCGGGTGGCGACGTGGCGCGGCGCGGCAAGCAGCGCGGTGGTCTGGCCGGTCTCCACCAGTGCACCGCGCTGCAGGATCGCCAGCCGATCGGCGTGGCGGGCGACCAGAGGCAGGTCGTGGCTGATCAGCAGCAAGGCCAGGCCGCGTTCGCGGCGCTGGGCCTGCAACAGCGCCAGGATGTCCTCGGCCAAGCGCGGGTCGAGCGCGGAGGTCGGCTCGTCTG
>JBBRZU010000149.1:0-4803 GCA_038236425.1 Lysobacterales bacterium
GCCAACGCGGTGTTCGGCGGTGATTTCACCTCGCGCCTGAACATGAACCTGCGCGAGGACAAGCACTGGTCGTACGGCGCCCGAAGCAGTGCCGGCAATGCACTTGGCCAGCGCCTGTGGACCGCAAGCGCGCCGGTGCAGAGCGACAAGACGGTCGAGTCGATCAAGGAAATGCGCGACGAGTTCGCCAACTATGTCAGCGGCAAGCGGCCGGTGACCGAAGAAGAAGTCGACCGCCTGCAGGCGATCAACATCCGCAGTCTGCCAGGCAGCTATGAAACCGGGCGCGCGGTGCTGGGAACCATCGACAGCATCAACCGCTACGGTCGTCCGGACGATTACGTGATGCAGCGGCGCGCGAAGATCGAGGCGATGACCCCGGCGGGCGTGCAGGCCGAAGCGGCGCGCATCTTCAACCCGAACGCGATGACCTGGGTGATCGTTGGTGACCTGGCCAAGATCGGCGACGGCGTGCGCGCGCTGGACCTGGGCCCGGTGCAGGTGATCGATGCCGACGGCAAGGTGGTGAAATGAAGACATTGCGCAACACGACGACAACGATGCAACGCCGCGCCGCCATGCTGGCGACGCTGGCGATGGGCGTGGCCCTGTCGGGCTGCACCTTCGTCAAGATGGCCCCCGGTGCCGAAGCAGTGCGCGTGATCGCGGCCGGGCAATTGCCGGCCGGGTGCGAGCGCCGTGGCGAAGTCGAGGTGTCGGTGAAGGATCGCCTCGGCCCGTACGAGCGCGACGAGATGCGCGTCCGTGACGAACTGGAAACCCTGGCGCGCAATGAAGCGCCGGGGCTGTCGGCCGACACCATCCAGCCCAAGGGGCCGCCGGCCGATGGCGGCCAGCGCTTCATCGCCTTCCGCTGCGGCGCGCTGGCGCCGGGCCGGGCCGCGGTCGCGCCGGTTGCGCCCAATCGCGATGGCAAGCCGCCCGCGGACGCAAAGACCACGCCGCTCAAGGACGAGTGACCTGCGCCGGCAATCCGCGCCGAGGCGCGGTTTACCGGTCCGGCCAGACTGCGCGGCCCGGGATGGCCATCGCAACTCCTTGACTGGATTGGGAGTTTTGAATCCAGCCATTGAGAGTGCGGGGCGCAGGCCTTAATGTAGGAGGGTTTCCGCCCTAGGCCTGCCCATGCTGTTCAAACACGTCGCCATTGCCGGCCTTGCCCATGTGGACGCCCCGCATTCGCTCACTTCGGCTGAGATCAATGCGCGGCTGAAGCCGACCATGGATCGCCTCGGCATCCGTACCGATGTGCTCGGCGACATCGCCGGCATCCACGCGCGACGCATGTGGGATTCCGGCGTGGAGGCATCCGACGCGGCCACGATGGCTGCCGAGAAGGCGCTCGTTGACGCTGGCGTTCCGCGCGAGCGGATCGGGCTGCTGATCAACACCTCGGTCAGCCGCGACTACCTCGAGCCGTCGACCGCGAGCATCGTGTCGGGCAACCTGCGCCTCGGGGATGAGTGCCAGAACTTCGACGTCGCCAACGCCTGCCTTGCCTTCATGAATGGCATGGACATCGCCAGCCGGATGATCGAGCGCCGCGAGATCGACTACGCGCTGGTGGTGGATGGCGAAACCGCCAACCAGGTCTATGAGCGCACCATGGCGCGCCTGGATGGCCCCGATGTCACCGAGGAACAGTTCCGCAGCGAACTCGCCTCGCTCACGCTGGGCTGCGGCGCCGCCGCGATGGTGCTCTCGCACACTGACCTGTGTCCCGATGCGCCACGCTACAAGGGTGGCGTGACGCGTGCAGCCACCGAATGGAACGGCCTGTGCCGCGGCAACCTCGACAAGATGGTTACCGACACGCGCATGTTGTTGATCGAGGGCCTCAAGCTCGCGACCAAGACCTTCGCTGCGGCCAAGCTGGCCTTGGGCTGGGTGGTCGGCGAAATCGACGAGTTCGTCATCCACCAGGTCAGTCGCGTGCATACCGACGCCATGGTGCGCGCGTTCGGCATCGACCCGCAGAAAGTGCTGACCATCTTCCACGAGCACGGCAACATCGGCCCGGCCTCGGTGCCGATCGTGTTGAGCAAGCTGCGCGAGCTCGGCCGCCTGAAGAAAGGGCATCGCATCGCGCTGCTCGGCATCGGCTCGGGGCTGAACTGCTCGATGGCCGAAGTGGTCTGGTGACCGCCGGGTGAGTACTGCGGAGCAGGATCGGGTCCGCGCCAGCGTCCCGCTTCCCGATTACCAATTCGAAACGCGCAGCTTCGTCCACCCCGACGGGCTGGCGCAGAGCTATCTCGACGTCGGCCCACGCGACGGCGAAGTCGTGCTGATGCTGCACGGCAATCCGTCCTGGAGTTTCTACTGGCGCAAGCTGGTGACGGCGCTGTCGGACCGCTACCGCTGCATCGTGCCCGACCACATCGGCATGGGCATGTCGGACAAGCCCGACGACGCGCACTACAAGTACACCCTGCAGACCCGTGTCGATGATCTGGAAGCGCTGCTTGCGCATGCCGGCATCCACGGCCCGGTGACCCTTGCGGTGCATGACTGGGGCGGCATGATCGGATTCGGCTGGGCGCTGGCGAACAGCTCGCGGGTGCGCCGGCTGGTGATCCTCAACACCGCCGCGTTTCCCCTGCCGGCGGGCAAGACGATGCCGGCGCGGCTGTCGATGGGGCGCGATTCGAAGCTGGGTGGCTATCTGATCCGGCGCTTCAACCTGTTCGCCCGCGGCGCAGCGTGGATGGGCACCAAACGCCACTTGCCAAAGGATGTGCGCGCCGCCTATTCGGCGCCCTACGACGGCTGGGGAAACGCGATTTCCACGCTCCGTTTCATGCAGGATATCCCGCTGTCGCCTGAGGATCCGGCGTGGTCGCTGGTGGAACGCGCGGCGCGCAAGTTGTCCAGCTACGCCGACCGGCCGGTGTTCATCGGCTGGGGCCTGCGCGACTTCGTGTTCGACAAGCACTTCCTGGCGGTCTTCGAGCTGGCGCTGCCGAATGCGGAAAAGCATGTCTATGCCGATGCAGGCCACTATGTGCTGGAAGACAAGGCCGAGTTGCTGGTGCCGGCGATCCGTCGCTTCCTCGACGCCAACCCGCCGATGCCGCCGAGCATCTGACAGCGGCGCGTGTACGATGCCAGTCCGCGCATCGATCCCGCCCCTTGCCGCCGTGACGTGATGTCAACGATCCAGAACATCGCCGCCGTGCTGCCGCAGATGGCCGCTGAACGCGGCGATGCCGTGGCGATGCGCTGCCCGGGCAGTCGCGGCCTCGGAGGCTTGGCCCGTTACGACCAGACCCTGACTTACGCCGAACTCGAGCGTCGCTCCAACGCCATCGGCGCGGGCCTGGCCATGATCGGCCTGCAACGCGGCATGCGTGCCGCGCTGATGGTGCGGCCGACACCGGAGTTCTTCCTGCTGATGTTTGCGCTGTTCAAGCGCGGCATCGTGCCGGTGCTGGTGGACCCCGGCATCCCGCGCGCGGCGCTCAAGCGCTGCCTGGCCGAGAGCGATCCGCACGCGTTCATCGGTATCCCGCTGGCGCATGCGGCGCGCAAGCTGTTGCGCTGGGCACCGGACGCGGCGATCCGCGTCACCGTCGGCAGGCGCTGGTTCTGGGGCGGCGCCAAGCTGTCGGAACTGGAGGCGCGCGGCGAAGGTGCCGGGCCGCAGCTCGCCGATACCGATGGTGACGAACTCGCCGCGATCCTGTTCACCTCCGGCTCCACCGGCTTGCCCAAGGGCGTGGAATATCGGCATCGGCATTTCATCGCGCAGATCAAGATGCTCGGCGATGCCTTCGGCATTCGCGCCGGTGGCGTGGACATGCCGACCTTCCCGCCATTTGCATTGTTCGATCCCGCGCTCGGCCTGGCCTCGATCATTCCCGACATGGACCCGACCCGGCCGGCGCAGGCCAAACCGCGCCGCCTGCTCGATGCCATCACACGCTTCGGCGTGGACCAGTTGTTCGGCTCGCCGGCGCTGATCCGCGTGCTCGCCGACCATGGCGCGCCGTTGCCCTCGCTGCGCCGCGTCACGTCCGCTGGTGCGCCGGTGCCTGCAGATGTCGTCGCGCGCATCCGCGCCCTGCTTCCCGACGACGCGCAGTTCTGGACTCCATACGGCGCCACCGAGTGCCTGCCGGTGGCAGTGATCGAAGGCCGTGAACTGGAAGCGACACGCGAGCTCACCGAGCACGGCGCCGGCACCTGCGTCGGCCAGCCGGTCGCGCCCAACCTGGTGCGCATCATCGGCATCAGCGATGATGCGATCGCGCATTGGCGCGACGACCTGGAGCTTGAGCAAGGCCGACTCGGCGAAATCACGGTGACCGGGCCGTCGTGCACCGACGCCTATTTCCGTCGTCCCGAGGCCACTGTGCTGGCCAAGATTTGCGAGGCCTTGCCGGACGGCGGCGAGCGCATTGTCCATCGCATGGGCGACCTGGGCTGGTTCGACGAGGCGGGGCGGCTGTGGTTCTGCGGGCGCAAGTCGCAACGCGTGCTGACCGCGCTCGGTGGCCTGTACACCGAGCAGGTGGAACCGGTGTTCAACGTGCATCCGCAAGTCCGTCGCACGGCGCTGGTCGGCGTGGGCGAGCGTGGATCGCAAACGCCCGTGTTATGCGTTGAATTGCTGCCGGGTATTGCACCCGACCAGCACGCGCGCATCCTCGCCGAGCTCGAGCATATCGGCCAGGGCTTCGTGCACACCGGCCGCATCACCAGCTTCCTCGTGCATCCGGCGTTTCCGGTGGATATCCGGCACAACGCCAAGATCGGCCGTGAACTGTTGGCCGCGTGGGC
>JBBRZU010000150.1:0-4795 GCA_038236425.1 Lysobacterales bacterium
CGCGGCGGATCGACGCGGTGCTGTGGCGCCTCGCCGGCGGCCAGGCAGCGCGAGCCGAAGACCTGGTGCAGGAAAGTTTCATCCGGGCCGGGCAGGCGCTGCCCGCATTCCGTTTTGAAAGCGCGTTTTCGACCTGGTTGCACCGCCTGGCCGTCAACACCGCGCTGATGGAATTGCGCAGCCGCGCCGGTGGCGTGGATCGAGAAACCGACGATGCAGTGCTTGAACACCTGGCAACCGGCGACACCGCAGGGCCACGGATCGGTGACCAGCTCGACCTTGAGCGCGCCGTGGCGACCTTGCCAGAGCGTGCCCGCGCCGTGCTCGTCCTGCACGACATCGAAGGCTGGAAGCACCAGGAAATCGCCACGGAGCTGGGCATGGCGGTCGGCAGTTCCAAGGCACAACTACATCGCGCGCGCAGCCTGTTGCGCACGCGGCTGGGAGAAGCACATGAGCAACACTGAATTGCAGTGGCAGTTGCGGCAGTTGCCGCGCGAAATGGATCCGGCCCGTGACCTGTGGCCGTCGATCTCCGATGCGATCGCTCGGCAACGCGTGCCGCAGCGCCCGCGCTGGCTGGCGCCGTTCGCGCTGGCTGCCTCGGTGTTGCTGGTTGCCGGCCTGGTCTGGCGCGGAAGTACTGCGCCTGATCTGGTTACCCCCGCCGCGGTTCCGGTGGCGTCCACGCCAACCACAGTTTCGCCAGCGCGCGGCAGCGATCTTTCGGCCGCCGTCGTCACCCGGGAAACGCATGCCGTCACCGTTGAATACCAGGCCGCGCTGCGTCAGTTCCAGGGCGCGCCGGTACCGGCCGAGGTGGCGCCAACGCTGGATTCACTCGACCGCAGTGTCGTGCAGATCCGCCAGGCAATCGCCGCCGATCCGGACTCCGTCTTCCTGCTCGAGCAATTGAGAAGGACCTACTCAACAAGGCTGGAACTCACCCAGCGCGCCATCACAGGCTGAGCAAACAGGCAGGCATCTGCCGCAAATCCATTCGCAATCATTCGCACTCATTCGCAATCATCCGCACTCATCCGCACAAATCTGCATCGACGGCGCGACAACGCGCCACCCGCTCCCGAGGAGAACCACCATGTCCATCCGCCATTTCGCCATCGCCGGTCTTGTCGCTTTCGCGGCACCTGCGTTCGCCGCGACACCGATCAACGAAACCCGCGCGCTGCCCCTTGATGGCAGCGTGCATATCGAAAACGTCAAGGGCAAGGTAATCGTCCGGACCTGGGCGCAGCCACAGGTGAAGATCACCGGCAGCCTGGGCAAGGGCGTGGAGAAACTCGAGATCGAAGGCAACGGCAACTCGCTGGATATCTCGGTGAAGTATCCCGACGGCGGCTGGAAGTTGTGGGGCAACAATGGCGGCAGCTCGGAGCCCACGGTGCTCGAAATCACTCTGCCCAATCGGGCCTCGGTGGACGTCAATACCGTCAGCGCCGACATTGATGTGCAACAGATGGCCGGCCGCAAGCTCGAGGCACAAAGCGTCAGTGGATCGATCACGATCACTGCGTCGTCGCCTGGTCAGGCCAATATCGAAAGCGTGAGCGGCGATACCAGCCTGCGCATCACCACCCCGCGCCTGGACGCCAGCAGCGTCAGCGGCAACCTGCGCGCGTCGGGCGGCATCACCGGCGACGTGAAGATGGAGACCGTCTCCGGCGACATGGAACTTGGTGCGCTCGGCCTGGATCGGCTCGAGCTGAGCACGGTTTCCGGCGATGCAATATTGCGCGCAGCCATGCGACCGAACGGCCAGTTCAAGGCCGAGACGCTCAGCGGCGACCTGCGCCTGCGCATGCCGGCCAATACCAACGCGCGGCTGCACGTGGAAACCTTCAGCGGTGATATCGGCAGCCCGTCGGGCACGGTGCACAAGGAAGAGCATGGCCCGGGCAAGTCGCTCGACGCGCGGCTCGGCGCTGGCCAGGGCGACATCCACCTGGAAAGTTTTTCCGGCGACGTGGACCTGCAGCTGGAGTGATCGCGCGGCAGTGATCGCGCGGCAGTGCTCGCGCGGCGGTCAGGCGTCCACGCCGCCGTCGCGCAGCATCGCCTGCAACGGCGCGAGCTGGCGCTGGTAGCGCTTCCAGCCACCGATATTGCGCCGATGGATCGGCTGCCGGACCTGCGCACTGCTGGCAGTTGAAACCGGCGCCACGTGGTCCTCGACGCGGATCTGTTCCGGCCGGTAGTCGAGCCCGCAATAGTCCATCACTGCACGCGCGGCCTGGTCCGGATCCGACACCATCGCCTCGTAATCCAGGTCCAGGATCCGGCCCGGTGCGATCGCATGCCAATGCGACATCAGGCCGCGATAGCTGCGGAAGTGCGCATCGAGGTCGGCGAAGTCGTAGCTGTACGGATGGGCGTTGCTGCCAAACAGTTCCTTGAGGTTGGAAAAGCAGCTGTCCATCGGATTGCGCCGCAAGTGGATGATGCGCGCGCGCGGCAGGGCGCGCAGGATCGGCCCGGCCATCATGAAGTTACCCGGGTTCTTGTCGGTGAACCAGCGCGCGCCGTCCAGGCGCCAGGCCACGTGCGACTGGTAGCGGCGGCCGATCGCTGCGTAGTCCACACGGTCGAGTGCGCGCACCGCCTCGTGGTCGAAGAAGCCCAGGCAGTAGTGGTCGCTGGCCCATTTGTACTGCATGCGGAAGTCGTTGAGCTCGCCGCACAGCGCGATGCCGGGATGCCCGCCCAGGATGCGTTCGAGCAGGGTGGTGCCGGTGCGCGGCATGCCGAGCACGAACAGCGGCGTGGGGCCGTCGTCGTGGTTGCCGTCGTCGTGCAGGTAGCCGGAGCCGGTCGCTGACTGCAGCGCCTGGAACAGCGCGCGTTCGTCGTCACGGTCGTGCACGACGACGCGCTTTTTCTCGCGTGCACCGGCAGCAAGGGCATCCCAGGCTGCGTCCACGTCGCCAAGCGCGTCGAGTTCCTTGAACAGCGCGTAGTGCAGGTAGGCGATATCGCGGAAGTCGGCCGGCACGCGTGCCAGGCTGGCGCGGATGCGGTTGATGCGCAGCTCGCGGTCTCCACCCGGATCGAGCGTCGCCAGCGACTGGTGCGCCAGCGCGTAGTCCGGGTTGCGCGCGATGCTGCGCTCGTAGGCAGCGGCAGCCTGCTCCATGCGCCCGACAAAGCGCAGGTAGTTGCCATGGACGTAATGCACCCAGTCGCCATCGAGCCCGCGCGACATCGCGGCATCCAGGTAGCGCAGGGCGTCGTCGTGCTGCTCGAGCAGGCTGAGCTGCTGGGAAAACTCCGCCAGGGAACCGGGCGCATTGATCGCCGCCGGGTTGATCTTGCGCACCAGCGTGGCGGCGGTTTCGTACTCGCCGACAGTGATCAGCTTGAGCGCGAGTTCGGCCACGTGCTGCAGGGTCTGTCGCCCGATCCGCTGGGTCGCGGCGAGCACGTGTTCGACTGCCAGCCGGTGTCGGCCGGCTTGCGTGGCAAGGTTTGCGGCCATCAGCCGGGCGGGGGAGTTCAGGGGATCCAGCGCGAGGATCCGCTCGCAGCCCGATTGCGCGCGGCGCAGGTCGCCACTGCGGTAGGCAAACGCGGCGTCTTGCCACAGAGCATCGAGGTTGGCGGGGACGGACATCGGGCTTACCTGGCGGGCAACGCGCATGGTAACGGAGCCATCGCCGCCGTCGCCCGCCTCACCATGCCAGCACGGCGGCCATCGCCAGCAGGAAGCCGGCAAAAATCCGCTTCAGGGTCAATGGCCGGACGCGGTGTGCGAGTGCCGCGCCGTAGGGCGCCATCGCCACCGAGGTCAGCGCAATCCCGATTGCCGCTGGCAGGAACACGTAGCCGAGGCTGCCGGTCGGCATGCCCGGCACGTTGCCGCCGCTCGCGTAGCCTGCCGCCGCCGACAGCCCGATCGCGATGCCGCAGGCGCTGGAGGTGCCCACCGCCCGGACCGGCGCGACCCCGCGCCAGACCAGCAGGGGCACGGTCATGCTGCCGCCGCCGATCCCGACCAGGGCCGAGACGGCACCGATGAAGGCGCCAGCGACGCTGAGGCCTGGCCCGGTCGGTGCCGGGGCCGCGGGATCAGGCGCTGGGCTGCCGGCCGGTTTGCGTGGCAGGTCGAGCGCCAGCTGCAGCGCAGCGAGCAGGCAGTAGCCGACCACGAACCAGCGCAGGTCGGCACCGGCGATACCCTTGGCGATACCACTGCCGAGCCAGCCGCCCAGCAGCAGGCCTGGCAGCAGCCAGGCCACGCTGGGCCACAGGACGCCGCCGCGCTTGTGGTGGGCGTACGCGGACGCACAGGCGGTGACAACCACGCTCGCCAGCGACGTTGCCAGCGCCGCATGGATCGCCGCGTCGGCTGGCACGCCCTGCGCCGGGAGAAGCAGCGCCAGCGCGGCAACCAGCACCAACCCGCCGCCGACGCCGAGCAGTCCCGCGAGCAATCCGGCCACGACACCGAGTAGCGGGTACAGCAGCCATTCAATCGGCATCGGGCAATCCTTGACCTGGCGCCGACGCACATTCGGCGAGAATGGTGTCCATGATCTCACGCAGCCTGCTTGCCTCCATCGCGATAGCACCCGCCTTGACCCTGGCCCTGGCCCTGGCCGGCCTGCTCGCCCCAGTGACTGCGCTGGGGCAGGATCCGGCCCGCATGCGCAATCTGGAGGCGGCCTTCGACGCCGCTGATGCCGGCAGCCTGGATCTGGCTGGCGCGACCCGCTATGCCCGCGACCCGCTGTATCCCTGGCTGCAGGCCGCGGTGGTGCGCAAGCAGCTGCGCACGGCC
>JBBRZU010000151.1:0-4683 GCA_038236425.1 Lysobacterales bacterium
ATCGCCAACTGGACGCCAGCCAAGCCAACTGACACTGGGGGCCAGGACGTACTTGCGTACAACAATCTGCTCAAGTGCACGGTACCGGCGGCCGATGGCGGGCCGGCGACCGGCTGCACTTCCACGGTCAATGGCGTTACCACCACGATTGACCCGAATCGCCCGGTCCGCGGCATGGTGCAGAAGATCAATGCCAGCGCCGGCGCCGGCAATCGCCCGGCTGTCAGTGCCTCGATCTACGCGTCCAATTCCACCCTGGCCGTGGCCGCCGGTCCGATCGATGCCGACGAGGGCGCACCGCTGGTGGATGCACAGACTTTCGTCATCGCCGGTGGCAGCGGTGGTGGCGGGCCGACGGCGTCGTACCGCGTGGCGATCCTGGGCACGTATCCACTGAGCAGCGGCGCGCGCCCGGTCGTGGATACATCGCCCGCGTCCACCTACGTTTACCAGTCGGGCACGCCAGCGTCGGGATTCACGCTGCCCAATCCAATCTCCGTCACGCCCAACCCGGTGACATTTGGCGTGCCAGTCACGCTGCGCTTGAAGGGGTACAACTATGCACTGCCGACCTACACCACCTCCAATGCGCTCACGTGCCTGGGACCGTCCGGCGCCACCAAGGTGCTCAACTCCACTGACACCAGCAGCAACCAACTTCTGGGCAAACAGTCCACGTGCAAGAACTACGCCGTTGGCTCGGTCGACGTAAACAGCGTCTCCGTCCCCGGCCCCTTCTCGGTCGCATCCACCGGCAGCCCGTCTACGCCGGATGGATCGCTCAGCGAATACACAACGATCATGCTTCCGGCAATCAATGCCAACGATACCGTCAACATCACCATGACCAGCCAGCCCGACATCTTCCCGACCGCCACCTGCACCTATGTTGCCGGCGACCTGACCGGATCGGGTGGTTGGAAAAACAACTCCGCTCCGGTCGTTTCCGCGGGCGCCTGCCCGCCCTGAAACTGCGTCGAAGCCCGGCTACACTGTGGCGATGGAACCGCAGCCTGATCGTCCCGTCCTCAAGCCCTCGCAACTCAATGCGCTGGCGCGAGAGCTGCTGGAGGGACAGTTCGGCCAGGTCTGGCTGCAGGGCGAGATCAGCAATTTCTCGCGGCCTGCATCAGGGCACATGTATTTCACCCTGAAAGACGACCGCGCGCAGGTGCGCTGCGCGCTGTTCCGGATGCAGGCAGCACGGCTTCGCTTCCTGCCGCGCGATGGAATGCAGGTGCTCGGGCGTGGTCGACTGACGGTGTACGAGGCCCGCGGCGAATACCAACTGGTGCTCGACCACATGGAAGAAGCCGGCGAAGGCGCCCTGCGCCAGGCCTTCGAGGAACTCAAGCGCCGGCTCGCCGACGAGGGATTGTTCGACGCCTCACGCAAGCGGAAGCTGCCGCGTTTTGTGCGCCGGCTGGGCGTGATCACCTCGCCGCGCGGCGCCGCCGTCCGCGATGTGCTCAGTGTGCTTGCACGCCGCTTCCCGATGCTTGAAGTGGATGTCCTGCCCGCAGCGGTGCAAGGCCAGGGCGCAGCTGCGGAACTGCGGGCAACGCTGCAGCGCGCCGGAGCGAGCGGTCGTTACGACGTCCTGCTGCTGACCCGCGGCGGCGGATCGCTGGAAGATCTGTGGTCATTCAATGACGAGGCACTGGCGCGCGCGATCGCCGCGTCGCCCATTCCGGTGGTGTCGGCGGTGGGCCACGAGATCGACTTCAGTCTGGCCGACTTCGCTGCGGACCTGCGCGCACCAACGCCATCTGCTGCCGCTGAACTGCTGGTGCCGGACGCGGTCGCGCTGTCAGCGCAACTACGCCAACTCGGCGCACGACTCGAAGCCGCCCACGCACGGCAACAGGCTGCGCGCGCGCAGCGCAGCGACCAGGCCTGGCTGCGCCTGCAGGGCATGCGCCCGCAATTGCGACTGCACGCAGGCGGGCAACGACTCGCATTGCTGCAGGGCCGATTGCGCATGGCCATCGGTGCGCGCTTGTCACGCGATTTGCATCGCCTGCGCGACCAGGCCGAACGCCTGGCCCGACAGCATCCGAGCCAGCGACTGGGCGCGCAACGCCATCGCAGCGAGTTGCTCGCACAACGGCTGAACGCTGCATGGGGCCGACGCAGCGAACGCGCTGCGGCACGACTGCAACAGGCCGGTGGCCTGCTGCACTCGTTCAGCCCCCTGGCAACGCTCGGCCGCGGCTACGCGATCCTGCGCGACGGCCACGGCGCCATCCTGCGCCAGCCCTCCCAGGTCAGCGTGGGCGATCCCGTGGACGCGATGCTCGCCGAAGGCCGCCTGCGATTGCGGGTCGACGAGGCGCCCGACCAGGCTTAACCCCGAACCGCATGCCGGCGCGTTCCACTCTCCGCACCCACTGCGGAGACACATCCATGCGCCGGAACCCACTCACCGTATGCATCCTCGCTGTCCTGCTCGGCGCCTGCCAGCAGCCCACCGTGCACGACACTGCGTCAGTCGCGCCCGCCGACGTCCGCGTAAACGTGCCTGTCGACGCCACTGATCGCGACGACGCACTCGCCAGGGCCGACCTTGCAGGCAAGGATGGGCCGGAAGTCAAAGCCGCCACAGGCGGGCAACGGACCGACGCAAGCGAGCAGTCCACCGCGCAGGCGCAATCCGCCATGCGCGCAGCAGACAGGACGGTCGCGCAGGCAAGCAATGCAGGGCAACTGCGCGAGCGGCAGGAACAGGCGATGCTGGCGATTGCACCCAGCGCCGCGCCACCCCCGCCCAGGATGGTTTCGAAAATGGCCGCGCCGCTGGCAGTCGCCATGCCCGCCCCTGTGGCCGGGATGATCGCCGACACCGAGCACTACGACGATCACGCCGACAATCCCGTGCAGCTCGCGTCCGAGCAGCCGGTGAGCACGTTCTCCATCGACGTGGACACCGGCAGCTACAGCAATGTGCGACGGATGCTCCTGGCCGGGCAGCGACCCAATCGCGCCGCCGTACGCGCCGAGGAGATGATCAACTATTTCGACTACGGCTATGCCGCGCCCAGCAGTCGCGCGCGACCGTTCAGCGTCAACACCGAATCCGCGCGCGCGCCCTGGAACGCACACCACCAGTTGGTGCAGGTCGGCATCCAGGGCTATCGCGTACCGGCAAGCCAGATCCCGGCATCCAACCTGGTGTTCCTGATCGACACCTCCGGCTCGATGCAGGACCCCGACAAATTGCCGCTGCTCAAGCGCGGCCTTGCCGAATTGGTCGAACGGCTGCGGCCTCAGGATCGGGTCAGCATCGTCGTGTACGCGGGCAGCGCTGGCCTGGTGCTGCCGCCGACCGGGGGCGACCACAAGCAGGAGATCCTGGATTCGCTTACGCGCCTGGAAGCCGGCGGCTCCACCAATGGCGGCGCCGGCCTGGAACTGGCTTACGCGATGGCGCGGCAATCGTTCATTACGCACGGCGTCAATCGCGTCCTGCTGGCCACCGATGGTGATTTCAACGTCGGCACCGTGGACCAGCATGCCCTGGAAACGATGGTCGCCGACCAGCGCAAGTCCGGTGTTGCACTGACGACATTGGGCTTTGGCACCGGCAACTACGACGACGCCATGGCAGAACGTCTCGCCGATGTCGGCGATGGCAACCACGCCTACATCGACTCCATCGCCGAGGCGCACAAGGTGCTTGTCGAGGAAGCGGGCTCCACGCTGCTGACCATTGCCGCCGACGTGAAGATCCAGGTCGAGTTCAATCCGGCTGTGGTGTCCGAGTACCGGTTGATCGGCTACGAGAATCGCGCACTGCGCCGTGAGGACTTTGACAACGATCGCGTGGACGCCGGCGAGATTGGCGCCGGGCATGACGTGACCGCCCTGTATGAAGTGACCCTGGTGGGCTCCGGCGGAGACAGCATGGCGCCGCTGCGCTATGGCAGGCGCGAGCGATCCGGCGCGCTCGCCGGCGATGCGGCGGGCCGCGGCCCGGCCGACTGCGAGATCGGTTGGCTGCGCCTGCGCTACAAGCTGCCCGGCGCCGGCAACAGTCACTTGGTGCAACAACCGATCACCTGCGCCAGCGCGTCGCACGCGGCCAGCCCGGCCTTGCGCTGGTCTGCCGCGGTCGCGGCCTACGCCGACCTGCTGCGCGGTGGCGAGCATGTCGGAAACTTTGGCTGGGACGGCGTGCATGCCCTCGCGGCAGGCGCCCTGGGCAAGGACCCTTGGGGGCGTCGCGCCGAATTCCTGGGTCTGGTGGATCGCGCCAAGCTGCTCACCGGCGGGGCCCGGCCCGTTGCTGTCAGCGAGTGAATCCAGCAACTGCAGCGCGCCGGTGCTTCGCCCGGCGCGCTGCATCCGTTACGCTCGGCGAATGTTTGCGGAGCCGACCGACGAGGACTTGATGCTGGCCTATGGCGCCGGAGACAGTGCCGCGTTCGAGTTGCTCTATGCCCGCCACCGCTCGACACTATTCCGGTTCCTGCTACACCAGTTGCGCGAACATGCCACAGCCGAGGAGTTGTTCCAGGATGTCTGGCAGAAAGTCATCGTGGCCCGCGAGCGCTATCGTCCGGACGCCCGGTTCAGCACCTGGCTCTATCAGATCGCGCACAATCGGCTGACCGACCACTGGCGGGCGGCAAAGCACCGGCCGCCGCCACCCGAAGATGCGGTTGAGCGCGCCGAACGCGAACC
>JBBRZU010000152.1:0-4609 GCA_038236425.1 Lysobacterales bacterium
CTGATGGCCGCGGCGCGCGTGAATTGTTCGAGGCGGTACTTGCCGCCGACCCGGACCAGATGGGCGCGCGCCAGGGGCTGGAATCGGTGCGCAACGCGGCCATCATCGACGCCGAGCGTGCGCTCGACGCGGGTGACACCGACCGGGCCAGCGCGCGCATGGCCCTGGCCGAGGCTCTGTCCGCGCCGACCGCCCAACTGCAGGCGTTGCGTGCGCGACTGCGTGATCGCGAGCATGCCGGTGACAGCGTGCAGGCCCTGCTCGCGCAGGCGGCAGCGCCAGGCATCGACGAAGATGCTGCATTGGCGTTGCTGAGCCGCGCGTTGCGCATGGATCCCGGCAATGCCGTCATCCTGGATGCACGATCGGCACTGTTGTCGCGCAGACTGCGGCGCGCCGATGCGGCGTTGTTGGCAGGTGACGTGGATGCTGCCCAGGCGCTGGTTACCGCCGTGGTGGCAGCCGATCCGGGGCATCTCGACTTGCCGCCCGTGCAGGGACGGCTGGGCGAAGCCCTGGGCCGTCGCCAGGCGGAGCAGTCGAAAGCGTTCGAGCAGGCCCGGGCCGACGATCGCGCGGGACGCATCGACGATGCGGCACGACGCTACCTGCAGTTGCGCGAGCAGGGCGCGGATGCAGCCACGGTCCAGGCCGGCCTGGATCGCGCGGCGGCGGCGATGTCGTCTCGCGCGCAACACGAGGCGGCCGACTTTAATTTTCGTGCCGCGGAAAATTCCCTGGCCAAGGCGCGTCGCTGGAGCCCGCGGTCGGAAGCGGTGGCGTCCGCGGAAGCCAGGCTGCGCCAATCGCGATTGGCCGACCGCCGGTTGCGCAAGCCCGAAGGCGCGGCCGAGCGCAAACGCGCGGCTGCCGCCGTGGCGCGCTCGCGTGAGGCGATGGAGCGCGGCGAATTCCTGTTGCCACCGGGGGCCAGTGCCTGGGACCAGTTGCGCGTGGCCATGGCCATTGCACCGGCGGATCCGGCAGTGCGCGCAGTACAGCGCGAGTTGGCTACGCGCAGCGCCAGCTGCTTCGAGCAGGCACTCGCGGAGAACCGGCTGCGCCGCGCGCAGGAGTGCCTGGAAACACAACTCGCGGTCACCCCTGGTAGCGCGGGTGCGCGCGCCGATCGACGACGCCTGGCCGAACGCTGGATGGCGCGGGCGGAAGAACGCCTTGGCGCCAGCGATTGGCCGGCAGCAGACGCTGCAGTGGAGTCGGCCAGACGCTGGTTACCTGGCGACAAGTCGGTCGAAGCATTGGCGGCGCGCTTGCGCAGGGCGCGCGCCGCAACGCCCTGACCCCGCCACGCCGTCTGTCATCACGCCGTCTTTTGCCACGCCTTCCTTCACCGCGCGGCCTGTCGCCGCGCGCTCAGCCTGCAGTCTGCGGGACGCGTGCCGGCAGGCCCTGCACCCAGGGCAGCAGCACGGCGCGTGCGGCATCGCGGGAAAAATGCCGGCGGGTGTTTTCCAGTCCCGCCGATTGCAGGCGTGCCCACAGATCGGAATCCGAGGCCAGCCGGATGATCGCGTCAGCGAACGCTTCGGCATCGTCGGCCACCAGGACATCATCGCCATCGCGCAGGAACATGCCTTCGACTGCACAGGTCGTGGCCACCACTGGAAGTCCGCGGGCCAGGCTCTGGTTCACCTTGCCCTTGATGCCGGCGCCGAAGCGCAGCGGTGCAACGCTCGCCAGGCTTGCGTCCAGCACAGGATCAAGGTCCGGCACGTGGCCGAGGTAGCGCACGCCCGGCCGCCTGGCCAACGCAAGCACTTCGGGCGGCGCATCGGCGCCGACCAGTTGCAACTCGATGCCGGGTAGCCTTTGGCGCACCCGCGGCAGGATCTCCTGGACCATCCAGCGCGCCGCGTCCACGTTCGGCGGATGGCGATAGCTGCCGACGAACACCAGGTCGCGCCGGCCCTCGCGGCCCGCGGGCGCATCGCTCGCGCCGTGGATATTCGACACCAGCTGGACATCCACCTCGGGAACGAGTTCGCGCAGCAGGTCCTGTTCCACCGTGCTCACTACCCAGGTCGTGTCGCTGTCGCGCATCAGGCCGAGTTCGGCCCTGCGGGTGTGCGCCGCTTTGCGCCGCGCCGCTGCGTCGCCGGAACTGAGCGCCTCGCGTTCCTCGCGCAGGAAATGCAGGTCAACTGTGTCGAAGACGATCTTTGCATTGGGTGCAAGTGCGCGCAGCATCGGCAGGATCGGCGAGAGCACGTAATGCCGCGACACGATCACCGCATCGAAGCGATCGCCATGCCGATGCATCCAGCTGGCCAGGCCGCGGATCCACGGCCGCCACCAGACTTCGACGCCGCGTCGTTGCAGTTGTTCGGTGTATTCGCCGTCGTGGCTGAGCGACTGGCTCATGAAGACCACGCCGCAGCCGGTTTCCACCAGCAAGCCGAGCAGTTCCACCATGCGTACCGATCCGGAATCGCGGTCCGGGGTGGGCGTGTACGAGTCCATCACCAGGATGCTGCGCTGCTGCCAATGGCGCGCCGCCAGGTCGGCGGCCATGCCGCGCACATCCTGCGGGTCCTTGGCAGGGTGTCGCAATTTCAGCACGTTGCGCCAGCGCTCCTGGAACTTGACCATGTTGCTGGCCTGGTAGGCCTTGACGCCGGATCGGGTGTCGGTGCCGGCGGTAATCCCTTCGTAATGCACCACGACCGAGGCAGGCTGGTAACGCACCCGCAGCCCGTGCTCTCGCACCCGCATGGCAAGGTCGGTGTCTTCGAAATAGGCCGGCGCGAAATATGGATCGAATCCGCCAAGCGACTCGAACAGCTGGCGCGAAATGGCCAGTGCGGCGCCCGAGCAATAGTCGGCCTGGCGCAGGAAGTTGAAGCGGGGATCCAGCGGATCCTGGAAGCGCCCATAGTTTGCGGGCTGCCCGTCTGCGTGGACGATGCCGCCCGCTTCCTGCAGGCGCCCGTCGGGGTACACCAGCTTGCTCCCGGCAAGCCCGGTATCGGGGTGACTCTCGAACGTGTCCAGCAGTGCGTCCAGCCAACCGGGCTGCGCGATCGTGTCGTTGTTCAAGAACACCAGAAACTGGCCGCTCGCGCGGCTTGCCGCGAGGTTGCAGGCGCCAATGAAGCCCAGGTTGGTGTGCGCGCGCACATAGCGCAACCCCTCCACGCCAGGCAGCCGCGCTGCGCTGTCATCGGTTGACGCATCATCTACCACCAGCACTTCGAAGGAACTGCGATCGCCGCTGCGCGCCACTGCGTGCAGGCAGCGCAACGTATATGCCAGCTGGTTGTGCACCGGAACGATGATGCTCGCCCGGGGATGTTCGGGGCGGGGCAGTTGCAGTCGCTGGGAGGGGTCGAATCCCGGGTACAGTTCCAGCGGATTTGGCTGCAGGCGGCGGGGGAACAGGCGTGACCGGGTAATGCCCCAGGTTGCGCGGACGCCCCGCGTGCGCAGGCTGTGCAGGCCACGGCGAAACAATGCTGCGCTTTCAAGCACCCGGAAGCGAAGAAAGCTGGCCTGGTGGCGCAGCCACGCCATGGCACCGGTCGCCGTTGGCGACCCGCTGCCGAGGGTATTGCGGGGTGGGAGCGCACCGGGGTTGCCGGACGCGCCGTCGTGTTCAGTCATCCACCGCTCCGAATCGATCCAGCGCGCCTGCTAAACTGGCCCGAACCATGAATTATCCCGGTCCTTGAGCAAGAACGCACCCACTCCTTCCGGCCGGGACGGCGATGCCGCTGATTCGGCGCGTCCCATCCGCACCTGGCTGCTGCGCGGCGCCCTGGTCGGGCTCGGCCTGCTGGTCGGGTTGGGCGTTCCCTATGTGCTCTACCTCGATCGCCAGGTGCGGGTCGAGTTCGAGCATCTGGCGTGGCAGGTGCCGACCCGCGTCTACGCACGACCGCTGTTGCTCAAGCCGGGCCTGCGCCTGGATGCCGCGGCGTTGGAAATGGAGCTGTCGGCGGCAACCTATCGCAAGGACACTGTCGCGACGGTGCCCGGAACCTACTCCCGTGATGGCGGCAGGTTCCGCGTGGCCACCCGCGCCTTCATCGACGTGGATGGCCCGGTACCCGCCAACCAGATCGAGCTGAACGTCGGCAGCGGACGCGTCACCGGCTTGCGCGACCTGGTGTCCCGGCGCGGGCTGCCCTCGGTGCGTGTTGACCCTGCGCGCATCGCCACCCTGTACGGGATTTCCGAAGAAGAGCGGCGCCTGGTGCGCCTCGAAGACGTCCCGCCGCTGCTGATCACCGGCCTGCAGGCCGTGGAAGACCGCAACTTCAAGAACCACCACGGCATCGACCCGATGGGCGTCGCGCGCGCGATCTGGGTGAACCTGCGCGAGGGCGATATCGAGCAGGGCGCCAGCACGCTCACCCAGCAGATGGTGCGCAGTCTGTTCCTGAGCAATACCAAGACGGTCACCCGCAAGGTGCGCGAAGCCTTGTATGCGCTGATCATCGAGGCGCGTTTCGACAAGCGGAAGATCCTCGAGGCCTACCTCAACCAGGTCTATCTCGGGCAGCAGGGCAAGCAGAGCATCCATGGCGTCGCCGCCGGTGCCGATTACTGGTTCGGCCGCGACCTGGCCACGCTCAAGACCCAGGACATC
>JBBRZU010000153.1:0-4596 GCA_038236425.1 Lysobacterales bacterium
CCGGACAGGCGGATCTTCAGCATCGCCAGGTCCTCGATCAGCTCATGCGGCAACTCCGGGTAGTACTCCTTCAGCGGCACCATGGCGTTTTCGGACACGGTGAGCGAACTGAACAGCGCGCCGTTCTGGTAAAGCACGCCGCTGTTGCGTTCGATCCGGCGCGAGGCGCGCGCCTCCTCGCTCAGCGCATCCACGCCCAACACCCTGATCGTGCCCGCCTGCGGCCGGCGCAGGCCCAGGATTGCGCGCATCAGCACCGACTTGCCGGAACCCGAGCCGCCGACCACGCCCAGGATCTCGCCCGGCATGACATCCAGATCCAGGTCCTTGTGTACGACCTGGCTGCCAAAACTGTTGGCCAGGCCGCGTACGCGGATGATCGGCTCATCATCTGCCGCGTCTTCCACGGCGGCGCGATCGACGCTGGCGTGCACTGCCGGCAGTCCGTCCGCAGCCCGTGCCTCGGCACGACGATCGCTGCCTGGCTGCTGGTCGGCCGGCGTGTTCACCAGTCCATCTCCATGAAGAACATGGCAGCGGCCGCATCGAGCAGGATTACCAGCGAAATTGCCTGCACCACGCTGGAGGTGGTGCGCTCGCCGACCGACTGCGCTGTGCCCTGGGTCTGGAATCCCTCCAGGCAGCCGATCAGGCCGATCACGATCGCGAAGATCGGTGCCTTGGACAGACCGACCCAGAAGTGGCGCGCTTCGATCCCTTCGTGCAGCTGGTTGATGAACAGCTCCGGCGAGATGTCCAGGGTAGTCGCACACACGGCCATGCCGCCGAGCAGGCCAGCCATCATCGCCAGGAAGGTCAGCAGCGGCAGCATGAGGATCAGCGCGAACAGGCGCGGCATCACCAGCAGCTCGATCGGGTCCAGGCCCAGGGTGCGGATCGCGTCGATCTCCTCGCCGGTCTGCATGGCGCCGATCTGCGCGGTGAACGCGGACGCGGTCCGGCCCGCCAGCAGGATGGCAGTGAGCAGCACGCCGAATTCGCGCAGGAAGGCGATGCCCACCAGTTGCACCACGAAGATCTCGGCGCCAAATTCGCGCAATGTCGTGGCGCCCAGGAAGGCGATCACCGCACCAACCATGAAGCTCAGCAGCAGCACCAGCGGCACCGCATCGAGCCCGACCTGTTCCATGTGATGCACGGTGGAAGTCAGCCGGATCCGGGTGGGGTTGGCGACCGTGCGCACCAGGGTGGACAGCCACAGGCCGCCGAATCCAATCAGGGCCATGACCTCCTTGGCGTAGTCCTCGACCGAATAGCCGAGTCGCTCGAGCATGCGGCGGAAGCCCAGGTCGCGCTTGGTCGTGCGCTCGGGTGCCTCGCAGATCGCGCGCACCGACTCCACCATCGAGTGGTATTGCGGCTGGACTTCGACTGTCGCCAGCCCGAGGCCGGCTTTTACTGCGTAGCGCGACATCAGCATGGCGCCGGTGGAATCCAGGTGCGTGATGTCGCGGCCGTCGATGTCCTTGAGCCGCTCGGGTACCCGCTCGATCAGCTTGAGCAGCAGGTGCGCATTGCGCAGGGTCCAGTCGCCCGTGGCGCGATAGACCTCGGGATCGGCCTGGCTGGGCTCGATGGCAGGTAGCTGGGGCGAGGGTGTGGGGCTCATGCCAGCCACAGCATGACCGAAACGCCGCCCAGGGTCAGCATCACGCCGATTGCGGCCCGCCGGGTCAGCGGCTCCTTCAGCCAGATCGCCGCCAGCACGAGGATGAAAACCGACGCGGTTTCGTTGAGGATGGCCGCGACTGAGGCCAGGGTGTACTTGTAGCCGGCAAGCCACAGCAGCATGGCCAGGAATTGCCCAAGGAAGGCCGCCAGCACCAATCTGGCCCAAGGTATACCGCTGGCGGCCGGGAACAGGTAGCGACCCTCGCCGCGCAGCAGCGCGATCGCCGCCATGCCCAGCAGCGCGATCGCCGCCATGCCCAGCAGCGCGCCGAGCATGCGCCAGCCGGTCACCCAGAGCAGGGGCTGTGCCTCGAGCACGCCGCTGGCCACGGACACGACGATCTGTGGGATGGACAGCGGCGACGGATGCAGCCCATGCACCGCGATGATGGCGGGCACCAGCATGCCCATCACCAGGAGGTTCTTGAGGAAATTCAACTGCAGCGGCGGCAGCGTGGCGCCGAGCTGGCGATAAAAGATCACCCCGACCGCCCAGCTCACTGCACTGAGGATCGAGCAAAGCTCGCCGAAGCCCGATCCCGCGGCCATGCCATTCCACCCCGTGGTTCCCCAGCCCCATTGTCCGGCCCGCCGGACTTGTGTGCCATGCTTTTACGATGCTGCCGCCAACCAATCCGATCGCCGCCGACGCTCCCGACCAGGATCCTGTCGCCGCGCCCGCGCAGGTCATCGCCAGGGACCTGGAGGCGCCCTATCTTTCGCGGGTCGACTTCCTGATTGAACTGGCGCGCCGCCTGCACATGTACGGGACATCCACGCAACGCCTGGAGGGGGCTGTTTCGCAGGTCGCCCGGCATCTGGGTATCGAGGCGGACGTGTGGTCAAACCCGACCGGCATGATCCTGAGTTTTCCCGACCACGAACGGGGCGCGGCGTATTCGATGACCCGCGTCATCCGGCTTGAGCCCGGCGAGCAGAATCTCGGCCTTCTGGCGGCAGCCGATGCGACGGCCGAGGATGTCCTGGCCGGTCGCCTGGATGTGCGCGATGCCCTGGCGGCGCTGCGCGCGCTGGATCGCCCGCGGTCTCGCCACGCGCCGTTCTGGACCGTGCTGGCCTTCGGCCTTGCCTCGGCATCGGTGACCGGACTGCTGCCGCACACCGGTTGGGCGGATCTGCTGACCGCCGCCTTGCTGGGTTGCGGCATCGGCGTACTGGCCGAAGCCAGCTACACCCGCCCGCGGCTGGACCACGCGCACGAAACCCTGGCCGCCTTCCTGGTGACGTTGGCCGCCACCGGCGCGGCGACATTCCTCGCGCCATTGTCATTGCAGAGCGTGATCATCGCCGGGCTGATCGTGCTGATGCCGGGCCTGACCCTGACCACGGCGGTATCGGAATTAGCCGCGAAACAATTGGTGTCGGGCACGGCGCGCTTCGCCGGCGCGCTCACGACATTGCTGAAACTGACCTTTGGCGCCGTCGCTGCCGCGCAGGTGGTGAACCTGCTTGGCTGGCAACCGATGGCCAATGCCGGCAGGGTGCTGCCGGAGTGGATGCCCTTGATGACCCTGCTCGCCGGTTCGTTCGCCTTCGCCGTGCTGTTCAAGGCGGCGCGCCGGGATTTTCCGCTGGTGATGGCGTCAGTGTGGCTGGGCTACGGGATTACCTGGGCCGCCAACATGGTGCCGGCGATCAACAGCAGCGCGGTGCCCGGGGGCGTCTTCCTGGCCGGCATCGTGGTGACGGTCGCCGGAAATCTGTACGCGCACGTTCGCAATCGGCCCAGCGCGCTGATCCGCGTGCCTGGCATCATCCTGCTGGTGCCGGGCTCACTCGGATTCCGCAGCTTCAGCTTCGTGTTCGAGCGCGACCTGATGGTTGGCCTGGATACGGCATTCGCGGTGCTGGTGGCGTTGATTGCACTGGTCGCCGGCATCCTGTTCGGTAACCTGCTGATGCCGACGCGGCGCAATATCTGATTCGCTGCAGCGTCCGGTCGGGCGCAGCGGCGGTTTCGATGCCGCGTTTACGGGCAGCCCGTTACTCGTTGCGCGTCCAGCAGCCGCAGTTGTTGCCGTCGCACAGCTTGTCGGTGCCGTTCGGACAGGCCAGCTTGATTGTTCCGGACTTGACCTTGCGTGCGCCGGGTGTCGGAGAAGTCGCCGGCGCAGGCGTCCTGGTGGGCGCGAGCGCGCCGGGCGGAGCCCACTTGCTGGCCTGCGCGCCAGTGGCGTCAAGGGTGCCCGCGGCTGCGGGTGCGTCGCCGGGCTGCTGCTCGCAGGCGCAGGCCTTGCTGTCGCCATTGTTGCTGTCGAGGCAGGCGGCCGATCGCGCACTGCCACCCGGGCAGCCCGAAACAGCGAGGTCCGCAGTCCGGGTGACCTCCGCCTGCGGCTTGGCTGCTTGCCTGGCGTCGGCGAGCCCAGCGAGGCAGAACGCGGCGATGGTGGCAAGGACGAGCAGCGGGCAACGGGACATGGCGGCCTCCAGGCGATGGACGCCGCCAGACTACGCCTGGAATCGCTTCAGGATCAATGTCGCATTGGTGCCGCCGAAGCCGAAGCTGTTGGACATCACCGTGGCCAGATCGGCATCGCGGGTGGCGCGCAGGATCGGCATGCCTTCTGCAGCCGGATCGAGCGTGTCGATGTTGGCCGAGCCGGCGACGAAGCCGCGCTCCATCATCAGCATGCAGTAGATCGCTTCGTGCACGCCCGCCGCGCCAAGCGAATGTCCGGACAGCGATTTGGTGGACGAGAACGGCGGAATATTCTCGCCAAAAACGTCGCGGATCGCGCCGAGTTCGGCCACGTCGCCCACTGGCGTCGAGGTGCCGTGGGTGTTGAGGTAGTCGATCGGACCGTCCACGGTGGCCAGCGCCTGGCGCATGCAGCGCGCTGCGCCTTCACCGCTCGGCGCAACCATGTCGGCACCGTCGGA
>JBBRZU010000154.1:0-4563 GCA_038236425.1 Lysobacterales bacterium
ACGAACAGGCGATCGCTCTTCTGCGGGATCGGGTCGCCTGACATCACATACAACACAGTGAAGGTGGCCATGCTGGCGGCCACGCCGACGGCGAGTGTCAGCACCATCAGCGCGGTGAGCATCGGGTTGCGGCGCAGGCTGCGCAGGCCGAGCTGGAAGTAATAGCGGAACATGGCGTCGCTCCCTGTATCGGTCAGGCGGTGGTGTTGTTCGAAGCTGTGGGAGCGGCTTCAGCCGCGATCCCCGACTCCGCGGAGGAAGCCGCTCCCACATTGGCTCCCACATTGGCTCCCACATTGGCTCCCACAGTGGCTCCCACAGTGGCGCCGACACTTGCGAGCGAGGCGGTGGTTTCGCGCAGCAGGTCGGAGACCTGGCCGTCGATGATGTGCACGTTGCGCTGGGCGCGAGCGGCCAGCTCCGGATCATGGGTCACCATCAGGATGGTGGTGCCTTGTTCATTGATCTCTTCCAGAAGCTCCATCACCCCGCGGGCCATCTGCGAATCCAGGTTGCCGGTCGGTTCGTCTGCGAGCAGCAGCTTGGGCGAGCCGGCGAGTGCACGTGCAATTGCCACGCGCTGCTGCTGGCCGCCCGACAGCTCGGCCGGGTAGTGGCGCAGGCGCGAGCTCAGGCCGACCCGGCCCAGCGCATCCTCGATCCGGCGCTTGCGCTCGGCCGAATCGAAACCGCGGTAGCGCAGCGGCACGTCCACGTTGTCGAACAGGTTCAAATCGGGGATCAGGTTGAAGCCCTGGAAGATGAAGCCGAGCTTCTCGTTTCTCAGCTTGCTGCGCGCGTTGTCGTCCATGCCCGTGACGTTGACGCCGTCGAGAACGTAATCGCCGCCAGTAAACGTCTCCAGCAGGCCGGCGATGTTGAGGAAGGTGGTCTTGCCCGAGCCGGACGGTCCGGTGACCGCGACGAACTCACCCTGGCGCACGTGGATGTCGAAACCACGCAGCGCGTGCGTCTCGATCATGTGGGTGCGATAGACCTTGCTGAGGTTGGTCATGCGAAGCATCGGGGCGTCTCCTTGGGTAGTCGGTGGATCAATCGTTTGATCAAGCGGTTGATCAAGCGGTGGATCAAGCGGTGGATCAATTGATGGAATGAGTGGGTCAGTCGTTGACCGAGACACGCTCGGCGTTTTCAAAGGCATCGGTGCCGGCAATCACGACCTTGTCGCCGACCTTCAGGCCAGACAGGATCTCGACCGCCGACACGCTGGTGGCGCCAAGCTGGATCGGGCGACGCACGGCGATGCCGCCGTCCATTACATAGGCGGCGCGACCACCCTCGTTCTCGACGAAGGAACCACGCGGCAGCATCAACACGTCGGGCTTTTCCTCGATCAGCACACGGGCGGTCAGGCGCTGGCTCTGGCGCAGGCCCGGCGGCTGGGTGCCATCAAAGCGCACCCGCGCCAACACCTGGTTGCGCACCACTTCGGGCGAGAGCGCCGACAACTTGCCCATTGCCTTGGTCGCGCCGATGTTCACCTCGACGCTCATGCCCAGTCCGAGGTCATCGGCGTAGCTCTCCGGCACCTCGAGTTCGACTTCGAGCTGCGACAGATCCACCACCGTCATCAGCGCGGTGTTGGCGGCAACGACGCTGCGGTCGGCCACCGAGAGCGTGCCGACGACGCCATTCACTGGCGCACGCACGTTCAATTCATCCACTCGACGCTGGTTGTCCTGCACAACCAGCCGCTGGCGCTGCAGCTGGCTGAGCTTGGTGCGTGTCTCCAGCGCGACATCGCTGGTTTCCAGGCCCGACGCTTGCGCGGCCTGCTTGCTGCGGATTTGCGCCGACTTCAGTGCGTCCTGCGCGCGCAGGTAATCGATCTCGGAAATTGCACCGGCCTTGTAGCCACCCGCGGTGCGCTGCAGCAGGCGCTCGGCGCCCAGGCGCGTGACTTCGGCTTCGTCGGCGTCGCGGCGGGCGATCAGGCGCTGCTTCTCGGCCAGAATGCGTTGCCGCGCGACGCCGGCTTCCAGCTCGGCCAGGGTGCTCTGCTCGCGCGCTAGCTGGTTGCTCAGGTCGGGCGACTCGAGCACGGCGAGCAGGTCGCCCTTCTTGACCGAATCGCCGGCGCGGATCTTCAGCGTGACGGTCGCGGCGGCAGGCGCGTAGAGCGTGGGGCTGACGGCGGCGACGACGCGGCCATTCACCGAGGCATCGCGCACCAGGGTGCCGCGGCTGACCTCGGCGATGCGCAGGCGCGACACGTCCACCGAGCGCGAGCTGCCCAGCCAAGCCGACAGCAGCATCACAACCGCAACCACCGCCAGCACCGCGCCCGCGGCGAGCAGCAGGGTGCGTCGCTTGCCGGGGGCGGCGTGCGCTGCAAGGACAGTGTCGGTGCCGGAGGTATCTTTGATCATTGCCGGTGCTCGTTTGGTTGAAGAGTGGTTTGCAGGATCCATGCCAATGTTAAGCATTTGATTTGAATTGGTTTATTTGCGTCTGCGCGGTGTCCGGGCAGTGTCCGGCGCGCGTCCGCGTCCGGGCCGGACGGCGGTCCGGGGCACGCTTCGCGGTAAACTGACAGCCTCGCAGAGGACCCAAAAACCATGTGCGGAATCGTCGGCATCAGCGCCAATCGTCCCATCGTCCACCATCTGCTCGAGGGCCTGCAGGCGCTGGAATATCGCGGCTATGACTCCGCGGGCGTGGCCCTGCTGACCGCCAATGGCATCGAGCGCCTGCGCACCAAGGGCAAGGTGCGTGAACTGCATGCCCTGCAGGCGCGTACCGGTCTGGATGGGTTTACCGGGATCGCGCACACCCGCTGGGCGACCCACGGCGTGCCCAGCGAGATCAACGCCCACCCGCATGCCTCCGGCGAAGTGAGCGTGGTGCACAACGGGATCATCGAAAACCATGCCGAGCTGCGCGCCGACCTGTTGGCCGACGGCTACGTGTTTTCCTCGCAGACCGACACCGAAGTCGTCGCCCACTTGATCGAGCGCGAGCAGCGCGCCGGCAAGTCGCTGTTTGAATCCCTTCGCGCCGTGGTTGGCCGCTTGCACGGTGCCTATGCGCTGGTGGCGATTTCCGCGCGCGAGCCGGGCACCCTGGCCGGAGCGCGACTGGGCTCGCCGCTGGTGGTGGGTTATGGCGAGGGCGAAAATTATTTCGGTTCCGACGTACAGGCGCTGATCCCGCTCACGCGCAACTTCAGTTACCTGGAAGAAGGCGACGTCGCCGAGATCACCCGCGAGGGTGTGCGCATCGTTGACGCGGATGGCAATGCGGTGACACGCACGGTGCGGGTGTCCGCCTGGAATGCCGACGCCGCGCAGAAGGGCGAATACGCCCACTACATGCTCAAGGAAATCCACGAGCAGCCGCAGTCGGTGGCCGACACGCTGGAAGGCCGCATCAGCGGCGGCAAGATCCTCACCCAGATCTTTGGCGTGGATGCAGAGCAACTACTGGCTGCGACCGATACCGTGCATATCATCGCCTGCGGCACCAGTTATCACGCCGGCCTGGTGGCGCGCTACTGGATCGAGCAGCTGGCCGGCATCCCGTGCACCGCCGAGATCGCCAGCGAATATCGCTACCGCGACCCGGTGGTGCGCAAGGGCACGCTGTTCCTGACCATTTCCCAGTCCGGCGAGACCGCCGACACGCTGGCGGCGCTGAAGCTGTCGCGGCAGCGTGACTACCTTGCGCGGATGGCCATCTGCAACGTGCCCGAGTCGTCGATCGTGCGCGAGGCTGATCTGGTGCTGATGACCCGTGCCGGCCCGGAAATTGGTGTGGCCTCGACCAAGGCCTTCACCACGCAACTGGTGGCGCTGGCGCTGTTTTCGCTGGAGCTTGCGCGTATCAAGGGCCTCGATGCTGCGCGCTACGCCGACGGCGTGCACCAACTCGAGCTGCTGCCGGGCCTGATCGGCGAGGCGCTGCAGCTCGATCCGCAGATCCGCCTGATGGCCGAGGATTTCGCCACCAAGCAGCACGCCCTGTTCCTTGGCCGCGGCACGCACTGGCCGGTAGCAATGGAAGGCGCGCTCAAGCTCAAGGAAATTTCCTATATCCACGCCGAGGCCTATGCCGCCGGCGAGCTCAAGCACGGCCCGCTGGCGCTGGTGGACAGCGACATGCCGGTGATTGCGGTAGCGCCCAATGACGCGCTGCTCGACAAGCTCAAGTCGAACATGGAAGAAGTGCGTGCCCGCGGCGGCGAGCTGTATGTGTTTGCCGACGAGAGCGCCGCGCATGGCATGGAGGGCCGGCACGTGGTGAAGTTGCCGGCCACCGGCGTCATCGCTGCGCCGGTGGTGTCGACGATTCCGCTGCAGTTGCTTGCGTATCACATTGCCGTATTGCGCGGAACCGACGTGGACCAGCCGCGCAACCTGGCCAAGTCGGTGACGGTGGAATAGCCCGGTCCGGGTTGCGCGGCAACTGGTAAGACTTAATTAAGTCTCCAACGGACGAATTAATTCTCCAAAATCTGGACGTTGTGCTGGGCAACCTGCGGCAATTTTGAGTCCAAAAAAGTCCGTAGTACGAGCTAATAGCTGGTCCAACTTCGGCTTTCGG
>JBBRZU010000155.1:0-4396 GCA_038236425.1 Lysobacterales bacterium
GCGCGCCCGGCGACCTGCACCAGCAACTGTGCCAACCGCTCGCCGGCGCGGAAGTCCGCGGAAAACAATCCTTCGTCCACGCCGACCACGACCACCAGAGTCAGGCGCGGCAAGTCGTGGCCCTTGGCCAACATCTGCGTGCCGACCAGCACGCCCACGTTATCGCCGAAGTCATGCAGGCGACGTTCGAGTTCGCCGCGCCGCTGCGTCGTCTCGCGATCAATGCGCACCACCGGTGCGTCCGGGAAATGCGCCTGCAGTGTTTCCTCGACGCGCTCGGTGCCGATGCCCTGCGGCTGCAGGGCCAGGCCACCGCAATCGGGGCAGGCCAGTGGACGCGGCGCGCGCGCGCCGCAGTGGTGGCAGAGCAGCCGGCGACCTGCACCGTGCAAACTCATCGCCGAATCGCAGCGCTTGCACGCCGCGCTCCAGCCGCAGTCGTGGCAGAGCAACGCGGGCGCGTAGCCGCGCCGGTTCTTGAACACCAGCGCCTGTTCGCCCCGGGCCAGGCAGGCGGCGATCGCGGCGATGGCGTCACTGCACAAGCCGCCTTCGAGCGGTCGCTTGCGCATGTCGAGCACGCGCACCCGCGGCGGACGCGCGCTGCCCGGGCGTTGCGGCAGGCGCAGGGTCGTGGCGCGGCCGCGCAATGCCTGGTGCAGGGATTCCAGTGATGGCGTGGCGCTGCCCAGCAGCACCGGCACCCCGAGCGCCTTGCCACGCACCAGGGCCAGGTCGCGCGCGTGGTAGCGCACGCCGTCGTGCTGTTTGTAGGAACCATCGTGCTCTTCGTCCACCACGATCAAGCCGGCCGCTGGCAGCGGCGTGAACACCGCCGAGCGGGTGCCGACCAGCACGCCGGCCTCGCCGCGCGCCATGGCCAGCCAGGCACGCGTCCGCTCGCCATCGGCCAGACCGGAGTGGAACGCCAGCACGGGCACGCCCAGGCGATGGCGGAAGCGCCGCAGGGTCTGCGGCGTCAGGCCGATTTCCGGCACCAGCACCAGCGCCTGCTTGCCTGCGCGCAGGCAATCGCGGATCGCCTGAAGATACACCTCGGTCTTGCCGCTGCCGGTGATGCCTTCGAGCAGGAAGGGATGGAAGCCGGCCTGGGCGCGAATCGCCCGGAGCGCCGCGGCCTGGGCGGCGGTGAGCTCGGGGGCATCCGGATCGAGCGCCGGCAGGATCGTCGCCGGCGCCTCGACGCGTTCGGCCAGTCCGCGTTCGGCCAGTGCGCGCGCGGCGGCACGCCAGCCCGCAGCATCGGCATCGAGTACCGCCTCGGGTACCGGAGTGCCCGCCAGGCGCGCAAGCAGCCGCCTGGGCGCGCCCAGGCGCATGCCCGGCAAGGCCGTCGCACCGGCTTCAGTGATCACCCAGGCGGCTTGGCGCGTTTCCGGCAGGGCCTGGCCATCGCGCAGCCCGACCGGCAGGGCCATGCCCAGCACTTCGCCCAGGGGCGCGTGGTAGTAGCGGGCGCAGAAACGCAGGGTCTCCAGCAACTCGCCGGTAATCAGGGGCGCCGCGTCGAGCAGGCCGGCCGCTGGCCGCAATTCTGGCGAGGTCGGGTCGGGCGCATCGATCCCGACCACCAGGCCGATCCGTTCGCCGGTCGCAAAGGGCACCCGGATTCGTCGGCCAATCCAGTCAGGCTGCGGCGCGCCGGCTGCGTCCGGGGGCAGGTAATCGAACACCCGCGGAAGGGGCAGGGGCAGGGCAACCTGGACGCTTCGATCGGGCTGGGAATGCACCCGGTCAGTCTATCGGATTGGCCGACCGGAGCCTGTGGATGACACTTGCCGAACAGTGCTGACAAACCCCACAGATATGTCATCCAAGTTACTGTTGCTGAAAGGGAAAACCCCTTATCCACACGATCTGTGGATAACTCTGTGGACGAGCCTTGCAGGTGGGGTGCGCACCGGCGTGAAAATCGCGCGTTTTGCTGACTTGGCGAATATTTAACCAACCTGACATATTGTATTCGAATCAATGGTTTGCGTGTCCCTTCCCAGTAGCGGCAGGGGTCGCATGCCGGGCCGGGCACCTGATTCCATGCAGCCTGCATTGCTGTGCACAACGTTTCACGCGCAAACCCGCGCCCCGCCTCACGGAGCGGGAATTCCCCCGCTGTCAAGCCAGTGCTCCACGCGGGGCGCACTGGCTAGAATGGGGGGTGAACCCGACTGACCCGACCCCATCCCATCCCATCCCGGCCTCCGCGCTGGGCGCATTTGTCCATGGCATCGTCGCTCGCAGCTGGGTCCTGGCCCGCGAGCAGACCGGTGACGACGGCAGCGCCGATCGCCTGGTCTCGGCCGCCATCGCCCGATTCGCGGCGTCCGCGGCAAGCTTGCCGCTGGCCCAGTGGCCAATCACCTGGTGGAGCGCGCTGCTGGAACAACGCGGCATGCTGGCACCGGCGCTGCCTGGCGATCCCTCGCCACTGCGCGCGCTGGGTGCCGGAGCGCGCGCGGCGCTGTTGTTGCGGCTGGTGGCCGGCCTGGATCTGCCGCACGCGGCCCAGGCCCTCGGCGTCGGCCAGCCGGCTTACGAGGCCGCGCTGGGCCAGGCATTGTCGGCGACGGGCATGGATGACGCCGTGCTTGATCGCCTGCGTGCCCGACTGCACGACGACGTCCACGCCATGTCGGCCACAGCGCGCGGCGCACTGGCCTCGCTTGCCGATGCGGCGCTTCCGCGCCATCCGTCGACGCTCCGGACCGCGTCGATCGATCCCGTGTCGCCGCTTGCGCCCGCAGCACTTACCCCTGCCGCGCTCACGCCTGCCGCGCTCAGCCCTGCCGCGCGCACCCCTGCAGTACCCGACCTGCGCCAACTGCTGATGCGCCACGCGCCCTGGATCGGGCTGGGCGTACTGGCTGTCGTGCTCGCCGTGGCCTGGGCTTGGCGCCGCGCTCCGGCCATGCTGCCCGGCAGGATCGAAGCCTTGCCGGCCGAGGTCATCGCGCCTGCACCCGCGCTGGACCCGGCGCAGGTGGTGACGCATCCCGACTACGCGCAGATTGCCCACCCCGATGACGAACGCCTGGCGATTGACCTGGCGTTCCTGAGCTGGCTGTCGGCATCGACGGAACCGACGTCGCCCGCGAAGGCCAACGCGCCGGAGTCGCCATCCGGGCAGGTGCCGGAACAATGGCGTGCGTTACTCGCGCCGGTCGCCGACGCCTGGCCCACGCTTGATCCGGCAAGCCGTAGCCGATTCATTGCGCAGGCAACAGACTGGTCGGCGCGCGACGCCGCGGCGCGGGCTGCATTGGTGCAAGCGGTCCGGAGCTGGGATGCGTTGCCGGCACCGGACCGCGCACATCGCCGGGCACCGTTCACCGCGTGGCGCGCGCTTGCCGACGGCGATCGCGCGCGCATTTCTGCCGCCGCCAGCCACTACGCCGCGCGCAGCATCGCCGAGCAAACCGATCTGCGCCTGCAGTTCGCCGCCCTGCCCGACGACACCCAGAAGCTATGGCGACTCGGCCCTGCGCTGGGCCCGGAACTGACTGCGATGGCGCCGCTGTTTGCCTTCCTGCCCGAGGACGAGCGACCAGGGTTGTTGTCGGTGCTGCGCTCGCTGGACATGGACGCGCGTCGTGACCTGGCCGTGCTGGCCCCGCGCCTTGGCGAGGCCGAGCGCGCGATCTTGCGTCGCGAGTTGTCCGCAGTGCCGGCAGCCGAACGCGCTGCGCTGATCCGCGCCCGCCTGGCGTTGTAAACCGCCGCACTGCGGCTCAGGCGTCGGCGACCTGCACGAGTACGCGGCGATCGGCGCGAAAGCGCATGCCGAATCGTGCCAGGCCGTCGGCGCGCATCGCCGGCGCATGGTCGCGCAGGTAATCGTCGAAGGCCTGCGCATCGCGCAGCCGGTAGTGCGTGCAGAACACCACTTCGCCCGGCGCCGGCGGCGGATCCAGGCGACGCAGGATCTGCGCGCTGGTGAAACCCGGCAAGGCGCGGATCGCGCGCCCGTGCGCGTCGAGCCAGTCGGCGAATTCCTTCTCGATGCCGGCATCGACGACCAGGTTCACCTCGTACAGCAGCGCGCCGTTCACAGGGTCAGCAGGCCAATCAGGGTGGCACCGGCCAATCCCAGGGCGAGCAGCACGCTGTAGCACACGCCCAGCACGAAGAATTTCAGCAGCGTCATGATCCAGCCCTGGCCGTAGATGCGCTTTTGCATCAGCAGCAGGTACAGGGGAATCCACGCGATCACCAGGCCCATGCACCAGCCAAGCAGCGTTTCGAATCCGCCCCCCGTTTGCGCGAACGTGGACTGGATCCATTCGAAGCCGATCAGCAGCGTGATCGCCAGGCTGAGGAAAGCATGGCTGTGCAGGGCGACGATCAGGTGTTCCATGTACAGCCGGCGCTTGAACAGGTA
>JBBRZU010000156.1:0-4385 GCA_038236425.1 Lysobacterales bacterium
GCGGGCACCGGCATGGATGCGCTGTCGCATTGCCTGGAGGCGTATTGCGCACCCGGCTTCCATCCGCTTGCCGACGGCATTGCGGTGGAAGGCATGCGCCTGGTTGCCAACTCGCTGGTACGCGCAGTGGAGGTCCCGGACAACCTGGACGCACGCGCCGACATGATGGCTGCCGCGGCGATGGGCGCGACCGCATTCCAGAAAGGCCTGGGCGGCATGCATGCACTGGCACATCCGATCGGTGCGGTGTTCGATACCCACCACGGCATGACCAACGCCACCCTGATGCCCTACATCCTGGCCTTCAACCGGCCGGTGATCGAAGAACGCATCGCCAGGCTGGCGGCGTGGCTCGGCTTGGCGCAGCCGGACTTCGATGGCTTCCTCGCCTTCGTGCTGGAACTGCGTGCGCGCATTGGCGTGCCGCATACGCTGGCCGAGCTTGGCGTGGACGAGGCACGGGCCGAGTTGCTGGCCGAGATGGCTGCGGTCGACCCCAGCGCCGGCGGCAATCCGCGCAAATTCGACCGCGACGCGGCCGCGCAGGTGATCGACGCCGCGATGCGCGGCAAGGTATGAAAGTTCAAGGCGGCTGGATCAGGGGAGTTCGTACGGCATAACCTCAAGGGGATACAACATGAGTACAGCATCGGGTGATACCCGGCACGACGAAGACACGCGGCAATTGCACAGCATGGGCTACGCGCAGGAATTGGCCCGCAGCATGGGCGGATTTTCAAACTTCGCAATTTCATTTTCGATCATCTGCATCCTGTCCGGCGGCATCAATTCGCTGGCGCAGGCAACCTCGGGCGCAGGCGGCGCGGCAATCGGCATCGGCTGGCCACTGGGCTGCATGATTTCCGGTGTGTTTGCGATCGCCATGGCGCAAATCGCCTCGGCCTACCCGACCGCAGGCGGCCTGTACCACTGGGGCTCGATCCTGGGCAATCGCTTCACCGGGTGGCTGACGGCCTGGTTCAATTTGCTTGGCCTGGTCACGGTGCTGGGTGCGATCAATGTTGGTACCTACTACTTCTTCATCGGGGCATTCGGTACGCAATTCGGCTTTACCGACTCCATGCCGCACCTGGTGATTTTCCTGGCGGTCATTACCGGCGCCATGGCCCTGGTCAATCACGTCGGCATCGGCCTGACGGCAAGGCTCACCGACTTTTCGGGCTACCTGATCTTCGCCACCGCGCTCGCGCTGACCATCGCCTGCCTGGTCTATGCGCCGAGCTATGAGTTCGGCCGACTGTTCACGTTCGCCAACTACTCGGGCGAAGCCGGCGCCAATGTCTGGCCGCCGGTGTCGAATGGGTGGGTATTCGCGCTGGGCCTGCTGATGCCGATCTACACCATCACCGGCTACGACGCATCCGCGCACACCGCCGAGGAAACAAAGAAGGCTGCGCACTCGGTTCCACGCGGCATCGTCAGCTCGGTCTGGTGGTCGGCGCTGTTCGGCTACATCATGTTGTGCGCGTTCGTGCTGGTGCTGCCGAACATGGACGAGGCCGCCAAGCAGGGTTGGAACGTGTTCTTCTGGGCGATGGACAGCCAGATCCCGGCGACGCTCAAGACCATTCTCTACGCGGCGATCGTCATCTCGCAGTGGCTCTGCGGCTTGGCCACGGTGACCTCCATCTCGCGAATGATGTTTGCCTTCTCGCGCGACGGTGGCCTGCCGTTCTCCAGGTCGCTGGCGTCGGTATCGAAGAAGTACCGCACGCCGGTGCACTCGATCTGGGTCGGCGCGATCCTTTCGGTGCTGTTCGTCTGGGGCGCCAAGGCGGTCGAGGCCAGTGGCGTGACGCCGGTGTACACCATCGTGGTGTCGTGCACGGTGATCTTCCTGTTCTTCTCCTTCGCGATCCCGATCGCGTTGGGGCTGTTCGCGCATGGCACCGCGAAGTGGCCGACCATGGGCCCCTGGGACCTCGGTCCGGCGGTGTTCAAGCTGTTCGCCTTCCTGTCGATCATCGCGATGATCCTGATCTTCGTGATCGGCGTGCAGCCGCCCAATGACATGGCCCTGAAGATCACGATCGGCTTCCTGGTCCTGACCGCCATTGTCTGGTTCGCGTTCGAGAACCGGCGCTTCAAGGGTCCGCCGATCGGCGACATGATCGCCAAGCGACAGGCAGAAATTGCCGCAGCGGAGGCCGCGCTCAACAATTGAGTGCGCGCGCGAATGGCATGTGCAACAACGGAAACGGAGCGCCTCGGCGCTCCGTTTCCCGTTTCGCGCGGCGATTGTTTTCCGCAGGAAGGAGCTAGGCCTTGACCCGCAGCATTTTCGGGTCGTACAACGGACCGGTCTGCAGCGTGCAGGCGATCCGCTCGGTGGCCACTTCCAGTTCGTAGCGTCCCGAGGACAGATACTCGCGGTCAACACCATCCGCGTGGCGCACGTAGCCATAGCCGATCGGCTTGCCGATGGTATGGCCGAAGCCTGCGCTGCTCAGCCAGCCGACCCGCTCGCCATTGCGGAAAATGGTCTCGCGGCCGAGCAGCACGCAGTCGCCGTCATCGACGGTAAATCCGCAAAGCACTTTCTGCGGCGGCGCCTGCTGCTGATTCAGCAGGGCATCCCGTCCAAGGAAAGCCTTGCCGCTCTTGAGTTTGACCGCCCAGCCCAGGCCCGCCTCCAGCGGCGTGTGGTCGGGGCCGATATCGGCCGCCCAGGCGCGATAGCCTTTCTCCAGGCGCAGGGTCTCGATTGCGCGATAGCCGGCGTTGACGATGCCAAACTCCGCGCCCGCCTGCATCAGCGCCTCGTAGACGACGACGGCGCACTCCATCGGAATGTGCAGTTCCCAGCCCAATTCGCCGACGTAGGTCACGCGCAGCGCCAGCACCGTCGTGCCGGCGATGCACAGCCGGCGTGCCTGGCCGAAGGCGAAGCCGGCGTTGGAGACATCGTCGCGGGTCACCCGCTGCAGGACCTCGCGCGCCTGCGGGCCCATCAGCGCCAGCACGGCGTTGCTCGAGGTGACATCGATGAGGTGCGCATCCATGCCCGCGGGTATCTGCCGCGTGATCCAGTCGAAGTCATGGGTGGCGAAGCCGGTGCCGGTAACGATGTAGAAGCGATCATCAGCGAGCCGGGCCAGGGTGAGGTCGCATTCGATGCCGCCGCGGGCGTTCAACATCTGCGTGTAGACCATGCTGCCGACCGGCCGCGCGACGTCATTGGCACAGATCCAGTCCAGTGCCGCCTCCGCATCGCGGCCGACCAGCTGGAATTTTGCAAACGAGGTCTGGTCGAACAGCGCAACGGCCTCGCGCGTCGCCCGATGTTCCCGGGCCACGGCGTCGAACCAATTCGATCGCCCGAAACTGTACTCATCCCGCGCGGCTTCACCCGCCCCAGCAAACCAGTTCGGCCTCTCCCACCCCAACTTCTCCCCAAACACCGCACCCTGCCCCAACAACCGGTCATACAACGGCGAACGTCGCAACGGCCGCCCGCTCTGGTGCTCTTCACCCGGCCAGGCAATCGAATAGTGCTTGCCGTACAACTCCAGCGTGCGCTTGCGCACCCAATCGATATCCCCGTGCGGCGGACCGAAGCGGCGGATATCCACCGGCCAGACATCGAACGGCGCTTCGCCGCCGACGATCCACTCCGCCAGCACCTTGCCGGCGCCTCCGCCGGAAGCGATACCGAAGGCGTTGAAACCGGCACCGACGAAGAAACCGCCGACGCCAGGCGCAGGGCCGAGGATGAAATTGCCGTCCGGCGTGAAACTTTCCGGACCGTTGAGCAATTCCTTGATGCCGGCATCCGCGAGCGCCGGCACCCGCGCCAGGGCCAGTTCCATGATCGGCTGGAAGTGTTCCCAGTCCGGTTGCAACAACTGGAAATTGAACCGGTCGGGGAAACCTTCCACGGCCCAGGGAATCGGATTGGGTTCGTAGCCGCCCATTACCAGGCCGCCGACTTCTTCCTTGTAGTAAGTCAGCCGGTCCGGATCGCGCAGGGTCGGCAAGTCACGGGTAATGCCGGGTATCGCCTCGGTGATCAGGTACTGGTGCTGCACGGAAACCAGTGGCACGTTGACGCCGGCCATCCGCGCGACCTCGCGCGCCCACTGTCCCGCGCAGTTCACCACCACTTCGCATTCGATGCGCCCGTGCGCGGTCAACACCGCACGCACCCGTCCGCGCTCGCACTCGATGCCGAGCACATTGCAATCCTCGAGGATGCGCACGCCCTGCATGCGCGCGCCTTTCGCCAGCGACTGGGTGATGTCGGACGGATTGACCTGCCCGTCGGTGGGAAGGAATGCCGCGCCGACCAGGTCGGAGATGTCCATCAGCGGCCACATCTCGCGCGCCTCGCGCGGCGACAGCAGTTGCACTTCCAGGCCGAACGA
>JBBRZU010000157.1:0-4306 GCA_038236425.1 Lysobacterales bacterium
CCAAACCATCCGGCGTACTCGTCACCCAGCCCGCAGGGCGCCTTGTTCCACGTGGAACACCCTTTGCCGGACGTCCAGCGTGCGTAGCGCCTCCGGCACCTGGGTCCCCGACACCAGGACCTGCGCGGCGGATCCCAATGCTGTGTCCAGGACCAGCCGCTGGTGTGGCAGGTCAAGTTCGGAGGCCAGGTCATCCAGGCAGATGACCGGCCAGTCCCCGTGTCGCGCAGCGTGATGCCGGGCCTGGCCGAGGATGCAGGCAAGCGCGGCCAGTTTTTCCTGCCCGCGCGACAGCGCTTCCCGTCCGGGGAGGGCGGCAAAGTCGAGACGCCAATCCGCACGGTGCGGACCGACGCTGGTGTGTCCCAGGGCCATGTCGCGGTCCCGCGCGAGCAGCAGCGCGTCCGCCAGCGACACTTCCTGCCGCTTCCAGCCCGGCCGGAACTCCAGCCGAGCCGCGCCCAGCTCAGCCAGCAGGCACTGCGCGTCCGCTGCCAGCACGGGCTCGAAATCGTCGAGATAGTCCTGGCGCAGCCGGGTGAGAGCCTCACCACTATCAGCCAACTCCTGATCCCAGGGAGCCAGGGCGGTGGGCCCGGGGCGGGACTTGAGCAAGGCGTTGCGCTGCTTAAGGGCGCGGGCGTAGCGGCGCCAGTGACCCAGGAAGGCCGGTTCCACGTGGAACAACCCCCAATCGAGGAAACGACGGCGGTGCTCGGACCCGCCGCCAATCAGCGCATGGCTGCCCGGCTCGAAGCTGACCACCGCAACCTGTGCGCACAACTCTCCCAGGCTGACCACGTCAGCGCCGTCCAGTCGGGCCTCCCAGCGGCTGCCGGCATGCCGGAGCCCAGCGCGATGCGGCAGTCCCTGGCCGTCTGTCCACTCGGCGTAAACCTCGAGGTGGGGCGCGCCGGTTCGAACCAGGCCCTCACTGACCCGCCCGCGGAAAGACCGGCCGTAGGCCAACAGATGCAGTGCTTCCAGGACACTGGACTTGCCCGCACCATTGGGTCCAACCAGCAGGTTCAGTCCGGGATCGAGGTCCAGCTCAACCGAGCGAAGGCAGCGCACATCGCGGGCTTGCAACTTCTGAACGATCACGCCGGGCGACCCGAAGCCGGGAACGCAAGGAGGGTGGGCTTGCTGCCGAGTCGCGACCCGGCGCCTGGTGCGCCCACGAACCATGCAGCGAAGAGCGGCCCGCAGCACCCACGAAAACTCAGGCCCGGGGTCACCGGACCTGGGGCAGGGCGACGCTGGCTGCCGGTGCCCAGGTCAGAGGCGCAGCGGCATGACCACATGGCGGCTGCGCTCATGGCTGCCCTCGCGGATCAGTGCCGACGAATTGCCGTCGCGCAGATTGATCAGCACCTCGTCCTCGCGCAACGCGGACAAGGCATCAAGCAGATAGGTGACGTTGAAGCCGACGGCCAAGCCGTCAACGCGGGTTTGTGCCTCGACTTCTTCCTGCGCCTCTTCCTGCTCGGGGTTGTGCGCGACGATGCGCAGCTGGCCGGGCGACACCTCGAGCTTCACCCCGCGGTACTTTTCGTTCGACAGGATGGCAGCGCGCTGCAGCGCTGCACGCAGCACTTCGCGATCTACCCGCACTTCCTTGTCGGCGCCGATCGGAATGACCGCGTCGTAGTCCGGAAAACGCCCGTCGATCAATTTCGAGGTGAAGGTGACGTCCTCGCGACGCATGCGCAGGTGGCTGCGGCCAACCTCCAGCTCGACGTCGGCATCGCCGCCCTCAAGCAGGCGCTGCAACTCGAGCACGCCTTTGCGCGGCAGGATGATCTGCTTGCGGGTCTTCACGCCGCCCGCCGGCAATTCGGCTTCGCACAGCGCAAGGCGATGGCCATCGGTGGCCACGCAGCGCAACGAATCCTCGCGCAGGTCCAACAACAGGCCGTTGAGGTAATAGCGCACGTCCTGTTGCGCCATCGCGAAAGCAGTGCGCTCGATCAGTTCCTTCAGCGCCGACTCCGGCACCCGGACCCGCTCGACCAGCTCGAGATCCTCGATCGCAGGGAAATCATTGGCTGGCAGCGTGGCCAGGGTGAAGCGGCTGCGGCCGGCCTGGACGGTGACCTTGTCGCCGGTCTGGCTGACGGTCACCCGTGCGCCATCGGGCAGGGCACGGACAATCTCGAACAACTTGCGTGCCGGGATGGTGATCTCGCCCGGCTGGCTGTCCTCCACCGCCGCGCGGGCAACCATTTCCACTTCCAGGTCGGTACCTGTCATCGATACCTTGCCGTCTTCCACCTGCACCAGCAGGTTGGCGAGAACTGGCAGGGTCTGGCGTCGTTCAACGACGTTGACGACCTGCTGCAAGGGCTTGAGTAGTGCTTCGCGGGGAAGGCTGAAACGCATGCAGAAGACCCCAAGATCCAAGTGGATAAATAAGAACTGGTGGTGGTAGAGGGCAGCTGTTTAGCTTAAATTCACACCTAACTATCTGATCTATAACAACTATTTAGCAATATACCCTGTGTGTGGCTGGCGTCGTGGGCTGGGATAATCTGTGGATAAGTCCCGGGTCGCCAAGTTGTTCCGGCGATATCCACAGACTGTCCCCAACGCTCCCGACCCCTCTGTCCAACCCGCACCGGCTTGACTCGTCCGGCGCCACTCATTCGGTCAACTTGCGCACCAGCTTGTCCCAATCCTCGTGCAGCTTGCCATCGATGCCGATCAACTCGCGGATCACACGGCAGGCATGCAGCACCGTGGTGTGGTCGCGGCCACCGAAGGCATCGCCGATTTCCGGCAGGCTGTGCTCGGTCAAGTCCTTCGCCAGGGCCATCGCCATCTGTCGCGGTCGCGCCAGGGAACGTGTCCTGCGCTTGGACAGCATGTCGGCCACGCGCAACTGATAGTAGTCTGCCACGGTCTTCTGGATATTGCTGATCGAGATGACCTGTGCCTGCGCACGCAACAGGTCGCGCAAGGTTTCCTGGGCGAACTCCGGCGTGATCGGCCGGCCCATGAAGTTGGAGCGTGCCGCGAGTGTGTTCAGCGCGCCCTCGAGGTCACGCACATTCGAGCGCATCCGCTTGGCAATCAGATAGGCGACGTCTTCGGGCAGCTGCATTTTCCGCTCGCTGGCCTTGGCGGTGAGGATGGCCGCACGGGTCTCGAAATCCGGTGGTTCGATCGCCACCGACAAGCCCCAGCCCAGCCTCGATTTCAGCCGTGGCTCGAGGTTTTCCACCTCGCGCGGGTAGCGGTCGCAGGTCAGGATGATCTGCTGCTTGCCATCAAACAGCGTGTTGAAGGTATGGAAGAACTCTTCCTGGGTGGTGTTCTTGCCGGCGAAAAACTGGATGTCGTCGATCAGCAGCGCGTCTACCTGGTGGAACTGGCGCTTGAACTGGTCCATGGATTTTTCCTGCAGCGATTTCATCATCGCGCTGAAAAATTGCTCGGAGCGCAGGTACAGCACGCGCATGCCCGGGTTGTTGGCGCGCATCAGGTTGCCGGCGGCGTACATGAGGTGGGTCTTGCCCAGTCCCGTGCCGCCGTACAACAACAGCGGGTTGTAATCGCGGCCCGGGTTCAGCGCGACCTGCAGCGCTGCTGCACGCCCCAACTGGTTGCTGCGACCTTCGACGAAATTGTCGAAGGTGTAGTGGCGGTCAAGATTGCCGGGGAAGTCCACAGCTGCCCGGGTGGCGCTGGCTGTTGCGGTGCTCGCGCTGCCCAGGGCGGCCTCGCGAGGCATCGAGCCGACTTCCAGGGCCACCGTGGTCGGCAGGCCGGCGAAATGCGTGGTTAGCTCACGGATCCGGGCCAGGTAGCGCTCGCGCACCGTGTCCACGACGAAAGCATTGGGCGCGTACAGGGTCAGGCCGTCGGCGCGGGCCGCGGCCTGCAGCGGCTTGAGCCAGGTGTGGACATCTTCGGCCGAGTACTCGGTTTCCAGGCGCTCTAGACAGCGGGGCCACACAGTTTCCATCGAAGTCAGGGGGTCCGGCCCGGCTGGCAGGCTGTGGATAAGTGGGGCGGATTGGCAGTCTAGCCCCGCTCGCCGGGGAAGCCAAGGCCGCATCGTGTTGACGCCAAGCCTTGATGATTGCTACACTTTTTCGTTCTGTTCCGCCGTCTATCGAGCGCACCATCATGGCCACCAAGCGTACCTACCAGCCGAGCAACCTCAAGCGCAAGCGCGACCATGGCTTTCGTTCCCGCATGAAGACGGCCGATGGCCGCAAGATCCTGGCCCGTCGCCGCGCCAAGGGCCGCGCCCGCCTCTGCGTCTGAATCCGGTGTTTGGCGGCGGCGCATGTGCTGCTGC
>JBBRZU010000158.1:0-4209 GCA_038236425.1 Lysobacterales bacterium
TCGCCGCCCTTTGCGTCGATGCCGGTTTCGTTGGTGTCATCGTCGCCGCCGGCGGTCTCGAGATTCTCAAGGCCCTCGTCCTGGCCCTCATCCTGATTCATGTTGTCGCTGGCGAGCAACAGCAGGTCAATCGCTCGCCGCAGTTTGTCCTCATCGACCAGGATGGGTTCGACAGTTAAATTGGTCGCAAACTTGATGTCGTCCAGGGCACGCGTGTTGGTCGGATCCGACACCGCTACGTACAGGCGATTGCCGCGCTTGAACAGGGGCAGGGCCTGATGCTTCTGGATCAGGTCCTCGTTGATGATCTTGACCGCCGAGTAGCGGGGGTCGAGGGTCGTCGCATCGAACAGCGGCATACCGAATTCGGTCGAATTGGCTGCTGCGATCTGGGCGACCGAGACCAGGCGATTCTCGAGCAGGTACAGATGGGCCTGCTTCTTGGCCTTGCCGGCTTCGTCGAGCGCAAGGCGTGCATCGGCCTCGCTGAGAACCCCGTCAAGGACGAGGCGCCGGGTAATCCCAGTGATTCCGACCAGATTGGCTGTCGCGACACTCATACGGTACTTTCCCCAGTAGCAACGGGACTTTACCGCAAATTCCTCGATTTGGAAGCATCTGCCGTGGACGCGGCCGGTGGGCGTGGCCGGGAGATGCCGGTCGGGTTACTCTGAACGTCGAACTGGGGCCCAATTGATGCAAATTTCGCTTGTGATGCCCGCCAAGAACGAGGCCGAAGGCCTTCGGCAGACCCTGCCGGGGATTCGGGAATTGCTGCCTGGCGCCCAGATTATCGTCGTGGACGACGGCTCCACTGATGAGACGGCTGCGGTCGCTCGCGAGAATGGTGCCACGGTCCTCAGTTCCCCCTATTCGATGGGTAACGGCGCGGCGATCAAGCGCGGCGCGCGCGCAGCCACCGGGGACATCCTTGTCTTCATGGACGCCGACGGCCAGCACAGCGCCCAACTGATCCCCAAGCTGCTTGCCCGCCTTGACGAGGGTTACGACATGGTGGTCGGGGCGCGCGGCTGGGGCGACCAGGCCAGCGTCGGCCGCGGACTGGCCAATGGTCTCTACAATTGGATTGCATCGGTGATGACTGGATTCGTGGTCGCGGACCTGACCTCTGGATTCCGTGCCGTGAAGGCGGACAAGTTCAAGGAGTTCCTGCATCTGCTCCCGAACGGATTCTCTTATCCCACAACGATCACCATGGCGTTCTTTCGCAGCGCCTATGCGGTGGCGTACGAGCCCATCCCGGTCGCGCCCCGGATCGGCAAGAGCCATATCCGCCCAGTGCGCGATGGATTGCGATTCCTGCTGATCATTTTCAAGATCGCGACCCTGTACTCGCCGCTTAAGCTATTCGGGCCAGCCGGAATGCTATTCGCGCTGCTGGGCTTGGCAAACTATGCCTATACGTTCATCACCGAGTCGCGTTTCACCAACATGAGTGCGCTGCTCCTGAGTGCCGCAGCGATTATCTTCCTGATCGGCCTGGTGTCCGAGCAGATCACTGCGCTGACGTATCGCAAGGATGCCTAGGTCGCCGGACGCGCGCCACGTGGCGCTGCTGGTGACGCGGAATTTTCCGCCGCTGGTCGGCGGGATGGAGCGCGTCAACCAAAAGCTGCTTGAGTCGCTCGCCGCGGAAGGGCCGGTTCTGTTGTGCGGACCGACCGGCGCTTCGGCGCATGCGCCGGCGGGCGCGCAAATCAGCGAAACGCCGATCCGGCCGCTTCCGGTATTCCTGCTGGCAACTGCGGCCAAAGCGGCGCGGCTTGCTCTCGCACGCCGGCCCTGCCTAGTCTTGGCGGGCAGCGGCCTGACAGCACCAATCGCTTGGTTCGCTTCGCGACTTTGCGGCGCGCGCGCGGCGGTTTACCTGCACGGACTGGATATCATCGCGCCCAGCAAGCTTTACCAATTCGCGTGGCTGCCCTTCATCCGCGCCTGCCGCATCGTGATCGTCAACAGCGAAAACACCGCCAAGCTCGCCCGATCTGCCGGTGTCGCCGCAGATCGCATCGCGATCCTGCATCCGGGCACCTACATTCCCGATCTCGACCCGACTGCGAGAGACCGGTTTCGTGGCGAGTGGGATCTCGGCAAGCGGCCCGTGCTGCTTTCCGTGGGCCGACTCACGCGTCGCAAGGGACTGGCGGAGTTCGTCGCCCTGGCCTTGCCGCAAATCGTCGCGGAGCGGCCCGATGTACTGCTGGCGGTCATCGGCGACGAAGCGGTCGACGCGTTGCACGGCGCCGGCGGATCGGAGCGCAAGCGCATCCTCGCCGCCGCGGCTGCAACAGGCGTCGCCGACAATATCCGTTTTCTCGGGCGGCTGGACGAAGCTGGGCTGCATGCTGCCTATCTCGGTGCCGATTGCCACGTGTTCCCCGTGCTTGACTTGCCCGGCGACGTTGAGGGATTCGGCATGGTCGCGCTGGAGTCGGCAGCGCATGGCCTGCGGACGGTAGCCTTCAACGTCGGTGGCGTAGCCGACGCCGTGGCAGTCGGCCGGACCGGTGAACTTGTCGCGGCCGGCGACTATGCGGGCTTCGCGCGCGCCGTGGATGTCGTGCTGTCCGCCGCGCTCGCCCAGGCAGGGATCGACGACTGTCGGCGCTTCGCGAAAGACAAGAGTTGGGACCGCTTTGGCGAGAGATTGCGCGTGCTGCTCCGCCCGGAGGCCGCTCGTGCAGTCTGATTCTGCAACGCCTGAAGGCGCGCCGCCGACGCGGCAGCCACACGCGGTGCTCGATCTCGCGTCGCGCCGTTGGAAGGCGGAGAAAATCGAGCGCCTGCTGCAGTTGCGGTCCCGGCCCGGACCCGTGCGCCTGCTTGAGGTCGGTACCGGCTCGGGCGGCATCGCGCACTACTTCGGCTGCCACGACTCCGGTCGATTCCAGGTTGATGCCGTGGACGTGGTCGACAGCAGGCTGGTCCACGACGGCTACGCATTCTCGCTGGTGCACGACACCCGGCTGCCGTTCGAAACCGCGAGTGTCGATGTCGTCCTGAGCAACCACGTCATCGAACACGTTGGCGATGACGCGCACCAGCGCCTGCACATGGAGGAATTACACCGCGTCCTGCGCCCTGGCGGCATCGGCTACCTCGCGGTGCCCAATCGCTGGATGCTGGTCGAGCCGCACTTCCACTTGGCGTTCCTGAGCTGGCTGCCCAGGTCCTTGCGCAATGGTTACTTGCGCTATTGGCGGGGAGATCCGGTGTACGACTGCGAACCCTTGCAGGTTGGCCAGCTCGAGGACCTGTTTCGTGGAGCCGGACTCGGATTCCGCAACCGGGGTATCGATGCGCTGCGACTGACCTACGAAATCGAGCGACAGATGTCATGGCAGGCCGCGTTGGTGCGCGCCCTTCCGGACCCTGCGTTTGCACCCCTGCGACGGATCATGCCGACGCTGATCTACACCTTTGAACATGCACGACACTGATCGGCGGGGTGCAGCGGGTCCGGATGCCGGCGCAGCGTCGTTCGCGCCTGATATCGCCGCTGTCACGGTCACCTACAATCCGGATATCGCAGTCCTTGCGAGCCAGTTGGCCCAACTCCCCGAACATTGCGCGAAGGTTTGGGTGGACAACGATTCCGCGCCTGGGCTGCTTCGCGAGATGGAGACATTGGCGGCGGGCCGGAGTGATGTCGTCGTATTGCGAAATAGCGCCAATCTTGGGCTTGCTGCCGCACTCAATCAGGGCGCGGATGCCGCGCGCCAGGCCTGGCCGGCATGCGGGTTCGTGCTGCTGCTCGACCAGGACACTGAAACGGGGGAGGGCGGCGTCGATGCCTTGCTGTCCGCGTATGGTCAGATGGCGACCACGTACCCCAACCTGGGCTGCGTCGGACCGCGGCTGGTCGATGCACAAACTGGCCTGGAACATGGCTTCCACCAGATTTCCGGTTGCCGCTGGGTTCGACGTTATGCCGTTGGCGCCGACTCGGTACCAGTGGCCAACTTGAACGGCAGCGGGACTCTGCTGAAGCTTGCGCTGTTCGAGGCGCTCGGTGGATTGGACGAGGATTTCTTCATCGACCACGTTGATACCGCCTGGTCGTTCCGCGTGCTCGACGCAGGCTACGAACTGCTGGGCATCCCCGGTATCGCATTCCGGCACCGCATGGGAGAGCGCAGTATCCGGTTCTGGATGCTTGGCTGGCGGGTTTGGCCGTATCGGTCGCCA
>JBBRZU010000159.1:0-4154 GCA_038236425.1 Lysobacterales bacterium
AGCGCTTCGGCCGCGTCGTCGCCAAGGAACACCGACCCGGCGCGGCGAATCTGCAGCAGCAGGGATTGCGGATCGGCCACGGCCAGGATCAGGTGCTCGGGTGCATAGGCATTGCTGACCTCGACCGCGGTGGCGATATCCGGCACAAGAATCAGCCTGGCATTGGCCAGCGAGGCGCGGGCGATCTCAGCGCGCGGCAAGTCAGCGAGTTGTTGTTCCACCTGCGCGGCAACCGCGTCGAGCAGTTCGCGCGAATCGCTCAAGCCGATGACCTGCGAATCAACGCCGTGCTCGGCCTGCGACAGCAGGTCGGCGGCAACGCGCAAGGCGGAGGCACCGACATCGGCAATCACCAACACTTCCGACGGACCCGCGGGCATGTCGATGGCCGGGCCGCCGGGAGCGGCGGACACTTGCTGCTTTGCGGCGGTGACGTAGGCGTTGCCGGGACCGAACAGCTTGTCGCAGGCGGGCACCGATTCAGTTCCGAAGGCCATGGCGGCGATGGCCTGCGCGCCGCCGAGCTTGAACACGCGGGTGACGCCACACAATTTCGCCGCAGTCAGGACCACCGGGTCGGCACTGCCATCGGGACGCGGTGGCGTGCACAGGATGCTCTCGCCACAACCTGCCAGCGCAGCCGGCACGCCGAGCATCAACGCAGTGGACGGCAACGGCGCGGTACCGGCCGGAACGTACAGGCCAACTCGCCCGAGGCCGCGCAGGATGCGTCCACAGCGCACGCCAGGCGCGGTCTCCACATCGAACGGCGCGACCAAGCCGGCCGCGTGCCAGGTGATCAGCCGCTCGCGCGCCTCGACCATCGCGTCGTACAGCACTTGAGGCACGGCGGCGCGGGCGGCGGAAAACTCGTCGCCACTGACTTCGAAGTTCGCCAGCTCCGCGGCGTCGAAGCGACGGGTCAGCGCGCGCAGCGCGCCATCACCATCGGCGCGCACCTGTTCGATGACACGGGTGACCCGTGACTGCACTTCGGAATCTGTTCCGCGCGTGCCACGGCGCAGGCATTGCGCCTGGGCAGCGGCATCGAGCAGGCTCCAATCCATGACGCGCAGGGCGACGGCCGCGTCGTCAGCGGGGAATGTATTCGCGCTCATGCCAGCATCTGCTCCACCGGAAGCACCAGCAGACCGGAGGCGCCAGCGCGTTTCATGTCTTCCAGGCGCTGCCAGGTCATGGCGCGACGGCACAGGGCCTGCAGCGATACCTCATCGTCGCGACCGTCGATCCGGGTCACGGTCGGCGGCTCGGCATCGTCGAGCAGTTTCAGGATCGCCGGCAACGCACTGCGCGGTGCCTGGAACAGCAGCAGCTTGCTGGCGCGCAGGCTCATCACCCCATCCAGGCGGCGCAGCAACATCGCCGCAAGATCCGCGCGCGCGTCGGTGAAGGCTTCTGCCGGACCGGCAAGCACGGCTTCGCTTTCCAGGACGATCGCGACTTCCTTGAGCTGGTTCGCCAGCAGCGTGCCACCGGTGGAAACGAGGTCGCAGATGCTCTCGGCCTTGCCCAGCCGCGGCGCGATTTCCACCGAACCCGACAGCACGACCGGCTCGGCATCGACGCCGTTGTCGCGCAACCAGCGCGCCAGCAGGTGTGGATAGCTGGTGGCGATGCGGGTTCCCGCAAGCCGCTGCGGTCCGGCCCAGTCCCAGTCATTGGGCACCGCGATTGAAAGTCGGCAGCGGCCAAAACCAAGCGTGCGAAGCGTGCCAACCGCTGGTGCGGCGCCGGCTGCTTCGCGCTCGGCCTCCAGCTCCTCGAGCAGGTTGCGCCCGACGATGCCCATGTCGCAGACACCCTCGGCGATCAGGCCGGGGATATCATCATCGCGGACCAGCAACAGGTCCACTGGCTGGGTTTCACCGAAGCAGAACAGGCGATCGCGGCTCTCGCGAAAGCTGAAGCCGGCGCGCGCAAGCAACTCGCGGGCCGGGTCGCTGAGGCGGCCCGATTTCTGGATGGCAATGCGCAAACGGTCGTGCGTCCGCATGACGCGGGTTTCCTTTGGTTCGTGGAATCAGTGGGAGTTGCTGCCGTCGCCGAGGACGCGATCAGCAGCGAGGCGATAGCCGCCGGCACCGAGATCGAGGCAGCGGGCGATGCGGCCGATGGTGGTGACGCTGACACCGGTGCGGTCGTGGATCTCGCGGTAGGCCAGCCCCTCGACCAGCAGCGGGACCACCCGCCAGCGATCAGCGATGGCTTCCAGCTCGGCCGGGGTGCACAAATCGGCCAGGAACGCGCGCAGTTCCCCGGCCGACCGCATGGCCAGCATGGCCTCCACCAGATGCTCGAGTGCGCCCGGCCGGTCGGGCATGGGCAGGGGGCTTTGGGAATCGCGGCGTTTCATCGTGCCAATGTAACAGCACACTATTACATTCGTCAAACCGGAACCGGGTCCCGGTTTGGTGCCCAGTCATGTTCAGGCGCATGGCGGTGCTCCGTTGCTCACGTTAAGGTGTGTGCCAAGTGCCAGCGCCAGCCCCGGGGAGTCCAGCTTGAGATCGCTAGTCCGCCTCGCCTGCTGGCTACTCCTGGCGGTCTGCGGCATCGGCCCGGCGTTGGCCGCGGACCAGCGCGTCCTGGTCAGCCCGGGCCTGACCAACCTGGACCTTTCCCCTCACGTGGGCTTTCTCCTGGATCCTGACGGGCGAGCCGACGCTTCCGCGATGTTCGACGCAGCCGCCCAGGGCCGTTTCAAGCCACTGCCGAATGGAAATGCCACCTTCGGCTTCGCCAATGGCGCCTATTGGTTCCACACCTCGCTGTTCAACCAGGGCAATGGCGAAGAACGCTGGCTGCTGGTGCTGCAGTATTCGCTGCTCGACTATGTCGACGTCTACATGCGCTATCCGGACGGGCGCGTGGACCATCTGGCGTCGGGCGACATGCTGCCCTTCTCGGCACGCGCGATCCGCTACCGCCATCCGAATTTCTGGCTCAACCTGCCGCAGAGCACGCAGGTGGAGTTGCTGGTGCGCGCGCAAAGCGCAAGCTCGATGCAGGCGCCCTTGCGCATCTATACCTTCGGTGCGTTTGCCGAGATGGAGCGCGACGCGCAGATCGGCATCGGCATCTACGATGGCATCCTGCTGGCGCTGTTCTTCTACAACATGGTGCTGTGGTTGTCGCTGCGCGACAGCAGCCACTTCTGGTACATGTGCCACCTGGCCGGCTTCGGACTGGTGCTGTTCTGCCTCAACGGCCTCGCCTTCGAGTACCTGTGGCCCTCCTCGCCCTGGCTGGCCAACCACGCGATTCCGCTGAGCATGAGCCTGGTGCAGATGGCAATGCACCAGTTCGCACGACTGTTCCTGGAACTTCGCGACCGCTGGCCCGCGGGCGACCGACTGTCGCTGGCCCTGATCTGGTTCTTCGCGGCATTGGGCATCGCGTCGCTCTGGATCCCGTACCGCATCTCGGTGCAGTTGAGCACGATCTGCGTCTTCCCAGGCGTCCTGCTGATCGTTTACCAGTCCATTATCGCGATCAAGCGCGGCTACGGGCCGGCGCGCCTGTTCCTTGCCGCGTGGGCGATGCTGCTGTTCGGGACCGCGATGTACGCGTCGGTGTCCTTCGGCCTGCTACCCAAGAACTTCCTCACCGAATACGGAATCCAGATCGGTTCGGCCATGGAGATGGTGCTGTTGAGCTTTGCACTGGCCTACCGCTACGCCAACCTGCGCACCGAAAATGAAAGCGTGGTGCGCGAAGCCAACGAGCAACTCGAGCGTAACGTGTCCCGGCGCACGTCCGAACTCAGCGCGGCGCTGGAGCAACTGGCAGATGCGAATTCACGCTTGCGCGAGTCCAACCGCCGCGACGTGCTCACCGGCATGTTCAACCGGCGCCACTTCCGAGAAGTGTTCGAACAGATGCTCAGCCATGCGATCGAGACCCGGCAACCGCTGAGCCTGCTGCTGCTGGATATCGATCACTTCAAGCTGGTCAACGACGAGTTTGGCCATTTGGCCGGTGACGAATGCCTGCGCATGCTCGCGCGCAGCCTCGATGACTGCCTGCGCCCGGACGCGTCGGTCACGGCGCGCTTTGGCGGCGAGGAATTCGTTGTCCTGCTGCCCGGCGCGGGCGCCACCAAGGCACGCGAAGTGGCCGAACGCATGCGGCAC
>JBBRZU010000160.1:0-3969 GCA_038236425.1 Lysobacterales bacterium
CGGCGCTGCTGCAGCAGCTCAGCGAGGGCGGCACGCTGGTCGCGCCGGTCGGCGGCGCCACGGACCAGAACCTGTTGCGCGTGCGCAAGACACCCGAAGGCCTGGTTCAGGAGGACCTCGGCAAAGTCGTGTTCGTCCCCCTGGTGTCCGGAATCCTGTGATGACGACCAGCTGATGGCGACTTCCTGATGGCGACTTCCTGATGGCGCGAAATCCATGAAGCTTTTTGCGCCGCTGTTCCAGCGCGCCATCGTCTGGGCTGCGCATCCGCGCGCGCCATGGCTGCTGGCGTTCCTGAGTTTCATCGAGGCGATCTTCTTCCCGGTGCCGCCCGAGGCGATGCTCGCCCCAATGTGCATTGCACAGCCAAAACGCGGCTTCCGGTTTGCGGCGATCAGCCTTGGCGGCTCGGTCCTGGGCATGTTCGTGGGCTATGCGATCGGCCATTTCGCCATTGATGCGGTCATGCCGCTGATCGACAGGCTGGGCTATGGCGCGCAGTTCGGCGAGATCAAGCAACAGGCCGCCGACAACGGCTTCTGGCTGTTGCTGATCGCCGGGTTCACGCCGGTGCCGTTCAAGATCTTCACGCTGGCGTCGGGTGCGGTGGGCATGCCGCTGCTGCCGTTTTTCTTCGGCGGCGCGATTGGCCGCGGCAAGCGCGTGTTCCTGGTGGCCGGGGCGATCCGCCTCGGTGGCGAGAGGGCGGTCAATGCCCTGCACAAGTACATCGAGCCGATCGGATGGGCCGCATTGGTGCTTCTGGTTGGCATGGTGGCGTGGCTGCTGTTGCGCCATCACGCCGGATGACGCATGGTTTTACCCATGTGCTCAGCGATCCGGAAGGATATCGACGTGCAAGCTGACTCGCCACGGCGGTTGCCGGCGGCATCGGCTGCGCTGCTGTTCGCCGCGTTGTTGCTGGTGCTTGGCGGCTGTACGCATTCGCGCATCGTCAAGCGCGACTATGAATCCCCGCGCCGATCCGATGCGCCGTCATCGCGCGCCAGTTCGCGCGGCGTCATCGAGCCGCTCCCGCGCGGCGCCGTCCATGTGGTGCGTTCCGGCGAGACGCTGTATGGCATTTCCTTCCGGTATGGCCTGCGCTACCAGGACGTGGCGAACTGGAATGGCATCGGCGATCCCTACATGATCAAGATCCGGCAGCGGCTGCGTTTGCTGCCGCCCGGTGGTCGCGCAAGCGACGGCCGCGTTGCCGACGGCCGTCCGCCGCCGAGGCAGGCCGGCCCCACATCGCCCAGTCGTGCGCCTGCTCCGACGCCATCGCGCGCCCCAGCGGTAGGGATCCCATCGGTTCCCGCCGCGGGCGCACCGGCCTGGCGCTGGCCAACCAGGGGGCAGGTGATCGGTCGCTACGTCGCCGGTGACCAGACTCAGCAGGGCATCAATATTGCGGGCAGCGCCGGGCAACCGGTGCTGGCGGCAGGCGACGGCGTGGTGGTTTATTCGGGCGCTGGCCTGGTCGGTTACGGCGAGCTGATCATCATCAAGCATTCGGATGAGTGGCTGTCCGCGTATGCGCACAACAGCAAGCGGCTGGTTGCAGAGGGTGCGCGGGTGCATGTCGGCGACACCATCGCGGAAATGGGCCACACCGGAGCCAGCCGCGACATGCTGCATTTCGAGATCCGGCGCAATGGCAAGCCGGTAGATCCGTTGGCGTTCCTGCCGGGGCAATAGGCTCGGGGCACAAGTCCGGCGCACAAGTCCGGCGCGCGGGCCTGAATCGCGGGCAAGAAAAAACCCGCGGCATTGGCCGCGGGTCTTCCCCTCAAGCTTTTTGGGATCGCGGCTGGTTTTCAACAGACCAATGTCTGGTCAGCCGCTCCCACGGGTTGGGTCAGACTTGCATGGCCTTGGCGACTTCGGCGGCGTAGTCCTCGACCACTTTTTCGATGCCCTCGCCGACGGCGATGCGGTGCATAGAGATGACCTCGGCCTTGGCGGCCTTCAGCACCTGGTCCACCGACTTGTCGGTATCCAGCGCGTACGGCTGGCCGGTGAGGGTGACTTCGTTGATGATCTTGGCGACCTTGCCGGAGATGATCTTCTCGAGGATCTCGGCCGGCTTGGCCTTGTCCTTCTCGCTCATCTTGGCCAGCTCGATGTCCTTTTCCTTGGCGATGAACTCCGCCGGGACGTCCTTGCCGGTGATGTAGGGCGGGTTCATCGCGGCGATATGCATCGCCAGGCCCTTGGCCAGATCGGCGTCGCCGCCCTTGATCTCGACCAGCACGCCGATGCGGCCGCCATGCACATAGCCGGCCACCGTGTTGGCGCTTTCCACGCGCGCCATGCGGCGCACCTGCACGTTCTCGCCGACCTTGGCGATCAGCGCGGCCCGCGACTGCTCGACGGTCGAGCCGTCCAGCGGCGCGGCCTTGAGCGCGTCCACGTCAGCCACGGAGGAATCCAGCGCAGCCTGCGCGACGCCGTTGACGAAGGCGAGGAAGTTCTCGTCCTTGGCCACGAAATCGGTTTCGGAGTTGATCTCGACCAGGACAGCCTTGCCAGCGTCTTGCGCCATGGCGACACGGCCTTCGGCAGCGACGCGGCCAGCCTTCTTGTCGGCCTTGGCCAGGCCCGACTTGCGCAGGGCTCCCATGGCGACGTCGATGTCGCCGGCGTGCTCGCTGAGCGCCTTCTTGCATTCCATCATGCCGGCGCCGGAGCGCTCGCGCAGTTCCTTGACCAGGCTGGCGGTGATTTCCATTGCATTACCTCTTGCGTATATATGGTGTGGGAGCGGCTCCAGCCGCGATTTCTCGCAATCAGCCATCGCGGCTGAAGCCGCTCCCACACAAAAAGGGGAGGGCGGGGCTGGAGAGCCCCGCCCGGCGGTGCTTAGCGGCGGGAGTCGGGACGCGGGCCGCGGTCGTCACGGCGCGGGGCGCCGGGCTTCTTTGGCGGCGGCGCGCGGCGCGGGGCGGCCTTCTTGTCTTCTTTGGCGACCGGGTTGCCGTCGGCGTCGAGCTCGACGAACTCGTCGTCGCGCTGGCCCATCTGCGGCGCAGCGGCCTTGCCCTCGAGCACCGAGTCGGCGGCGGCGCGCACATACAGCTGCACGGCGCGGATCGCGTCATCGTTGCCCGGGATCGCGTAATCCACCAGCGACGGGTCGTAGTTGGTATCGACCACGGCGATGACCGGGATGCCGAGCTTCTTGGCTTCCTGCACGGCGATGTTCTCGTGGCCGATGTCGATCACGAACAGCGCATCGGGCAAGCGGTTCATTTCCTTGATGCCGCCCAGCGAGGCCAGCAGCTTCTCGCGCTCGCGGCGCAGGCCGAGCACTTCGTGCTTGACCATCTTGTCGAAGGTGCCGTCGGTTTCAGCGGCTTCCAGTTCCTTCAGGCGGCCGACCGATTGCTTCACGGTGCGGAAGTTGGTCAGGGTGCCACCGAGCCAGCGCATGCTCATGTAGGGCATGCCGCAACGCTCGGCTTCTTCCTTGATCGACTCGCGCGCGGAGCGCTTGGTGCCGACAAACAGGATGGTGCCGCGCTTCTGCGCCAGCGCCGAGATGAAATTCATCGCGTCGGTGAACAGCGGAAGGGTCTTTTCCAGGTTGATGATGTGGATCTTGCCGCGGGCGCCGAAGATGAACGGACTCATCTTGGGGTTCCAGTAGCGGGTCTGGTGGCCGAAATGGACGCCGGCTTCCAGCATCTGGCGCATGGTGACTTGGGTCATCGGTCTTGCCTTTCGATAATGGAACGCGGCCGACAGGCGGCGCGATCGTTCCGGGGTTGGGGCCTCCACCAGGCTCCGCCTCGAACCTTCGCCGGCAACATGCATCGTTGCGGCTGGGGCACCCCGGGGCGGGGATTTGCCTGGTGTGTGGATTCACCGGTGACGCCCGGCGTGGGCGTTGCGGCCAATGGATCGGCCTGACAAGCGCGGGATTATAGCGGGCTGGCCTAACCCCTTGCAACTGTTGGATAATCC
>JBBRZU010000161.1:0-3482 GCA_038236425.1 Lysobacterales bacterium
GCCCACCGGCATGCCGCCGCCGATGATCTTGCCAAAGGTGCTCAGGTCGGGCGTGACGCCGTAGCGCTGCTGCGCGCCGCCCAGTGCGACGCGGAAGCCGGTCATCACCTCGTCGAAGATCAGGATCGCGCCGTGCCGCGTGCACAGCTCGCGCAGATGTTGCAGATAGCCCTTGCGCGGCAGGATGCAATTGGCATTGCCGACGATCGGCTCGACGATCAGCGCCGCCACTTCCTCGCCCTGCGCTGCGAAGAACGTGGTGGCGGCATCGAAGTCGTTGTAGGGCAGGGTGGAGGTGAGATCGGCAAGCGACTTGGGCACGCCCGGCGAGTCCGGCACGCCCAGGGTCAACATGCCCGAGCCCGCCTTCACCAGGAAGGAATCGCCGTGGCCGTGGTAGCAGCCTTCAAACTTCACGATGCGGTTGCGACCGGTTGCGCCGCGGGCCAGGCGGATCGCCGACAGCGTGGCTTCGGTACCGGAATTGACCATGCGCACCATCTCGCAGCTTGGCACCAGGCGCGTCAGCGTCTCGGCCATCGTCACTTCCAGCGCATTCGGTACGCCGAAGCTCAGGCCGTCGCGCATGGTGCGCGCCACTGCCTCCAGCACGGCCGGATGCGCGTGCCCCGCGATCATCGGACCCCAGCTGCCGATGTAATCAACGTAGCGGTTGCCGTCCACGTCGATCAGGTAGGCACCTTCGGCACGCTTGGCAAAGAACGGTTCGCCGCCGACGGACTTGAAGGCGCGCACCGGTGAATTGACCCCGCCCGGCATCAGGCGACGGGCGCGGGCGAACAGCTCGTGGCTGTGATCATGTTTCATCGTCGGGGCTCGGCGGGAAGAGGGAAGTGAGGGTGCGCAGCGCAGCAAGCGGATTGGGCGCGTCGAACACGCCGGCGATCAGCGCCAGCAGGTTGGCGCCAGCGTCGACTGCAAGTCCACCATTGTCGGTGCTGATGCCGCCGATCGCCACTGTTGGCAGCCCGAATGGCCGCGCCTGGGCAAACAGCGACAGCGGAGCGCGACGGGCCAGGGGCTTGGTGCCGGAGGCAAAACAGGTGCCAAACGCGAGGTAGCTGGCGCCCGCGGTCGCCGCGGCGGCAGCGCGCTCCAGCGAGTCGTAGCACGACGCGCCGAGGATGCTGCCCGGACCCAGGGCCGCCCGCGCCTGGGCCAGGTCGCCATCGTCGCCGCCCAGGTGCGCGCCGGCTGCACCGAGCTCGGCTGCCAGTCGCCAGTCATCGTTCACGACCAGCGGCGTTCCAAAGTCGGTGCAAAGCGCGAGCAGCGCGCGCGCCTGATCCCGCTGCAATGCCGGTGAAGCGACCTTGTTGCGGTACTGCAGCAGCGCCGGCCGTCCGGGCAACAGGGCGGCGACGCGCGCGACCAGGCGGGCGGTGTCGTGTTCATCGGGTGTGACCAGGTAGACGCCGCAGGGCGGCATCATCGCGTCGGGACGCATGTCGTCGGGCCGTGCGGGATGCGACAATGATAGCTCCCGGATGCTTCGAGCCTGTGATGACTGACGATGTCCCCTACCGCAGCTGGATGTGCGTGGTTTGCGGTTTCATCTACGACGAAGCCGAAGGCTTGCCCGAAGAGGGCATCGTCGCGGGCACCCGATGGGATGAGATTCCGGACGACTGGTGCTGCCCGGACTGCGGGGTGACCAAGGCCGACTTCGAGATGATGCCGGTCTGAAGCCGCCTCGCGGATTCAGTTGATCCGGCCGCGTCGCCCGCCCAGTTCCACCAGCAGGGTGCGCACCCGATTTCCATCTTCAGCCTGCGGCGCCAGCTGCAGGTAGCGTCCCAGGTCGTCGCGGGCACCGTTGGCGTAGCCAATCTCGCGATACGCCAGGCCACGGTCGCGGACAGCGTCAGGTGTATCGGGGGAAAGCTTCAGCAGGCGATCGGAGGTGCGCGCGACGCGCTCCCAGTCCTGCTGTTCGAGGTAGAGGCCGTTGAGATTGCGCAGCATGCGCGCCAGGATCGTGCGGTGGGACGCCGGCGCGAGGATTTCGATCAACTGCACGTCGTCGGGTGGCCGGCCGCCAAGATGGGGCGAGGCGCGCTCCTTGAGTTCTTCCGCGCTCACCGGCCGGCCCTTGTTGAAGGGATCCATCACCAGGATGCCGTCATCCACCGGCAAGCGCACCAGGAAATGCCCGGGGAAGGAAATCCCGTCCAGCGGCAGGCCGACCCGGCGCATCAGTTCGATCTGCACCACGGCCAGGGAGATCGGGATGCCCAACTTCCGGTCGAACACCTGGTTGAGGTAACTGTTGCGCGGGTCGTCGTACTGGTGGTCGTTCCCGGCGAACCCGAGTTCGTCGAACAGAAAGCGGTTGATCGTGGTGAGCGTGGACGGAAGATCGCTGCCGGCGGTCAATTGTGGGCGCAGGGCGTCAGCGTAATCGCGCAGCGCCTGCTCGTAGGCGGCGGCATCGAGGTCGGGATATTCATCGCGTGCGATCAGCAGCGCGGTTTCGAGGAGAGGAAGCTCATCGTCGCCGCGAGCGGCGAGGGAATTCCAATCCGGCAGCAGGTAACCGGTTGCCATGAGGTGAATGTGGACGCCCCCGTGCCGCAAATCAAGTATTTCCGCAAATCAACGGTTATTTGCGCTCCGCCACGCCGGGGCCGAACTTGATCTCGTCCCCGGGCTTCACGCCCAGGCGCTCCGCCGCGCCGGCATTGAGCTCGAGCACGTACAGCGCCGGCCCCTCGCTCGCGAACGGCGGGCAGCGGTCACCCAGCGAACACGGCGGCACGTTCTGCGACACCGACACAAGCTTGCGCGAATGGTCGAAGTAGAAGATGTCCAGCGGGATGTGCGTGTTCTTCATCCAGTAGGCCTGCGGCGCCTCGTAGTCGTGCACAAACACCATGCCGTGGTCGTCGGCCATCTCGTCGCGGAACATCAGCCCGCGCTGCCGCTCGGCTTCCTCGTCAGCGACCTCCACCACGAAGCGATGTCCGCCAAGCTCCACCCAGCGACCGTCGCTCGCGGTGGCGCAGGCAGCCGAGAGTGCCGACAGCAGGAACAAGGAGGCGTGGCGGATGGCGCGCTGCATGTTGGTTCTCCGTGGATTGCCGCGACACTCATGGATGCCGCAGCGGCTGTCAAGGCCAGCGCCTGCGTGTCCCGGTACCGCCGCTGCCTTGGTCGCGACCGGCATTCCAGTGCCCGACACGAAAATCACCCTATGCAATTTCGATTGCCCCCGCTATAGTTCGCGGCCCCGTGGTGCCGGCCGGCTGCCAGCTGAACGAAACTGCGGGGTGTGTGGAAAAACAGGCCGTACAAGGTGTTGACGTTCCTGGAATCCAACCTATAATGTGCGGCTCGGTCGGGCGAAACGCCCCTCTTTACTTCCCGGTTCGCCGGAAGTGGCTGCAACGATCTTTGACAGTGTGCGCAGGAAATTTGTGCGGGCGTCTGGTGGATGGGATCACATGGTCCAATCTTGCAGA
>JBBRZU010000162.1:0-3467 GCA_038236425.1 Lysobacterales bacterium
CGCGACCCGGGTGAAGGCCGCGCGCGTTGATCGCACCATCGAAGCGATCCAGCAGATCCTGCCGCAGACCCAGTGCGGTCAATGCGGATTCAACGGCTGCCGTCCGTATGCCGAGGCGCTGGCGCGCGGCGAAGTGGACATTGATCGCTGCCCGCCCGGCGGTGACGACGGCGCGCGCGCGCTGGCCCGACTGCTCGGGCGCGAACCCAGGCCGGTCAATCCGGCCAACGGCGTCGAAACGCCCTATCAGGTCGCCTGGATCCGCGAAGACGAATGCATCGGTTGCACCAAATGCATCCAGGCTTGCCCGGTGGACGCGATCATCGGCGGGCAGAAGCTGATGCACACCGTCCTGGCAGACCTGTGTACGGGTTGCGAGTTGTGCATTCCACCATGCCCGGTGGATTGCATCGACCTGGTTCCACCGTCGTTGCGCAATACCCTCGCTCCAGCCTTGCCGGCATGAGCGCGGCTGTCTGGACCGGGCGTCGCGTTACAGTCGCTCGACGCGATAGCCGCTGGCGTGCATTTTCGCCACCAGTCCATCCGGTCCCAGCAGGTGCATTGCACCGACGATCACCAGGGTGTCATCGGTTCCCGGCGTATCCAGCAGCTTGCGCAACTTCGGTACCCAGGCGTCGTTGCGGGCGACGTTGATGCGCTGGTAGAGCTGTGGATAGGATTCCTTGAGCTCGGAGTTCATCAGCCGTTCGAGCGCATCGGCATCGCCACGCCGCCAGTCGGAGTGCAGTTCCTCCATGCGCCCCTGCATGCCATCCACGTCATCGAGCGCTTCGAGCAGGGACTGCTCCTGTTCCTTTGCCGACATGCCATCGAGTACCGTGATCTGCTGCTCGGCTGTTTCCAGCCCCATCGAGGCTTTCTTCGCCGCGAGCGTGCGATCGATCAGGTTCTGGTCCAGCCCCTTCCCCGACTCGTAGCCCAGGCGGCGCGCCTCGACCAGGCTGACCATCAGCGACACCATCCACGGCTCGAAACGCACCAGTTGCTCCATCGCAAGACCACTCTGCGCACAGCGCTTGGCGCAATAGGCCTGCAACTTGCGGTAGGTCGCAGGGCGCAGGCGCTCGGACAACGGCGTCCCATGGTCGATGGTCCCGGCGGCGAGCATCTTCATCGGCAGGTCGGGCGAGCGCATTTCCTCGGGCGAGACTTCGAAGGCGACGCGCTCGGCATCGGCGAAGGCCGCGTCAATGGCGACCGGCAGCGGATAGTCCTGCGGCTTGAGCACGTGGAACGAGCCGAGCAGGTAAAGATGGTTGTCCCCGTCACTGACCTTCCACAGCAACGCGCGCTGCGCTTCGGCCACGGTCGCGGTGGCGACGGGAGCCGCCAGTGCGCGGGCCGCGGGCGTCGCTGGTGCCGCGCAGGCAACGCCCACTGCAAGCACCAGCGCGGCAGAGCCGGCGAGCAGCGCAGCGGCGATTGGTTTTCCGCGCGGCGTGCGCGTCACGGTGATGCTGCTGCGTGCTTGCCCGGCTTCATTTCGCCCGCCGTGATGGCGAGGTCCAGGCGGTTGCTGAGTGGAGGCAGCGGGCAGGTTGCAAAGTCGGTAAATGCGCACGGCGGGTTGTACCCCTCATTGAAGTCCACGATGGTGTGCCCGCTGGCGTCCGGGTACATGGAATACAGATAGCGCGCAGCGGCATAACTCTGGTGCCCGCTGGTGCGGTCGGCGTAGATGAGGAACAGGCGGTGGTCGCCTTCGTCAATGGCCTCGAGCGTATGGGACTTGCCGTCCTTGCTGAAGGTGACCGTACCCGGATTGTCCATCGGTTCCACCATGCCCAGCACGTTGATGATTTCAATCTTCTGCCCCGCCGGATGCGGCTGGAAGGTGGCGTTGAAGCGAAAGGCCGGATCGATATCGAAGCTGGGGATACCGGGGAATGCCATGCGGGTCGGTGCGAGCGCATCGCGGACGCGCAACGCATGGCGCTCGCCGCGCTTGATCACGATGAAGCTCGCGTCGCCCTTGTTGAAGCCCACCACACTCGGGTTGGCAACGGGATCAGCGTCGGACACCAGCCGCGTCGGCCCGATCGCAGGCGCGCCGTCCACGGTGGCCTCCGCGCCGGGATCGGCAGTGAACAGCAACGAGCCGTCCGCGCCGAGCTTGAGCACGCCCAGGTGGTCGGGGCCCACCGCAAGCCGGGTGCCGTTGTCGGTGCCGTGGCCGATGCGCGTAGTGCCAACTTCGAGCCAATGCATGCCAACCAGGGACAGCCAGCCATCGGGCAGCATCAGGCGCTGCAGGCGATCCGCGCGCCAGGCGAGGATCTGCTTGTCGTAAGCAGCCCGCGCTGCTTTGGCAGCGGCCGCGGCCTGGGTGGCCGCCGCATCGTCACTGCCGCTCCCGCAGCCCGGCACACCGGTCAGCGTCGCCAGCAGGAGCACGGCGGCGGCGCCGCGGAGTTTGCTTGTGTGTCCAGGCATCGTGTCATCGTCCACGCAGGAAAAGTTTGTCCAGGTCCGCGCGACTCAGCTGCACCCATGTCGGACGCCCGTGGTTGCACTGGCCGGATCGCTCGGTCGCTTCCATGTCGCGCAACAGCGCGTTCATTTCCGCCAGCCCGAGACGCCGGTTGGCCCGGACCGAGGTATGACAGGCCAGCGTGGACAGGAGTTCATTGCGGGCCTGTTCGAGCACGCGACTGTGGCCATGCTCGCGCAGGTCGTTGAGCAGGTCGAGCACCAGCGCACGCGGATCGACGTCGGCCAGCAAGGTCGGCACGGCGCGCAGGCTCAGCGATTGCGGACCGCTCCGGCGCAGTTCGAAACCCAGCGATTCGAGTATCTCCACGTGCTGCTCGGCGATATCGGCCTCGCGTTCGGCCACCGCCAGGGACACCGGCACCAACAGGACCTGCGAGCGGATGCCGTCGCTGTCGCCAGCCTGCTTGAGGCGCTCGTAGGTGATGCGCTCGTGTGCCGCGTGCATGTCCACCAGCACCAGGCCTTCGGCGTTTTCGGCCAGCACGAAGATGCCGTGCAATTTCGCGAGCGCAAATCCAAGTGGTGGCGCACTCGCAGCGTCGACGGCGGGCATGGATGCACGATCGGAGTCAGGGACCGCATACAAGGCGGAATAAGCCGCGATGGTGTCGCGAACGGGCAGGCCCATCGGCTGCTGCCGACTGCCCCAATCGCCCGCGCCGGACTGTTGCAGGCCCGATGCCTGTTGCAGGGATGCCTGTTGCAGGGATACCTGTTGCAGCGCGGCAGGCGCGATTGCGGGCAGTCCGGCACCCTGCCCTGCCCGTGCACCGGCCAGCGCCTCGTGCAAAGTCCGGTAGACGAATTCATGCACCAGCCGGCCATCGCGGAAGCGTACTTCCTGCTTGGCGGGGTGCACATTCACGTCCACGCGGCGCGGATCAATGTCCAAAAACAGCACGAACGAAGGATGCCGGCCATGGAACAGCACATCCGCGTACGCCTGGCGC
>JBBRZU010000163.1:0-3410 GCA_038236425.1 Lysobacterales bacterium
CGGGAGTCGGCCTTCTTCAGCGCCTCCTCCAGCTCGATCTTGCCTTCCTTGTACATCTTGAACAGCGACTGGTCGAAGGTGTGCATGCCTTCCTGCAGCGACTTGTCCATCGCGTCCTTGACCTCATGCACTTCGCCGCGGCGGATCAGGTCGCGGATCATCGGCGTATTGATCAACACCTCGGAGGCGGGCAGGCGCTTGCCATCCTTGCCGACCACCAGGCGCAGTGAGATGACCGCCTTCAGGTTCAGCGACAGGTTCATCAGCACGTTCTTGTGCGCCGCTTCCGGGAAGAAGTTCAGGATGCGGTCCAGCGTCTGGTCGGCATTGTTGGAGTGCAGGGTCGCCAGGCACAGGTGGCCGGTTTCGGCGAAGGCGATCGCTGATTCCATGGTCACCGCGTCCAGGATCTCGCCGATCAGGATCACGTCCGGCGCCTCGCGCATCGCGTTCTTGAGCGCGTTATGGAAGGCATGGGTGTCCAGGCCGACTTCGCGCTGGTTGACGATGGACTTCTTGTGCTTGTGCAGGAATTCGATCGGGTCCTCGATGGTGAGGATGTGCCCGGTGTTGTTTGCGTTGCGGTGGTCGATCATCGCCGCCAGCGCGGTGGACTTGCCCGAGCCGGTCGAGCCGACCACCAGCACCAGGCCGCGCGGCTCCATCACGATGTCCTTGAGCACTTGCGGCAGCTTGAGCATGTCGATGCTGGGGATCTCGGACTTGATCGCGCGGATCACCATGCCGACTTCGCCGCGCTGCTTGAAGCAGTTCACGCGGAAGCGTCCCGCATCCTTCACGGCAATCGCCATGTTGAACTCGAGGTCGCGCTCGAACACGGGCACCTGGCCCTCGTCCATCAGCGAGTAGGCGATCTTCTTGACCATGCCCGCGGGCAGGCCAGTATTGCCGAGAGGATAGAGTCGGCCCTCCACCTTGATAAAGACCGGCGCGCCCGTCGTCAGGAACATGTCCGACGCGTTCTTTTCGGTCATCAATTTCAGGAAATAGCCGATATCCATTTGCCGTCCCTTGTCCCCTAAGGTGCCACGTGCCCATTGCGGCAGGGCGAACCCCTGCCGACAATACCAAGTCTATGCAGCCCACGAATGAGAACCATGGCACTGTCTGAACGCAAAAACGCGCTTTCCCTCGCCCTTGCGCTGCTCGCAGGTGGTTCCAGCAGCGCCTGGGCCGCCACGCCCCCCGATGCCGAGGTCAATGCGGCCGGCGCAGCGGTGGCTGCAGCGGAACGCCTGCAGCCCCGCGGCGAGGCGGCCGGAGTGCTGGCCGAGGCCAGGACCCGTTACGCGCAGGCGCAGGATGCGCTGTCCCGGCGAAAGTACAAGGACGCCCTTCGGCTGGCGGACGAAGCGCGGGCCGGCGCCGACCAGGCGCTGGCGGCTGCGGAACTTGACGCCGCGCGCGCAGAAGTTGATGCAAAGACGACCCGCAACGTGGACCTGCGCCGGCAACTGCTGGTGGTTCCGGGGGTACGGCCATGATCCGCGTCGCCTTGTTTGTGCTTCTGGTCACGCTGATGCTGGCGTTGGCGCCGTCGGCCCGCGCCGCTTCCGGGCCGGATCCGGACCTGGTGCGCCTGTCCACCGATTTGAATGCGCTTGATGCCGACCCGGCCCTTGCCGATCGCGCCAGGCTGGAGCGCTACAAGGCGCACCAGGCCCTGGCCTCCCTGGAGGTCGCCCGCTCCCGGGACCGGGCGCACGCGCTGTTCCTGGCCGAAGCCTGGGTGCGGGCAGCCCGGGATGCGGCGCAGGCCGACGCCCTGCACGAGCAGTCCATCGCGTTGGATCGCGATCGCGACCAGATCCTGCTGGAAGCCAGCCGCCGTGACGCGGAAGCCTCGCAGGCCGAGGCGGAGCGCCTGCGCATGCAGCAGCTCGTGCGCGAGGAAGATTCGCAGCGCCAGGCCGAGGCCGATCGCCTGGCCACGGACCAGGCGGCTGCCGATACCGAAGCCGCCAATGCCCAGGCATCGCAGGCGCTGAAACTGGCCGACGCCAGGGCCAAGGATGCCGAACTCGCGCGCAAGCAAGCGGATTTGGCGGCCGCGCTGGCCAATGTCGGGCAGGACGAAGGCGCCATGCCGCTCTCGCGCAAGCAAGGCGGACGGACCATCTACACCCTGGCCGGCACTGCCTTCGCAAGCGGCAGTTCGCAACTCGGCGCCAGTGGCCGGGCCAGCCTGTCCGCGCTCGCTGCCGCGCTCCGGGGCAAATCCGGAATCCGGGTCGAGGCCCACACCGACAGCCAGGGCAGCGACGCCATCAACCTGGCGCTGTCCCAGAAGCGCGCCGACGCGGTGCGTGATGCGCTGGTCGCCGCGGGCGTGCCGTCTGGCCGGATCCAGGCAGTCGGGAAAGGCGAGGGCGCACCGGTGGCCGACAACGCCTCCGAGGCGGGCCGCGCGCGCAACCGGCGGGTCGAGGTCTCGGTCCGCTGAGCCGCGCTCCAGTGCGGTTTGCGCGTGTCCGGCAGGCCCCCGGCCGTGGCTAAGTGATTGAAAAACCGCGCCTCCCGGTGCCCTGGTCTTAGCCCGGCAAGAATTCACAAATGTTAATGAAAACAAATAGTTGAAATGAGGCTTGCGGCGCCCGCATTGCCGGAGTAGCGTCGGACTTGCCCCTTGGCATGATGCCGTCGGGCGAAAGAGAGCCAGGCCGATGAGAGCAGGAATCGTCACCGTGGAGAACGCCGCCGGCCACTTGGCAGGGCGCGCGCTCAAGCGGGATGATCGACGCGCCAGAGACCTGACCTTGCCTAAAACCCGCTCGCTTTGCGCCTGACCGCGCGGGGCGTTTGCGTTTCAGAAGGAGGTCACATGTTTGAAGCACAACCTAAGGAAGAAGTCGAAGCGTTGATGAAGGGCGATGCGGAATTCCGCCAGCTCCTGCAGCGCCACCGCGAACTCGACAAGCAGGTGCTCGACGCCGAACTCGGCGTCCTGCCGCTTGACGACAACACCCTGTCGCGGATGAAGCGAGAAAAGCTTTACGCGAAGGACCGCCTGCTTCGAATGTACGAAGCCAACCACCACTAGTTCACTGCGTCGGTGGCGGCGGCCTGTCCTCGTCAGGCCGCCGCCACCCGCAACCTGATTGCCCTTGGGTCGCCGCCGTTCGCAGCCTGACCGCCCTTGGCCCGCCGGGTTAGAATTCGCGGTCGGGCATGAGCCCAGGCCGGGCAGTCCGTTCATGAATCCCAAGCAGAGTGTTCTCGAGTTGATCGGCGACACTCCGATGGTCAAGGCGCAGCGCCTCGACACGGGCTTGTGCGAGCTCTACCTGAAACTCGAGTGCATGAATCCCGGCGGCTCCATCAAGGACCGCATCGGGCTGAAGATGATCGAGGCCGCCGAGAAGGCCGGCCGGATCGAGCCGGGCGACACC
>JBBRZU010000164.1:0-3264 GCA_038236425.1 Lysobacterales bacterium
CAAGGGCGGGGTAGGATTCGGGTATGACGCATCAGGCTTCCCTCCTGACTTTGCTGGCCGTTGGCCTGGTGCTGGCGTTCGCGCTGGGAACGCTGGCGCATCGCCTGCGGCTCTCGCCGCTGGTCGGCTACCTGATGGCGGGCGTGCTGGTGGGCCCATTCACCCCCGGATTCGTGGGCGATGCCTCGCTGGCCGGGCAGTTGGCCGAAATCGGCGTGGTCCTGCTGATGTTCGGCGTGGGACTGCATTTTTCCGTGGCCGACCTGCGCAAGGTCCGGGCAGTCGCCCTGCCCTGGGCCGTGCTGCCGATCGTCTTCGCCACCGGCCTGGGCGCGCTGCTTGCGCATTTTCTTGGCTGGAGCTGGTTCCAGGGCACCGTGTTCGGCCTGTGCCTGTCGGTCGCCAGCACGGTCGTGCTGCTACGCGCGCTTGAGGACCACCGCCTGCTCGATACCCAGCGTGGCAAGACCGCGATCGGCTGGCTGATCGTCGAGGACCTGGTGATGGTGCTCGTACTGGTGCTGTTGCCGGTGTTCGCCAAGGCGCTCAACAACAAGACCGGCGGCGCGCTCGACACCCAGATGCTGCTGCGCGCGCTTGGCCTGACTGCGCTCAAGCTCGTGCTGTTCACGGCCTTGATCATGGTGGTCGGGCGCCGCCTGGTGCCGTGGATCCTGCGCAAGGTAGCCGGCACCGGCTCACGCGAGCTGTTTACATTGGCCGTGCTCGCGATCGCCCTGGGCGTGGCCTATGCCTCGGCGCAGTGGTTCGGCGTGTCGATTGCACTGGGCGCGTTCTTCGCCGGCATGCTGCTCAACGAATCCGAACTCAGCCACAAGGCGGCCGCTGATTCCTTGCCCATGCGCGACGCGTTTGCGGTGTTGTTCTTCGTTTCGGTCGGCATGCTGTTCGACCCGACCATCCTGTTGCGCCAGCCCTTGCAGGTGCTGGGCTGCGTGCTGATCATCATGCTCGGCAAGCCACTGGCCGCCTGGGCGGTGGTGCGCATGCTCGGGCACGGCCAGCGCCTTGCCACGACGATTGCCGCCGGCGTCGCGCAGATCGGCGAGTTCGCCTTCATCCTCGCCGGCCTCGGCGTCGGCCTGGGAATGATTCCGGCGGAAGCCCGCGACCTGGTGTTGGCCGCGGCGCTGCTCTCCATCGTCGCAAACCCGCTGGCATTCGCCACCGTGCAGCGCTGGCAGGCCAGGCAGTTCGGCGAACCTTCAGCTGACGAGCGGTCGCCCCTGCCGACCTCGGGGCACGTGATCCTGGTTGGCTATGGCCGTGTCGGCGCACAGATTGCCGAGCTGCTGCGCGCACGGCAGATGCCGCTTCTGGTTGTTGACGACGATGTGGACCTGGTCGCCAAGGCGCGCGCTGATGGGCTCGCCGCGATTCGCGGCAATGCCGCCAACCCCGCGATTCTTGCCGACCTGTCGCCAGCGCGCGCCACGCACGCGCTGCTCGCCATCCCGAATGCCTTCGAAGCCGGCGAGATCGTGCAGCGCCTGCGCGCCAGCAATCCGGCGATCAGCATCCTCGCCCGCGCGCACAGCGAAGCCGAAGTGCGCCACCTGATCGACTGTGGTGCCGACGGCGCCGTGCTGGCCGAGCGCGAGCTGGCCTATTCGATGGCCGAGATGGTGATGGGCCGCGATACCCACGGCCTGATCACTCCCGGCTGATCACGCCTGGCTGATCACGCCTGGCTTATCCTCAGGTTGCGGACGACGTCGTCTTGGAAAACGTCAACACCACGCCGTCGGTATCCACATGCACCGTGTCGCCAGCGCCAAACTCGCCCGACAGGATGCGATTGGCCAGCGGGTTCTCCAACTGCTGCTGGATCGCGCGCTTGAGCGGGCGCGCACCGTACACCGGATCGAAACCGATATTGCCCAGCAGCGTCAGCGCGCCGTCGGTCAGCTCCAACTTGATCTGGCGCTCGGCCAGGCGCTTGGCCAGGTAACGCGTCTGGATGTCGGCGATGCGCCGGATCTGCTCATGGCCGAGCGGATGGAACACCACGATGTCGTCCAGGCGATTGATGAATTCCGGGCGGAAGTGGTTCTGCACAGCGGCCATCACTGCGGCCTTCATCTGCGTATAGGCCACCGCTTCGCCCTCGCTTCCGCTGCCATCACGCCCGCTGCCATCAAGCTCGATGCGATCGTAAACTTCCTGGATGTTCTGCGAGCCCAGGTTCGAAGTCATCACGATCACGGTGTTGCGGAAGTCCACCGTGCGGCCCTGGCCATCGGTCAGGCGGCCATCGTCAAGCACCTGGAGCAGGATGTTGAACACATCCGGGTGCGCCTTCTCGACCTCGTCGAGCAACAACACGCTATAGGGCCGACGACGCACGGCCTCGGTGAGGTAGCCGCCCTCCTCATAGCCGACGTAGCCCGGGGGCGCACCGATCAGCCGCGCCACCGAATGCTTCTCCATGAACTCGCTCATGTCGATGCGCACCATCGCGTCGCCGCTGTCGAACAGGAATTCGGCCAACGCCTTGCACAACTCGGTCTTGCCCACGCCGGTCGGGCCCAGGAACAGGAACGATCCGTTCGGACGATCCGGATCGGACAGGCCCGCGCGCGAGCGGCGGATGGCGTCGGATACGGCTTTCACTGCCTCGTCCTGGCCGATCACGCGGCGGTGCAGCTCATCTTCCATGCGCAGCAACTTCTCGCGCTCGCCTTCCAGCATCTTGGACACCGGGATGCCGGTCCAGCGCGACACGACCTCAGCGATTTCTTCTGCGGTCACCTTGTCCTGCAGCAGCGTGAAGCCCTTCGACTCGGTCTCCTGCGCTTCCTTCAACTTCTTTTCCAACTCCGGCAGGCGGCCGTACTGGATCTCGCTCATCTTGGCGAAATCCTGCTGGCGATGCGCCGCCTCCAACTCCTGTTTGGCCTGTTCGATCTGCTCCTTGATCCGCGACACGCCGGTGAGCACGGCCTTTTCCGACTTCCACACTTCCTCCAGGTCGGAAAAATCCCGCTCGAGCACATCAATCTCGCTCTCGAGGTCCTTCAGGCGCTGCCGCGATTCGGAATCCTTTTCTTTCTTCAGCGCCTCGCGCTGGATCTTGAGCTGGATCAGGCGGCGCTCCTTGCGATCCAGCTCCTCGGGCTTGGAATCAATCTCCATACGGATGCGCGAGGCCGCCTCGTCCATCAGGTCGATGGCCTTGTCCGGCAACTGGCGATCGGGAATGTAGCGATGTGACAGCGTTGCCGCGGCGACGATCGCCGGATC
>JBBRZU010000165.1:0-3254 GCA_038236425.1 Lysobacterales bacterium
GGCGCGCCGCGGGGTCGCGCCACGCCCGGCTGCTGGCCCACTGGCGCGGGCTGACCCCGGTGTGGGGGCGCGCGTACCGCCGCTATCGCCTAAAAGCGCGGCTGAAGCCGCCCCCACAACGAGGGGGTCAGCGACGGCGCTTGGGCTTCGGCCGTCGCGGGTGCGGTTTTGCCCGCGGGCCGGGTGTCTTTCCGGCCGATGCGCGCGGTGCGGCGCCAGCGGGTTCGCTGTCGCCAGGAAGCAGCCGGGTCAGTTGCCGGGCCAACGCCAACATCAGACCGCGGAATCGGCCAGCGATGCCGACCGACTTGCCTCCGGCCGTCGCTTCGCGCTGCTGCTTTTCATACAGCTCGATGCGATGCAGGTGGCGATCGCGCACATCGGCGGGATCGGGCTTGGGCTTGGAATGATGCTTGGACATGGTGACCTCGGTACCCGCCGCCGCGCGGCGTGCTGCCGAGCGGACGGGGTGCCCCAGTCTAGGCCAAAGCCAGCGTCAGGGCGGCGCGTACCGGCTAGAACAGGCTGCCCTGCGGCGACGGCGCCCGCGGCCGGATGAACGCACTCTCGTTGATCTCCGGAAGCAAGCCATAACCCAGCCGCTTGTGCGCCTTGGCGAAGCGCGACTTGAGCAACTGCGCGAACACACCCTTGCCGCGCATGCGCTCGCCAAACGCGCTGTCGTAATCCTTGCCACCGTGCATCTGCTGCATCAGGCTCATCACGTGCGTGGCACGCTCGGGGAAGTGCAGCTCCAGCCACTCGCGCCAGACCTGCTTGAGCTCGTTCGGCAAGCGCAGCAGTACGTAGCCTGCTGCGCCGGCGCCATGTTCGCGCGCGGCTTCGAGAATGTCCTCGAGCATATGGTCGGTGATCATCGGAATCACCGGTGCCACCAGTACGCCAACCGGAATTCCGGCATCGTGCAGGGTCTGGATGGTTTTCAGGCGCGTGTGCGGCGCTGCCGCGCGCGGCTCGAGTTTTGCCGACAGCCGATTGTCGAGCGTGGTCACCGACAGGAACACATGCACCAGGCTGTCGCGCGCCATGTCAGTGAGCAGGTCGAGGTCGCGGGTCACCAGGCCGGACTTGGTGACGATGTGCACCGGGTGCCGGGTCTCGCAAATTACCTCGAGCAATTCGCGGGTGATCCGGTAGTCGCGTTCGATCGGTTGCCAGCCATCGGTGTTGATGCCGAGTGCGATTGGCGTTGGTACGTGGCCTGGTTTCGCAAGCTCGATGCGCAAACGCTCGACGGCGTTGGTCTTGGCGAACAACTTCGTCTCGAAATCCAGTCCGGGTGACAGGTCGAGGTAGGCGTGGCTCGGCCGCGCGAAGCAGTACACGCAGCCGTGTTCGCAACCTCGGTAAGGATTGATCGACTGATCGAAGCCGACGTCGGGCGATTTGTTGTGACTGATGATGCTGCGCGCGCGTTCTTCGGTGACGGTGGTGGCGATGCGCGGCATCGCGTTGTCGGCCTCGCTCGGGTCGCCGGTCACGCCTTGATCGTACACCGAGCCCCAGCCATCATCCTCGCCGACGTACTCGCGCTTCTCGAACCGCCCGGCCGGGCGCGATGCGGCACCGCGGCCCTTGATCGGGACGGTGGCCTTGCGCGGATCATCATTGTGGGAGGAAGTCATGCGGACAGGATAGGTGCGCCGATCTCACTGACCGCGAATCGGCGCCAAGGTTCGACGTGCCTGCTCAGGAATGCCCATGCCGATGGTGGATGTCCGGATAGTGCTCGTGGCTATGCGTCATCGGCTCATGCGAGTGCTCGTGCGCATGCGGTTCCACGCCGTCCCAGCCGTCCGGGTGCACGTGCTGGTGGTGCGCATCGTGGACGTGTTCATGGGCATGGGTGAGCGGCTCGTGTGTGTGCTCGTGCGCATGGTGCTCGGTCAGGTGCAGCCAGACGCCGGCGGCCATCAGTGCGCTCGCGGCCCAGAACGCGGGCGAGGTCGGCTCGTGGAACCACAGCACCGCAATCGCCGCGCCGACGAACGGCGCGGTTGAAAAATAGGCGCCGGTGCGCGCGGTGCCCAGCCCGCGCAGTGCGAGCACAAAAAAGGCCAGGCTGATGCCATAGGACAACAGGCCAAGCCCCATGGCGCTGCCGATCAACAGCGGTGCCGGCAGGTGGCGACCGAGCGCGAACGCAATCGCCAGGTTCACCGTGCCTGCGACCAGGCCCTTGATGCCGGCGATGAACAACGCATCGCTGGCCGAGACCTTGCGCGTGAGATTGTTGTCCAGCGCCCAGCACAGGCAGGCGCCGGCCACCAGCAGTTCACCCAGGCCGTGCCCGCCGCCGCCGATGCCCGCGACGCCGCCCGACGGCAGGCTGAGCACCACGCCGCCGGCGACGATCAGCGCCATGCCGAGCACGATCCGGCGGTCGGCATTCTCCTTGAACCAGACCCAGGCCAGCACCGCGGTCAGCACCGCCTCGAGGTTGAGCAACAGCGAAGCATTGGACGCCGTGGTGGTCGCCAGGCCGAACAGCAACAGCACCGGCGCGATCACGCCACCGAAGGCAATCGCGCCGGCCAGCCAGCGCCATTCGCCCGCAGGCAGGCGTGGCAGGACCAGGCCGCGATCGCGGATCGCGCGGATGACGCTCAGGCCCAGGCCGCTGCCGAGGTACAGCAGGCCCGCGAGTAGCACCGGATCCACGCCCCCGACCAGCAGCTTGGCGAACGGCGTGCTTGCGCCAAACAGCAGCGCGGCAGCCAGGGCAAACAGGACGGGTGCGTTCACGGGCAGGGACTTGGGCATGACTATCGTCACGGTAGCGCACTTCGCGGTTGAACCCGGGGGACGCCGTACCGTACCCTTGACCGGTGAATCGCCTGCGCCGCCACCTGAACACGCTCCTGCACGCCAGCCTGCTGGTGCTGCTGGTCATGGGCATGGTGGTGCGCCCGGTACTCGATCTGTCAGCGGAAGAGCACCTCGCCGAGCACGCCGCGCAGTTCCACGGCTTCGGCATGGTTGCCAACGCTGACTCCGCCGAATGCGTGGCCGACGCCCGCGTGGACAAGGCCCATGGCCTGGTCCACCAGGACTCCTCGGGCTTTGTTTGCGCCGACCTGGTGCAGCCGCTGGATCTGCCGCTGGTTGTGTTTGGCCCGGTGCTTGCAAGCGAGCCTGCCGTGATGCGCGTGCTCGCGCACCATCCGGCCACGCCGTTCCGACCACCGATCGCCTGATCGCGCGGGCCTTTCGAGGCCCGCTCCCGCGCTGAC
>JBBRZU010000166.1:0-3226 GCA_038236425.1 Lysobacterales bacterium
GATCTGCCGCTGGTTGTGTTTGGCCCGGTGCTTGCAAGCGAGCCTGCCGTGATGCGCGTGCTCGCGCACCATCCGGCCACGCCGTTCCGACCACCGATCGCCTGATCGCGCGGGCCTTTCGAGGCCCGCTCCCGCGCTGACGCCTGCCCGACGCGACGCCCTGTCGCATGCCGTGCTTGCCGCGTCCGCCGCGGTCGCTGCGTTTTCCGCAGCCCAACCCGACCTGCTCGATCCGACTTGCTCGATCTGACTTGCTCGATCCGCCCTGGCGGATGCCATCACCACGCCATGCCGTGTCCGCCCCGTCGGAACGCAACGGCCAAAGGAGATTTCCGTGACAAAGACTACCCTCGCACTCGCCCTGGGCCTCGCGCTCGGCAGCGCGACCCAGGCGGCACACGCCGCCACACCGCCGCCACCACCTTCGCTCGATGCGCTCGCCGCGCGCCTGCAGGTGCTGGAGGCCGACGCCGATGCGCAGCGCAAGCGCACCGCCGAAGTCCAGGCCGAACTGGCGCAGGCGCGCGCGGAGATCGCGGCTTTGAAGGCGGCGCGTGCCGGCGGTAGCACTGCCATCGCAGGCGCCCCGTCGTCGTCGAATCCGGAAGACGCGCTTGCCGCCAATCCGGAAGATGCGGTCAGCGCCAATCCCGAGGACGCACTCGCCGCGGCGCCGGGGCCGGCCGCAAGCAGCGCCGCCGAGAATGCGGTCGCCAGCGCGGGCAGCAGCGGCGGTGGCAGCAGCGCCAATGCCTTCAACCCGGCGATCAGCATCATCCTCAACGGCAGTTACAGCGCGCATTCGCTGGATCCGAATGCCTACGCGCGCAGCGGTTTCCCGATCGTCGGCGAGGGCGGTCCGTCGGCGAAAGGTTTTTCGCTTGGCGAAAGCGAGGTCAGCATGTCGGCCAACATCGACGAGAAGTTCTATGGCCAGCTGACCACCTCGATCGGCAGCGACGAGCAGGGCGACCACCTCGGCGTGGAGGAAGCGTTCGTGGATACCACTGCGCTGCCGGATGGATTCAGCCTGCGCATGGGTCGTTTCTTTTCCAACATCGGCTACCTCAACAGCCACCACGCGCACACCGACAAGTTCTTCGACCGGCCGCTGCCGTACCAGGCCTTCCTCGGCAACCAGTACGGCGACGATGGCGTGCAATTGCGCTGGGTCGCGCCGACTTCGTTGTTTGTCGAGCTTGGCGCGGAAATTTTCCGCGGCAAGAACTATCCCGCTGGTGGCTCAGGGCATGCGGGAGCGGGCGTGAAGACATTGTTCGGCCACGTCGGTGGTGACATTGGCCCCGACACCGAGTGGCTGGCCGGGCTGAGCGTGCTGCAGTCGCGCTCGGAAGGCGCCGAGGATGGCTTTGTCGGCGACGGCAAGCTGTACATCGCCGACGGCACCTGGAAATGGGCGCCGCAGGGCAACTTCAAGGATGGCGGCTTTACTTTGCGCGGCGAATATTTTTCCGACCACCGCAATGGCAGCTATGTCGATCCGGTGGACTCGGAGAACACCTCGCCGTGGACCGGCATGCGGCGCGGCGCCTACGTCGAAGGCGTGTATCGCATCAATCGGCAGTGGGAGGCGGGGGTGCGCTTGGACAAGTTGTGGGCCGGGGATTTGGCGGGTCCATACAGCAGTGGCTATGACCCAAGTCGACAGACCATCGCGGCGACTTGGTTGAACAGTGAGTTCTCGCTGCTGCGCCTGCAATACAGCCACGACCGTCCCAATCCGGACGACACCGACAACACGCTGACCCTGCAGTACCAGGTCAGCCTCGGCGCCCACGGCGCGCACAAATTCTGAGGAGCTGGACATGAAGCGTTTGTTTCTTGCGACCGCACTGCTGCTGGGCCTAGCCAATACCGCGCAGGCAAAATTGAATGTCTTCGCCTGCGAACCCGAGTGGGGTTCGCTGGTGCATGAACTGGCCGGAGACAAGGTGGATGTGTTTGTCGCCACCTCGGCACTGCAGGACGTGCACCAGATTGAAGCCAAGCCAAGCCTGATTGCAAAAGTACGGCAGGCCAACCTGGTGGTATGCACTGGCGCGGAGTTGGAAATTGGTTGGTTGCCGCAGCTGCTCAAGCAGTCCGGCAATGAAGCCGTGTCCGGCGGTGCCGGTTCGTTCATGGCGGCAAGCCAGGTGACCACGCTCGACAAGCCGGTGAAGTTCGACCGCGCTGCGGGCGATGTGCATCCGGAGGGCAATCCGCATATCCAGCTCGATCCGCTGCGCGTGCTGGTGGTGGCCAAGACACTCGATGCGCGCCTGGCGCAACTCGATCCGGCCAATGCCGCGGTGTACCAGCAACGGTTGGCCGATTTCACTACCCGCTGGCGCGCCGCGATGGTGCGCTGGCAGGCCAAGGCCGCGCCGCTGAAGGGCCGCAACATCGTCGTGCAGCACGTGAGCTGGGTGTACATGAACAAGTGGCTGGGCCTGAACCAGATCGGCGAACTCGAGCCGCGTCCGGGTGTGCCGCCGACCAGCAGCCATCTGTCGAGCCTGATCGCGACCACCAAGGCCGGCAACACGCTGGCAATCGTCCGCGCCGCTTACCAGGACTCGAAGGCGAGTGACTGGCTGTCCTCGCGCACCGGCGTGCCGGCGATTGCGTTGCCGTTTACCGTCGGCGGCGACGCGCAGTCCAAGGATTTGTTCGGGATGTTTGATTCCACCATCGACAAGCTGCTGGCAGTAGCGAAATGAGCCTGGCCATGAATTTCGAAGGACTCGACATCAGCATCCTTGGCCCGGCCTGCCTGGCCGGGTTCATCGTGCTGGCGACGCATGTGCCGCTGGGACGCCAAGTACTTGAGCGCGGCATCATCTTCATTGACCTGGCGATTGCGCAGATTGCTGCGCTGGGCGTGATCGCGGCCGGCTTTTTCGGTGTGGATGAACACGGCATGGGCGTGCAGGTGGCCGCCGCGGCCGCGGCGCTGTGCGGGGCTGGACTGCTCGCATGGACCGACAAGCGTTGGCCGCAATTCCAGGAGCCGTTGATCGGCACACTGTTTGTGCTGGCGGCAACCGGCGCGCTGCTGCTGCTGGCGAACAATCCGCAAGGTGGTGAGCACCTCAAGGATCTGTTGGTCGGCCAGATCCTGTGGGTGAGCCTGCCGCAATTGATTCCGGCGGCGGTGCTGAGCGTGGTGCTGCTGGCGATCATGGCGTGGCGGCGCGGCAACCTGTCTGGCCTGCTGTTCTAC
>JBBRZU010000167.1:0-3001 GCA_038236425.1 Lysobacterales bacterium
ACCTGGCGGTGGATTTCGCAAAAAAAGTACTGGCCGGATCCGCTACCTATGACCTGGACTGGAGGGATCCGGCCGCCCGCAACCTGGCACTCGACACCCGCGAACTGACCATCCAGAAAGTGGAAGGCTACGATGGTGCCGCCTGGACGCCGCTGCAGTTCGCCCTTGCCACCAAGGACGCGATCTACGGCAGCAAGCTCGACATCACCCTGCCGCTGCAGATGAAGCAGGTGAAAGTGACCTATGTCACATCACCAGACGCCTCCGGCCTGCAGTGGCTGACGCCGGCGATGACGCTGGGCAAGAAGACTCCTTTCATGTTCAGCCAGTCCGAAGCGATCCATGCGCGCAGCTGGGTGCCGCTGCAGGACACGCCCGGCGTGCGCTTCACCTATGACGCGCACATCACCACCCCGAAGGACGTGATGGCCGTGATGTCGGCGGTCAATGATCCAAAAGGCGCGCGCGATGGCGACTACAGCTTCAAGATGGAACAGGCGATCCCGTCCTACCTCATGGCGATTGCTGCTGGCGACCTGGTGTACCGCGCTACCGGCCCGCGCTCGGGTGTGTGGGCGGAACCGGCGATGGTTGATAAAGCCGCCAAGGAATTCGAAGACACCGAGAAGATGATCGCTACGGCCGAGTCGTTGTACGGCCCCTATCGTTGGGGTGTGTACGACCTGCTGGTGCTGCCGCCCTCGTTCCCGTACGGCGGCATGGAAAACCCGCGCATGACTTTCGCCACGCCGACCGTGATTGTCGGCGACAAGTCGCTGGTCAGCCTGGTGGCGCACGAACTGGCGCACAGCTGGTCCGGCAACCTGGTCACCAACTCCAGCTGGAAGGATATCTGGCTCAACGAAGGCTTCACCTCGTACGTCGAGAACCGGATCACCGAGCAGTTGTATGGCAAGGACCTGGCCGACATGGAGAACGTGATCTCCCAGGGTGGCCTCAGGAAAGACATGGCTGACATTGCCGCGGGCGACCAGTTGCTTGCGCTCGAGCCGCTCACCGGCCGTGATCCCGACGAAGCCCTGACCCAGATTGCCTACACGAAAGGCCAGTGGTTCCTGACCTTCCTCGAGCAGCGCTATGGTCGCGCGACCTTTGATGCCTTCATTCGCAAGTGGTTCGACGAGCACGCCTTCACCAGCCAGGACAGCGCCGAGTTCGAGCGCTTTCTCAATGCCGAGCTGATCGCCAAGAATCCGGGCAAGGCCACCGAAGCCGAGATCCACACCTGGTTGCACGAACCGGGCATTCCGAGTTTTGCGCCGATTGCAACGTCAGTGCCGTTTGATGGCATTGATACCGAGCGCACCGCCTGGTTGGCCGGACAGAAAAAGCCTGCCGATATCGACACCTCAAAGTGGACCACGCAGATGTGGGTGCATTTCATCGAAGGCATGCCGGAGACGCTGACCAATGCGCAGCTGGCTGAGCTGGATGCCGCGTACCACTTCACCGGCACCGCCAACGGCGAGATCGCGCAGCGCTGGTATCCGCTCACCGTGCGCAGCGAGTATCTGGTTGCGCGTCCGGCGATCGCCGATTTCCTGAGCCGCATCGGCCGCCGCAAGCTGATCATGCCGACCTACGCCGCGCTCGCCGCGACGCCGGATGGCAAGGCCTTCGCGCAGGGCATCTTCGACAAGGCGCGGGCGGGCTACCACCCGATCACCACCGGCTCGGTCGAACAGACGCTTGCCACCGGCAAGCCGAAGATCTGAGCGAGCAGGGCGCCCTTCGGGGCGCCTGCTTCGCATGGCCTTCAAACACCGCACCGGATTGATCGTTTCGCTGGGCGTCGCGCTGGCGACGGTCGGCTTTGCCGCAGCGATGCCCGACACCGTGCTGGACGCCGAATTCGCGCGCCAGCGCTGGATGGCGGGCGCACAGAAGCACGCGCTGCGCGTTGGCGAGCAACGCTGGGTGTATTACGAGGCGGGAAAGGGGCCGTTGATCGTGCTGTTGCACGGCTTCACCGGCTCCAAGGAAAACTGGCTGCTGCTGATGCGCAAGCTGGCCAAGACGCATCGCGTCATTGCGCCGGACTTGCCGGGCTGGGGTGAATCCTCGCGCGAAGCTGGCGCCGATTACGGGCCGTCTGCGCAGGTGGAACGCATTGCTGCATTCCTTCGCGCGCTGGGCGAGAAACCCGCACTGTTGGTTGGACATTCGATGGGCGGGCAGTTCACCGGACTGTTGGCGGCGCGGCACCCCGATCTGGTGGGGCCCATCGTATTGATGTCATCTGCCGGCGTGCGCTTCCAGGAAAACGGATTCGGCCGCGCCGTGATGGAAGGCAAGAATCCGTTCGAAGTGCGCACGCGCGCCGAACTGCATCGCTACCTGCACATCGTGTTCAACGACCCGCCGTTCGTGCCGTGGCCTGCTGACGAGGCGATCGTGCGCAAGCGGCGCAAGGACGTGGACTTCGAGCAGGCCGTGCTGGATGGCATCGGCCGCGGCCCTGAAGCATTTTCGCTGCAGTCTGAGCTGGGTACGATCCGGTCGCCGGTACTGTTGCTGTGGTGCCGCGATGACAAGGTGATCGACGTGAGTTCCGCCATCATCTTTGCCGAGGGCCTGCACGACAGCCGCACGGTGCTGCTCGACAACTGCGGGCATATGCCGATGATGGCGAAGCCTGGCGAGGTGGCGCGGGCAGTGTCTGCGTTCGTGGTGCGGCCGGTGACGGAGCCGGGGCCATCCCGTGTGAGTGTTGGACAGGGCGAGGCGGTAACAGGAGCAATGCCAGGTGCTCGCCCCGACGTCGTGAATATTCGGAGCGAGTAGTGCGGGGTTGGGCGGAGTTGCTGCCGGTTCTGGCCGCTGATGCGTTGTCGCAGGTAGTTTGGGACGTCTTGGCAAACGGACACATCCGCCGTCTATTTCCAGGAGGCAGTGCATATCGCCCCTGCAGGTGGGATATGCGATGTGCCGGCCACTCCCAGGATAGGCGGTCAGCGGGCAAGTGGCTGATTGCTGGGGG
>JBBRZU010000168.1:0-2973 GCA_038236425.1 Lysobacterales bacterium
GGACCATGTCCTCGGCATCCTGCTCCTGGCGCAAGTGGCGGCGCGCAATCGCGCGCAGGTAAGGCGCGATTGCGACCAGCAGGCGATGGTAGGCCGTGCGATCGCCGGTCAGTGCGCGTGCCCTCCAGTCGGCCCATGACGCGGAAGCATCCGCGCCATCGGCACCTGGCCGTGGCTGACCGCGCTCGGCAGCGTGGACTTCGACGGTACTCGACATGCGGCGGCCAGGCCCCGGGAACGGAACGATCGTTCCCATGGTGTGCCAGACCGGCAGCGAAGCCAAGCTCGCCCAAGTCACCGACGTTAGCTCCGCCGCCAGAACAGGTGGTCGAGCGAGAGGCCGCCCGGACCACGCGCCGCCAGATACACCAGGCAGGCCGCCCAGACCGCATGCGTGGGCCATGCGTCGGGATACACGAAGATCTCGATCACCACGGTCATGCCGAGCAAGCCCAGTGCCGCAAATCGCGTCCCAAGGCCGAGTACCAGCAGCAATGGCAGGATGTGCTCTGCAGTTGCCGCCATCGGCGCGGCCAATTCCGCAGGCAGGAATGGCAAGCGGTACTCGGTGCGGAACAGTTCCAGCGCACCTTCGGAAATATGCGGCCAGCCCAGCTGCACGTGGCGTCCGATCGGATCGAGCACGAGGCCTTCGATCTTGGTCTGGCCCGACAGCCAGAACGTTGCACCGATACCGATGCGGGCCAGCAAGGCAATGAAACCATGCGGAATGCGTTCGAGCCAGGCGACGATTGCCTTGATGAGGTTGGTCATGCGCTGTCCTGTTGTCCTGAGTCGGGATTGCAATGCAGGTCGGTCACCAGGCCGTGCTCAAGCAACAGCGCGAAGTTCGCAGCGGTATCGGCGCGGGGCTCGCTTGCAGCCGAGTACGCAAAGGCATCCGCGAGGCAGGCTCCCTTGGCGAGGGCCTCGAGAAGGTCCAGCGCGCCGGGGGGAAGTTCCATCACCCGCAGCTCGAACGCCGGGCGGCACACCAGCACGTCCTGCGGGCGTGCCAGGTCCATGCTGGCGAGATCGACGCCGGACATGTCATCGGCGCGGTCGTGCAGCGACCACAGGCCATGGATGGCATTGGGTGCACGCTGCCAGAACGCGGCCGGATGCAGGGTCACCGTGGTGTCGGCGAAGCGCTCCGGCTGCGCGGCAAGGGCCAGGAACGCATCGCGACCCAGCGGCTCGGCATCGGCCGCATGGAAGGCGCGCAGTCGAAGTGCCTCCAGCTGCGCGAGTTCAGCAATAAAAGGCATCGCGGCCACCGGGGAGTAGCGCGCGATGAAATCGGGAAAGTCGGATGCGTACTGGCTCAGGTCGGGGCGGCTCGGCGGCCGTTCGAGCACGCAGGTGCGCGCCATCGACTGGAAGAAATCCGCGCCAAGTACAGCGCTTGTCACCGGAAAGCTCTCCGAGAGCATGTCCACCAGCGTTGATACGAACGTATTGCGGTGCACCGACAGGCGCGCCGGGGCGATCGATGCCAGTCCGACGGCCACAGCGCCCAAAGCCGGCACTGCTTGCGGCGCTGCATGCAACGCAGCGTGGGAAGCAGCGTGCGGCGCGACGAGCAACGCGGCGAGCTCGTCCTGCAGGCAGGCCGCGCTCATGCCGCCACTGCCCGGCCATGCAGCCGATGCATGAACGCGGCCGCGGACGCATCGGCAAGCATCGCATCGGCCCGCCGCGCCTCATCGCGCAGGACCGCGTACTCGGGGACGTCGGTGTCCCACTCGATCAAGGTCGGCAGCGGGCCAGTGCGCGCGATGACCCGCGCGTACAGGTCCCACACCGGCGCGCACACCGGCGCGCCATGGGTATCAATGAGAAGGATCTCGCCATCCTCGGCAACATCACGGAAGTGCCCGGCAAGGTGGATCTCGCCCACCGCGGACAGCGGCAGCGCATCCACGTAGGCCTGCGGGTCACCGCCATTGTTGTGGCAACTCACATGGACGTTGTTGACATCCAGCAGCAGGCCGCAGCCGGTGCGCCGTACCAGCTCGGCGAGAAAGGCGGCCTCGCCCCAGGTACTGCCAGGCACCAGGAAATAAGTGCTCGGATTTTCCAGCAACAGTCGGCGTCCGAGTCGCGCCTGGACCAGGTCGATGTGCCCCGCGATGCGCCGCAGCGCCTCGTTGTCGTAACGCAGCGGCAGCAGGTCGTTGAAGAACCGCCCGTCGTGCGTGGACCAGGCCAGGTGTTCGGAAAATGATGCAGGCTGGTAACGATCCAGCAGCGTGGCCAGGCGGTCGAGGTGCCCGGCATCGGGTGATGTCGCGCCACCGATCGACAAGCCGACGCCATGCACGGACAAGGGGAGCTGTTCGCACAGGGCGCGAAGTTGCGCATGCGGCAGGCCGCCGGCGCCGAAATAGTTTTCCGCATGCACTTCGACGAAGGCTGGCGGATCGGCCAGCAGTCCATCCAAGTGCATCGGCTTGAAACCGACGCCGGCCCGTGGGGGCAGGCCGGCATCGTCAACGCGTGGGGTTGGCGCCTGGGGCGCGTGCAATTCCACGATGGGCTCCAGGCGCCGTCGCAATCAGCCTTGCTGCTTCGGCTTTGCGTCGGTGAACTCGATCAACTGGCCGTGGCCGGTCGGCGAGTGCTTCGATACCAGCGTGACGCAGGTGCCGGACGGAACGTTCTTCCAGGAGTTCCCGGCGTAGTCCTTCTTCGAGCTGCCAGCGCAAGTGGTGCCAGCACCGGCCTTACAGTCGTTCTTGCCGGCCAGGGCGACGCCGTAGCACTTCTCCATGGCGCCTGCCTGCTTGGCCATGTTGTCGGTACCGGCGGTGGCTGCAGCGCTTGCAAGCACGGCGCCAAGGGCGGCCGCCAGGGCCAGGGTATGCGAGTTGCGGTTGAACATTGGACGCTCCGATGGTTGGGGGTTGCAGGGAACTGATCGCGCCGTAGACAAAAGGTCCTCCGGAATCGTCCCGCACCCATTCATTCGCC
>JBBRZU010000169.1:0-2955 GCA_038236425.1 Lysobacterales bacterium
ACGGAGGCACGATGCTGGTGCCCGTTGGGCGAGACCATGATCGCCTGGTAGGTGTCCTCGCGCGGATGCCTGCGATGTTCTTCCATGATTGCGTCCACTGGTTCGCTCAGACTGGCAGTCCCAGCTTCCTCAGCAAGACTGCAAAGCGCGGGTCGGAGCGCAGCCCGCGCAGGGCCGTGTCGTATTTTACTTCGGCCAGGCCACCGTCACGCTGAACAAAGGCGCGGTCCAGCCATTCGAACGCCATGTCCGGCTGGTCACGCCATGCGTAGGCCTGCGCGATCTGGTAGGCGGCGTTGTAGCCATAGCCCTTCATCAGCGCATCCAGTGCAACCTGCGACTCGGAGGCGTGGCGCATGTCATGTTGGGACATGGCCTGGCCGAGCAGGCGGACCGGCTCGAATTCGATCGCATTGAAAATGGCCAATGCGCGGCGAGGCTGCCGCTGCTGCAGTTCGATCATGCCCAGGCGGTACTGCACGAACGGGAAGTCGGCGCGCAGCGCCAGCGCGCGTTGCTGCGCAACACGCGCCTCCGCCAGGTGGCCGGCAGCTTCCTGGTAGTAACCCAGTGCCTGCCACAGCGAAAACTGCATCGGGTCGCGCTCGGCCGCCTTGCGCGTGGTCGCGATCGCCTCGGGCAATTGGCCCAGGGACGCCAGCAGCGACCCGTAGCCCTGCAGGATGCGGGCATCGCCTGGGCTGAGCGAGAACGCCTTCTCGAAATCCTCGCGTGCGCCCTGCCAATCCCAGCTGAGGTTGGCGCGCAGGTTTCCGCGCGCCAGATAGCCATCTGCGAGTTCGGGGTCGAGCTTGATCGCGCGATCCGCATCCGCCATTGCCTGGCGTTGTGCGGCGGCAACGCCCGCGGCATCGTCGGCATAGTCGGCGGCCCAGGACTCGGCCGTGGCTACCTGCGCGTAAGCCGGCGCGAACTTCGGGTCCAGTTCGATCACCTTGCGGAAGGCGTCCACCCGGGCGCGAGCGCTTTCGGCGGTACCGCGGGACCGCGTCTGCTGCGCTGCCAGGTACTGCGTATAGGCCTCGGCCGTGGTTGCGCGGTGCTGCTCGGCGGGTTTTGCCTGCGCACCTTCGAGCAACTTGATCTTCAGCGCCTGCGCGACCGATGCCGCAATCTCGTCCTGCAGAGCATAGATGCCTGCCAGTGCGCGGTTGTCATAGGTCTGGGACCAGATCGGGAATCCGTCGCTGGCATTGATCAGTTGCACGGTGACCCGAACCCGATCGCCATCCCTGCGCACGCTGCCCTCCAGCAGCGATCGCACGCCGAGCTCACGCCCCACCCTGCGTACGTCCACGTCACTGCCGCGGTAGTGGAATGACGACGTGCGCCCGGCCACGCGAAGCCGCGCATCCTGCGCCAGGACATTGATCAGTTCTTCGGCCAGGCCGTCGGAGAAATAGGCCTGGTCCTGACCCTGGCTCATGTCCACGAAGGGCAGCACGGCGATGCTCGCGGCCGGCGCGTCGGCGGCCGCCTGCAGGGCCGCGGCGGTCTGGGCCGTTGCGCGCGCGGCCTGGTCGCGCTTGCGATTCGTGGTCTGCATGAACATCAGGCTGGCGACCACGATCAGGGCGATCGGCGCCGCGATCATCCAGTGCACCCGACGTTCGGGCCGCGTCATGACCTGGCCGGTGGTGGCGCCCATCGGTGGAATCTGGCCCGGCCGCGGCGCCGACAAAAGTGCATCAATGCGAGAAACCAAGTCGGACCCGGTCTGGATCCTGTGCGCAGGTTCCTTGGCGAGCAGGGCATCAATCAGCGGCTGCAACCACGCCAGCGGCGTCGGCAACTTCGGGATCGGCGCACTCAGGTGCTGCATGCCGATCGCCCAGCCATCGGTGCCCTGGTAGGGAAGCGCGCCGGTCAGCAGTTGGTACAGCACGATGCCGAGGCTGTAGAGGTCGCCGCGGCCATCCACTTTGTCGCCGCGCAGTTGCTCCGGGCTCATGTAGTGCGGGGTGCCGACGCTGGTACCTTCGTTGGTCAGGCCGCTCTGCGTCGCCAGCGCGTGGGCAATGCCGAAATCCGACAGCACACAGCTGCCATCTTTTCGGCGCAGGAGATTTTCCGGTTTGACGTCGCGATGCACCACGCCCTGCTTGTGCGCGTAGTCGAGCGCCGAGGCGATGTCGCGCACGGCGCGCAGCGCGACGCGCGGATCAATGCCTCCTGGTGGCGTGCCGGCCAGCGTGCCGCCGGGCTCATAGCCCATCGCCATGAACGGCGTGCCTTCGTGGGTGCCGACTTCATGGATGGCGACGATGTGCGGATGGTGCAGCTGCGCGGCAAAGCGCGCCTCGCGCAGGAAGCGTTCCGGCGCCACTGGATCCAGGGCGAGTGCGGGCAGCAATACCTTGAGCGCGACCTCGCGCCCGAGCGACTCCTGCACAGCGAGATAAACCGTCGCCATGCCGCCGTGGCCAATGATCCGCTGGATGGAGTAGCCCGGTATCTGCATCAGCGCAACGAGTCGTTGATCTTCGCAAGCACCTCGGGACCCGGGCAGAGCCGGTCGGCATCGAGGCGATTGAAGGCCTCGTCAGCGGTATTGAGATGGCGATGCAGGTCCGCGGCATCCGGGTCCACGAAAAGAAGGCCGGTCACCACTTCGCCTGCCGCATGGTGCTCCTGCACGTAGTTCATCGCCGCGATCCGGTTGGACGCATCGTAGTCGGCGTGCAGCTTGCGCAGGCGCAGGATCGATCCGTCGTGCTGGGTGACTTCGACCACTTCGCCTTCGCCATATGCCACCACGATTTCCTCTCGTGTCTGGATCACGTCGATACGATTGACCGCTTCGTTGTGCTCGCGCACGTAGTCGTAGCTCTTGGTGCTGCCGGGGTGGTTGTTGAACGCCACGCAGGGGCTGATCACGTCCAGGAAGGCTGCGCCACGATGGCCGATCGCCGCCTTGATCAGCGGGACCAGTTG
>JBBRZU010000170.1:0-2800 GCA_038236425.1 Lysobacterales bacterium
GTGACGATGTGCACGCGGCCGCGCGCTCGCTCGGGCTGCCGGTGATCGTCAAGCCGAGCTGCGAAGGATCCAGCGTCGGCGTCAGCCGCGTGTTCGACGATGCCAGCCTGGAAGAAGCCGTCGCGCTTGCCGCGCGCTATCCCGGCGAGTTGCTGATGGAACAGCTGATCGAGGGGCAGGAATTGACCGTCGGCATCCTTGGCGAAGAAGCCTTGCCGAGTATCCGCATCGTTCCGGCGGGCGAGTATTACGACTATCACGCCAAGTACGTTGCCGAGGACACGCAGTATTTGTGCCCCGGTCTCGAAGGCGCGGCGGAAATCGAGATTCGCAAGCTGGCGCTGGATGCATTCCATGCGATTGGTTGCAGTGGGTGGAGTCGCGTGGATGTGATGCGTGACAAGTCGGGGGCGTTTTACCTGCTTGAGGTGAATACGGCGCCGGGGATGACGAGTCATTCGCTGGTGCCGAAGGCGGCGGCTCAGGTTGGGATTGATTTTGAGACGTTGGTTTGGCGGATTCTGGAAACTACTGTGGTGATTGGAATCGCGGCTGAAGCCGCTCCCACAGTGGCTCCCACAGTCGCTCCTGCAGGGCGGCGCGGGTGAACGCATTGCTGCGCATCGTTGCCTGGGTGTTCGCGGTGTCGCTGGTGCTGTTGCCGGTGTTCGCCGTACTGAATGGCTGGATCGGTGGCTCGCGCTGGCCGATGCGGCACCTGGTGGTGACCGGCGAATTCCGCCAGGTCAGCGATGGCCGCGTGCGCAATGTCGTGCTGCCCTATGTGCAGAGGGGATTCTTTGCGGTGGACCTGCCGGCGATCCGCGCGTCACTTGCAGCGTTGCCTTGGGTGCAGAAAGTGGAAGTGCGCAAGCGCTGGCCTGATCGGCTCGAGGTGGCGTTGGTTGAATTCCGGCCGATGGCGCGCTGGGGTGAGGCACGCATGCTGTCCGAGCGCGGCGACATCTTCCCGGCGCCGCCCGGAGCGCACGAGCGACTGCCGCTGTTCGAAGGGCCGGATAATCGCGCCTCCGAACTGATGGCATTCCACAGCCAGGCACGCCCGATGTTTCTTGCAGTTGGCCTGCAGGTGCGCCGCGTGCGGCTGACGCCGCGCGGCAGCTGGAACCTGTTGCTGTCCGACGACACCGAAGTGGAAGTCGGCCGTGGCGAACCCGAACTGCGCCTGGCGCGCTTCGCGCGCCTGATGCCGCGGCTCGAGGACGGCAACGGCCGCATCGCACGCGCCGACCTGCGCTACACCAACGGCTTCGCCCTCGTCTGGCGCGCGCCACCTGTGGCAGCGGCCCTTGTGGGAGCGGCCCTTGTGGGAGCGGCTTCAGCCGCGATTCCCTCAGTCCCCGGCAAGCCCCCAATCGCGGCTGAAGCCGCTCCCACAAATATAGCTCCCACAAATACAGCTCCCAGAGCACAGGCAAATACATGAATCGCAAGGGAGACAAGGCCCTGATGGTCGGCCTGGACATCGGCACATCCAAGATCAGCGCGCTGGTCGGCGAGTACTCGCCCGGCCAGGAGATCGAGGTGATCGGCATCGGCTCGCACGAATCGCGCGGCATGAAGCGCGGCGTGGTGGTGGACATCGAATCCACCGTGCAATCGATCCAGCGCGCAATCGAGGAAGCCGAGCTGATGGCCGGCTGCGAGATCCGCTCGGTGTATGCCTCGGTGTCCGGCAGCCACACGCTGTGCCGCAACTCGCCCGGCATCGTGCCGGTGGCAGGTGGCGAAGTGACCTATGTCGACCTGGACCGCGTGCTCGAGGCCGCAAAGGCAGTCGCGGTGCCGGCCGACCAGCGCATCCTGCATGCGATCGCGCAGGAATACATCGTCGACAACTCACAGGAAGGCATCCGCAATCCCGTTGGCATGAGTGCGGTGCGACTTGAGGTTCGCGCGCACCTTGTCACCTGCGCAGTGAGTGCCGCCGCCAACATCACCAAGTGCGTCAATCGCTGCGGCCTGCAGGTGGACGACCTGATCCTGAGCTCGGTCGCCTCGTCGACTGCGGTGCTGACCGCCGACGAGCGCGAGCTCGGCGTGGTGCTGGTGGACATCGGCGCAGGCACCACCGATATCGCGGTGTTCGTACAGGGCGCGATCCGGCACACCGCGTCACTGCCGATTGCCGGCGACCAGGTGACCAATGACATCGCCCACCTGCTGCGTACGCCGACCCCGGAAGCCGAGCAGATCAAAGTTCGCTACGCCTGCGCGCTGGCGCAGTTGGCTACCGCCGAAGAAAGCATCCAGGTGCCAAGCGTGGGCGATCGCCCGCCGCGGCGCCTTGCGCGCCAGGCGCTGGCTGAGGCGGTGCAGAACCGCTACGAGGAAATTTTCGAGATGGTGCAGGCCGAACTGCGCCGCTCCGGATTCGAGGACCTGGTCCGCGCCGGCATGGTGCTGACCGGCGGCGCCTCGCGCATGGAGGGCGTGGTCGAGCTTGCCGAGGAAATGCTGCACATGCCGGTGCGCGTCGGCATTCCGCAGCACGTGGCCGGCCTTGGCGAAGTGGTCGGCAATCCGGTGCATGCCACCGGCGTGGGGCTGCTGCTCTGGGGCAGCCAGCTTGAGCACCCGCACCGCCCGCGTATCAACACGGGCAAGGCGGGCACGTTGTTCGGAAAGTTGCGCAACTGGTACCGAGGCGAATTTTGAATGTGCCAGCACCTGTGGGAGCGGCTTCAGCCGCGATAGTTTTTTAACCAATGACATCAACCAAAAGAATCGCGGCTGAAGCCGCTCCCACAAGAAATCGCGGCTGAAGCCGCTCCCACAA
>JBBRZU010000171.1:0-2741 GCA_038236425.1 Lysobacterales bacterium
CAGCTCGATGTGTTGCGCGACAAGAATCGCGAGCTCAACAAGCGCCTGGCTGATCTGTTTGCCAATGCGCAGGTCAACGAGCGCCTTGCCGTGCGCACGCACCAGCTCGCGCTGGCGCTGATGCGCGCCGACAGCGCCGCCGACACGGTACGCACCATGGCCGCCAGCATGACCGAAGACTTCGACGGCGATGCCGTGCGCATGGTGCTGTTCGAACCGGTTGACGGCCTGTCGCCGGACTGGTTGCAGATCCTGCCTTCGGGTCGCGACAAGCGCCTGGCGCCGTTCAAGGATGCGCTGGTGGCCGGCGAGCCGATCTGCGGCCGATTGAATCCGGACAAGTTGCCGCTGCTGTTCGGCGACAACACCGAGGCCGCGCAATCGGTCGCGCTGATCCCGATGCCCGGCACCGGCATGATTGCGATCGGCAGCCGCGATGCCAACCGCTTCTTCCCGGGCATGGGCACGCTGTTCCTGCGCCTGATGGGCGAGGTGTTCGTGACCGCGATGCTGCGCTTCAAGACATGAGCAGCGCGGCGCGCCCGAGTCCGTCGAGGGTCGCGCCCGATTCGGCTGCGGCGCCTGCATCGGCTGCGGCGCCTGCATCGGCTGCGGCGCCTGCATCGGCTGCATCGGCGACCGCGGCGCGCGTGGATACCTGGCTGCGCCATCTTGAGGTCGAGCGCGGCCTGTCCGCGCACAGCATCTCCGCTTATCGTCGTGATCTTGCCGCCCTGCTTGGCTGGATGGAAGGCAATGGCGTGCCGTCTTTCCGCGCGCTCGATGGCGAGAGGCTGCGCGGCTTCATCGCCGCCGAGCATCGTCGCGGACTGGCGGCAAAGAGCCTGCAACGCCGACTGTCAGCCTTGCGCAGTTTCTTCGATGCGCTGTTGCGGGATGGTGAGCTGCCGGCCAACCCGGCCCGCGGATTGCGTGCGCCCAAGTCGCCGCGCAAGTTGCCGCAGGTGCTCGACGCCGACGAGATGACCCGCCTGGTCGAAGTGCCGACCGATGTGCCGCTAGGTTTGCGCGATCGCGCCATGCTTGAACTGTTTTATTCCTCGGGGCTTCGGTTATCGGAGTTGTGCTCGTTGCGCTGGAATGCGCTCGATCTGGAGGATGGCCTGGTGCGGGTCGATGGCAAGGGCGGCAAGGTGCGCCTGGTGCCAGTCGGCTCGCATGCGCGCGCGGCGCTACTGGCCTGGCGAGGCGACAGCGCTGCAGGCGTTGACGCGGCGGCGATGCGCGAGCGCCCGGTGTTTCCCGGCCGCGGCGGTGCGCCGATCTCATCGCGCGCCGTGCAGCTGCGCTTGCGCCAATTGGCGCAGCGGCAGGGACTTTGGAAGCGCGTGCATCCGCATCTGCTGCGGCACAGCTTCGCCAGCCACGTGCTGGAATCGTCGGGCGACCTGCGTGGCGTGCAGGAATTGCTCGGCCATGCCGACATCGCAACGACGCAGATCTATACCCACCTGGATTTCCAGCACCTGGCCAAGGTGTATGACGCCGCGCATCCGCGGGCAAAGCGAAAAACATGAGCACACCCATTGCACCGCGACCCACCGGCCTGGTGCTGCACAAGGCCTCGCATGTTCTCGAAGTGAATTTCGACGATGGCTCGAGCTTCCGGCTGCCCTGCGAATACCTGCGGGTGGAATCGCCCTCGGCCGAAGTCCAGGGCCATGGGCCCGGCCAGAAAGTGCTGGTGCCCGGCAAGCGCGACGTCAATATCAAGGCCATCGAGCCGGTTGGCAATTACGCCGTCACGCTGCACTTCGACGACGGCCACGCGTCGGGCATCTTCAGCTGGTCGTACCTGCATGAACTCGGCGTCGAGCAGGATGCGCGCTGGGACGCCTATCTGGCGGGGCTGGAGTCGCGCGGGCTCTCGCGGTAAAAACCCGGGGAAAAACCCGGGTCAGAGTCGACTTTCGAGCGAACATGCTGCCGGTGTCGAGGTGTCGCACGAAAGTCGACTCTGACCCGGGTTTTTCCCCGGGTTTTTAGACGGCGTAGCCGGAATGGATGGCGACGATGCCGCCGCTCAGGTTTCGGTGCGTGCAGCGTGCGAAGCCTGCCTCGACCATCATCGCCTGCAGGGTGTCCTGGTCGGGATGCTTGCGGATTGACTCGGCCAGGTATTGGTAGCTGGCGGCGTCCTTGGCGAACAATTGGCCGAGCTTGGGCAACACCTTGAACGAATGGAAATCGTAGATCGGGCGGAACCACTCCGGCCGCACCTGCGAGAACTCCAGCACCAGCGCGCGACCGCCGACTTTCAGCACGCGGCGCATTTCACGCAGACCCGCCAGTTTGTCGGTGACGTTGCGCAGGCCAAACGCGATCGTGACCAGGTCGAACGATGCGTCGGGAAAGGGCAGGGCCTCGGCATTGAGCTGGATCCAGCGAAGCCCGCGCACCAGGCCGCGATCAGTGAGTCGGTCACGGCCGACGCCGAGCATCGCCGCATTGATGTCGCCAACGACGACTTCGCCGTCCTCGCCCACGCGCGGATGCAGCAGCGCGGCAATATCGCCGGTGCCGCCGGCCAGGTCGAGCACGCGGTCGCCTTTGGAGACGCCCGAGGTGGCGACGAAGTCGCGCTTCCACAGCCGGTGCACGCCCAGCGACATCAGGTCGTTCATCAGGTCGTAGGAGCTGGCGACCGAGGAAAACACCTCGCCGACCAGCTTCTTCTTTTCGCCCACCGGCACTTCGCGGAAGCCGAAGTGGGTGGTGCC
>JBBRZU010000172.1:0-2671 GCA_038236425.1 Lysobacterales bacterium
AAGCGCCCGGGCGCGGTGGACAAGACCCTCGAGCGGATCCAGCGCTGGCGTTCGATCTGCCCGGAGATCACGGTGCGCAGCACCTTCATCGTCGGGTTTCCCGGCGAGACCGAGGACGAGTTCGAGGCACTGCTCGATTTCATCGACGAAGCCGAACTCGACCGGATCGGTGCCTTTGCCTATTCGCCAGTGGACGGTGCCGCCGCGAACGCCTTGCCCGATCCGGTGCCGGAGGAGGTCAAGCGCGAGCGGCTCGAGCGCTTCATGGCCCTGCAAGCCGAGATCAGCGCCGAGAAGCTGCAGCGCAAGGTCGGCAGCGTGCAGCGCGTGCTGGTGGACCTGCTCGATGGCGACCTGGCGATTGGCCGGTCGATGGCCGATGCGCCTGAGATTGACGGCTTGGTGCAGATCCAGGACGGGCAGGCGATGGGACTCAAGCCCGGACAGTTTGTTGACGTGCGGATCATGGGCGCAGATGACCATGACCTGTTCGGCCTGTCCGGCAGCTCAGACGACATCGATGATGGATCCGGCCTTGCCGCCGCGCACGCGGCCGGCCTCGGACTGAAGGCCAGCTGATGGCCGCGGCCAAGCGCGCAGATCGCGCTGGGGCCAACACCAAGTCGTTGCGCGAGCGGGTCGGCGCGCTGCGCAATCTGCCGCCTTTCCTGCGCCAGGTCTGGCAGACCAGCCGGTCCATGACGCTGGCCAGCCTCGGCCTGCGCTCCATTCGCGCGCTGTTGCCGATCGCGACGCTGTACGTCGGCAAGCTGATCATCGACGAAGCGGTGCGGCTGGTCGGGCAGGGCGTGCCGGGCGACGGTTTCGCCGCCTGGTACCACGCTGGACTGCTCGATCACCTGCTGGTGCTGCTGGCGCTGGAGTTCGGTCTTGCTGTCCTGTCCGACGTGCTCGGCCGGATCGTTTCGCTGATCGATTCCCTGCTGTCGGAACTGCTGACCAATGCCACCAGCGTGCAGCTGATGGAGCACGCCGCGACCCTGGACCTCGAGGACTTCGAAGACAGCGAACTGCAGGACCGTCTTGATCGCGCGCGGCGCCAGACCATGGGCCGCATGACCCTTCTGACCCAGTTGTTCGGCCAGGCACAGGACCTGCTGACCGTCATCAGCTTCGCCGCCGGCCTGCTGGTCTATGCGCCGTGGCTGATGGTCCTGCTCGCGGTGGCACTGGTGCCGGCCTTCCTCGGTGAGGCGCACTTCAATGCGCTCAACTACACGCTCAACTTTGCCTGGACGCCGGAGCGGCGCGAGCTGGAATACATCCGCCAGACCGGCGCCAGCGTCGAGACGGCCAAGGAAGTGAAGATTTTCGGGCTGCACGGCTTTCTGATCGCGCGCTATCGCCGCCTGGCCGCCGGGTTCTACGCCGCCAATCGAAAGTTGGCCATCAGCCGGGCCACCTGGGGCAGTGTGCTGACGATGCTCGGCACGCTCGGCTATTACGTCGCCTACGCCTACATCGCCTGGCGCACTGTGCGTGGCGAGTTCAGCATCGGCGACCTGACCTTCCTGGCCGGTTCGTTCCGGCGCCTGCGGCAACTGCTCGAGGGCCTGCTGAGCGGCGTGTCGAACGTGGCCGGGCAGGCGCTGTACCTGGACGACCTGTATTCCTTCTTCGAGATCGAGCCCGAGATCACTTCGCCGGAGCAACCACAGCCATTCCCGGTGCCGATCGTGCAGGGCTTCGTGTTCGAAAACGTCGGCTTCCGCTATCCGGGCGCCGACCGATGGGCGGTGCGCAACCTCGACTTCACCCTGCGCGCGGGCGAAGTGCTCGCGCTGGTTGGCGAGAACGGCGCGGGGAAGACCACCCTGGTCAAGTTGCTGGCGCGGCTTTACGACCCGGACGAAGGACGCATCCTGCTGGACGGCGTTGATTTGAAGCTCCATGACCTTGACGTGCTGCGCAGCAATATCGGCGTGATCTTCCAGGACTTCGTGCGCTACCACCTCAGCGCCGCTGAAAACATCGCCGTCGGCCGGATCGAGGCGCGCGATGATCGTGCGCGGATCGTCGAGGCGGCGCGCCGAAGCCTTGCCGACGACGTGATCGCAAAATTGCCCGGCGGCTACGACCAGGTGATCGGCAAGCGCTTCAAGAACGGCGTGGACCTGTCCGGCGGCGAATGGCAGAAGATTGCGATCGCCCGCGCCTACATGCGCGACGCACAGTTGTTGATTCTCGACGAGCCGACCGCGGCACTGGATGCGCGCTCCGAATTCGAGGTGTTCCAGCGTTTCAAGGACCTGAGCGAAGGCAAGACCGCGGTGCTGATCTCGCACCGGTTCTCCAGCGTGCGCATGGCCGACCGCATCCTGGTCATGCATGAAGGCCGCCTGGAAGCCGTGGGCAGCCACGCCGAACTGCTGGCTCAGCGCGGCCGCTACGCCGAACTGTTCGAGTTGCAGGCCGCGGGATACCGCTGAGCCGGCTTGCGCCGCGGCGCCGGAGTTGAAATGCTGCCGGTGGCCGGAGCCAAGCGCGCGGCTTGCGCGGCTGGCGGCTAGGTGGCCTCGGCGTGGTGCTTCGTCATCGCTCGCTTGCGCGCGAGTTCGGGGTGACGTGGTCGAACGCGCCATCGCCGTAAGAACGCAGTACTTCGGACACGACGACGTGGTAGCCGGTGTACCAGCGCGCGTAATCGCGC
>JBBRZU010000173.1:0-2664 GCA_038236425.1 Lysobacterales bacterium
CGGGCGGATGCCGGCGTTGAACAGGTCGGTCTCAAGGAAGATCTGGCCGTCGGTGATCGAGATAACGTTGGTCGGAACGAATGCCGACACGTCGCCAGCCTGGGTCTCGATGATCGGCAACGCGGTGAGCGAGCCGGTCTTGCCCTTGACGGCGCCATTTGTAAATTTCTCCACATAGTCCTCCGACACGCGCGCAGCGCGCTCGAGCAGGCGGGAGTGGAGATAGAACACGTCGCCGGGATACGCTTCGCGGCCCGGCGGGCGGCGCAGCAGCAGCGAGATCTGGCGGTAGGCCACGGCCTGCTTGGACAGGTCGTCGTAGATGATCAGCGCGTCTTCACCGCGGTCGCGGAAGTACTCGCCCATGGTGCAGCCGGAGTAGGCGCTGATGTACTGCATCGCGGCCGACTCGGACGCGCTGGCGGCAACGATGATGGTGTGGGCCAGGGCACCGTTGTCGGCGAGGCGGCGCACCACGTTCGAGATTGTCGAGGCCTTCTGGCCGATCGCGACGTAGACGCATTTGATGCCCGAACCCTTCTGGTTGATGATCGCGTCCACGGCCATCGCGGTCTTGCCGGTCTGGCGGTCGCCGATGATCAGCTCGCGCTGGCCGCGGCCGATCGGGATCATGGCATCGACCGACTTGTAGCCGGTCTGCACCGGCTGCGACACCGACTTGCGCCAGATCACGCCGGGGGCAACCTTTTCCACCGGCTCGCTGAGCGCGGCATTGATCGGACCCTTGCCATCAATCGGCTCACCGAGCGCGTTGACGACGCGGCCGAGCAATTCCGGACCGACCGGCACTTCGAGGATGCGGCCGGTGGTCTTGGCCACGCCGCCTTCGCGCAGGACCTTGTAGTCGCCCAGCACCACGGCGCCGACCGAGTCGCGCTCCAGGTTCAGTGCGAGCGCAAAGGTGTTGCCCGGCAGCTCGATCATTTCACCCTGCATCACGTCGGCCAGGCCGTGGATGCGCACGATGCCGTCGGACACCGACGTGATGGTGCCTTCGTTGCGCGCTTCGGCGCCCAACTTGACCTTCTCGATGCGGCTCTTGATGAGTTCGCTGATTTCCGACGGATTGAGCGTCTGCATTGTCGTTTCCTGGTGTCGTCCGGCAGGTGCCGGCACGTGGGTTCTAAAGCAATGTTTTAAATCTGGATTCGAATGGTCGGCCGGTCAGTTGGCCAGGGCCGCGCCGAGGCGGGCCAGCTTGGTGCGCAGCGAGCCATCGATCACGACGTTGCCGGCATCGATCACCGCGCCGCCGATCAGCGCCGCATCCACCGCGGCGGTCAGTTCGACGTCGCGGCCGAAGCGCTTGCTCAGTGCGGCGCGCAACTTGTCCATCTCAGCGGCATCGAGCACGGTGGCCGAGGTGACGGTGGCCTTGACCACCTTCTCGTCCTCGGCGCGCTGCGCGTCGTACAGGCCGGAGATCTCGGGCAGCAGCGCCAGGCGACCATTGTCGGCCAGCACGGCGAGGAACTGCGTGAAGTCGGCATCCGCCTCGCCGGTGGGCGCGAGCACGCCAGCGAGTACCTGCGCATCCAGGCGCGGGTCGCCCAGCAACGCCTGTACCGATGGCTCGGCGACCGCTTGCGCGGCAAAGCCCAGCATCGACGACCACTGCGGCAAGCGACTGCGCTCGCGCGCGATCGCAAAGACCGCGCGGGCGTAGGGACGTGCCAGGGTGATGGATTCGCTCATGGACGCAGCCTTCCGGTGATCAAATTTCCGCGGCCAGCTCGTCGAGCAGGGCGCGGTGCACGTTGCCGTCGATCTCGCGGCGGATCAGCTTCTCGGCGCCGGCAACTGCTAACGCGGACACTTGCTTGCGCAGGTCCTCGCGGGCGCGACTGGCAGAGGCATCGATCTCGGCAAGCGCGGCGGTCTTCTGCCGGTTGCCCTCCTCGATCGCCTCGACCTTGGCCTGGTCGATGATCTGCGCACGGCGGGTCTCGGCCTGGGTGATGATCTCGGAGGCCTTCGTGCGCGCCTCGCGCAACACCTCGTTGACCCTCTCCTCGGCCTGGGCCAGGTCCTTCTTGCTGCGGTCAGCAGCAGCAAGGCCTTCGGCGATCTTCTGCTGGCGCTGCTCGATGGCGCCGGTGAGCGGCGGCCAGATGAACTTGACAGTGAAGGCGATCAGGAGCGCAAAAGACAGCGCCTGGCCAAACAACGTCATGCCGATATCCATACCCATTTCCTCGGATTGCTTGCCGGTATGCACGCGCGCACCGGTTGGAGCGACGCCCACGCAAGCGGGCGCCAGGTGTGTGTTGCTCAGCCGCCTGCGGCGACTTCGACCAGCTTGGACAGCAGCGGGTTGGCGATCGCGAAGTACATCGCCATGGCAAGACCGATGATGAACGAGGCGTCGATCAGGCCGACCAGCAGGAACATGCGGCCCTGCAGCATCGGAACCAGCTCCGGCTGGCGCGCGGCTGCTTCCAGGAACTTCGAGCCCATGATGCCGATGCCAACGCAGGCGCCGAGCGCGCCGAGGCCGATCATGAGGCCGATGCCGATGGCGGTGTTGGCCTGAATGAGAGCGATGAACTGATGCAGATCCATGATTTTTCCTCGTCGTCTACTTGATTTGAATGGAACAGGGTTGATTGAACAGGTCGTTTGAGATGCAACGGATGCAGCAGA
>JBBRZU010000174.1:0-2637 GCA_038236425.1 Lysobacterales bacterium
GAGAGCCAACGCCGATGCATCTGGGTCCACGCGGGTCGATGATAATGATGACCATGCCGCAGGAGGAAGCCCGATAGCTGCTGACGTGCATGCCGCAGGCTGCGTACCGCCGCCAATCTGTGGATCGGCGTGCAAAAGGGACCCCGTTAGCGGGGTGATCGGCGTTCAAAAGGGACCCCTCATTTCGATGGTTTAGACAGCGGTCTGGATTTTCAGGCGGCGAGATCGGGATGTTGGTGGTGGAGACTGTGGTTCGGATCCGGCGCGAGCACGCCGGGGGCAAGCCGATCAAGGCGATTGCGCGGGATCTGCGGCTGTCGCGCAAGGTGGTTCGCAAGGCGATCCGTGCGGCGGAGGGCGCGTTTGACTATCATCGAGCGGTGCAGCCACTGCCGCGGATCGGGCCGTATCAGGAGCGGCTGGACGCGCTGCTGCTCGAGAACGAGGCGCGGGCGCGACGCGATCGGCTGCGGATGACGCGGATCCACGATCTGCTGAAGCGCGAAGGGTTCGAGGGCTCCTACGACGCGGTCCGGCGTTACGCCACGCGCTGGGCCAGCGCACGGCGCAAGGATCCTGGCGGCGACGTGCCGGCGTTCATCCCGCTGATGTTCAGGCCGGGCGAGGCCTACCAGTTCGACTGGAGCCACGAGGATGTCGAGATCGCCGGCAAGCCGATGCGGATCAAGGTCGCCCACGTGCGGTTATGTGCATCGCGGGCGGTGTATGTCAGGGCCTATCCGCGCGAGACCCAGGAGATGTTGTTCGACGCGCATGCGTGCGCCTTCGCGTTCTTTGGCGGGGTGCCGCTGCGCGGGATCTACGACAACATGAAGACCGCGGTGACGACGGTGTTCACCGGTAAGGAGCGCATCTTCAACCGCCGGTTCCTGATCATGGCCGATCACTACATGGTCGAGCCGACCGCCTGTTCGCCGGCAGCGGGCTGGGAGAAGGGTCAGGTCGAGAACCAGGTCCAGACGATCCGCGGTCGCTTCTTCCAGCCCCGGCTGCGGTTCGCCAGCCTCGAGGAGCTGAACGGCTGGCTGGAAGCCGAGTGTCGCCGCTGGGCAGCGATGCATAAGCATCCCGAGCAGAAGGAGATGACCGTCGCTGAAGCCCTGGAGGTGGAGCGGCCTGCGCTGCAGCCGATGCTGGCGCCGTTCGACGGCTTCCACGAGACCCAGCATGCGGTGACCGGCACCTGCCTGATCAGCTTCGACCGCAACCGATACTCCGTGATGGCCAGGGCCGTGCGTTGCGCCGTCCAGGTCCGCGCCTATGCCGACCGGATCGTCGTCCGCTTGGGCGACGAGGTCGTTGCCGAGCATCGCCGCTTCTTCGGGCGGGACCGGATGATCCTCGACCCGTGGCATTACCTGCCTGTGCTCGCCAGGAAGCCCGGTGCCCTGCGCAACGGGATCCCGTTCCAGGGTTGGGATTTGCCGCCCGCACTCAGCCGGCTGCGCCGCAAGCTAGGCAGCGGAGACGAAGCCGATCGGCGCTTCGTGCGCGTGCTGGCAGCGGTGCTGACCGATGGCCTGGAGGTCGTGGAAGACGCGATCCGTGAGGCGCTGGAGGCGGGCGCTGCCAGCGACGAAGTGATCCTCAACATATTGTCGCGGCGGCGCGAGCCACCCCGGCCGCTCACGATCGTCACGCCACAGAACCTTGCCCTGACGCATCCACCGATCGCCGACTGCACCCGCTACGACCAGCTGCGAGGCCTCGATGCAGCGGCATGAGATGATCGATGCCATGCGCGGGCTGGGCCTCAAGGGCATGGCCGGTGCGTTCGACAATGCGGTCACCGCCGGCGTGCAGCGTCAACGCTCTGCCATGGAGATCCTGACCGATCTGCTGCGTGCTGAAGCCGCCCACCGCCATGCCGCATCGATCCGCTATCGGATGACCGCTGCCAAGTTGCCAGTGGTGAAGGACATCGACGCGTTCGTGTTCGACGGCACGCCGATCAACGAAGGGCTGGTCCGCTCGCTGCAGGCAGGATCGTTCCTGCCGGGGCAGCGCAACATCGTGCTGGTCGGCGGCACCGGCACGGGCAAGACCCATCTGGCTATTGCCATTACCGCCAGCGTGGTGCGCGCCGGCGCCCGCGGCCGCTACTTCAACACCGTCGACCTGGTCACCCGGCTCGAGGAAGAGACCCGCATCGGCAGGGCTGGCGCACTTGCCGCCCAGCTCAGCCGTCTGGAACTCGTCGTGCTCGACGAGCTTGGCTATCTGCCGTTCGCCCGCTCAGGCGGTCAACTGCTGTTCCACCTCGTCAGCAAGCTCTACGAACGCACCTCGGTGATCATCACCACCAACCTCGCGTTCGGGGAGTGGCCCACCGTCTTTGGCGATCCCAAGATGACTACTGCGCTCCTCGATCGCATCACCCATCACTGCGACATCGTCGAGACCGGCAACGACAGCTGGCGGTTCAAAAACCGCAGCTGACCCGCCTGCACAGACCTTCCGGAACGACGCTTCGCCCTGCTTGCGCCTCCGGTCGGGCTACGCCCTCCCTACGCCGCAAGCAGGGCGAAAAGCGCACCGCTCGATCGATCTACACCTTCCGCCAAGGGGGTCCCTGTTGGACGCCGATCGGGGGTCCCTTTTGGACGCCGTTTGACA
>JBBRZU010000175.1:0-2566 GCA_038236425.1 Lysobacterales bacterium
CCTTCCCTCTCGCCCTTTTGCTCCTCCTGCCGGGTCTGGCCGGAGTCGCCACCGCCCGCGCCGACTGGCGCGACGTCCCCTACAAGGACATCGCCAAGATGCCCATGGGCCTGGCCGCCGTCGATCCCGGGCACGTGTTCAGCTATGCCTTCCTGGTCCGCAGCAAGACCGCGGGCGCCGCCCTGCCGGCCGACCTGCAGCTTCGAGTGCTGGCTGCGGGCGTCGTGACGCCCCTGCCGGTCCAGCCCGACGGCAAGGTCGAGCTCCCGATCCGCCAGGACTGGGTGGATGCGGGCGCAGTCCTGCAGGTAAACCTGCCCAAGGACCGGGTCTCCCTGGGCCTGGCCTTCACCCCACGCACGCCGCCCGGCACGCGGATGCGCTATGGCCGGTTGGCCGAATGCGCCCCGGTGATGGAACGCGGCATCGCGCAGATGGCCGGGATGATGCGTTTCCTCGCGCCCAAGGTCCGGTCCTTCAGCCTGCGTTTTGATGCACCGGGCCGGCAGTCGCTCACCCTGGTCCATCCCGGGGGCAAGCGCGCCAGTTTCGCCACCGACGCCAGCGGCGTCCTCAAACTGCCGTGGAACGCCGACTGGGCCGAATCCGTCGTGGAGCTCAGCGCCCCGTTGAAAGGCATCGAGCCGGTCCTCAAATAGAGAGCCTGACAGCCGTAGTGGCAGCACCCCCGGCGGGCCTTGACCGCCCTGCTAAACTGCACTGTTCCCCCCTACCGCAGGACCCCCACGCGACAGATGGAACAGATCCGGATCCGCGGCGCCCGCACCCACAACCTGAAGAACATCGACCTGGACCTGCCCCGGAACCGGTTGATCGTGATCACGGGTCTGTCCGGCTCGGGCAAGAGCTCGCTCGCCTTCGACACCATCTACGCCGAGGGCCAGCGCCGCTACGTTGAATCCCTGTCCGCCTATGCGCGGCAATTCCTGTCGGTGATGGAAAAGCCCGACGTGGACCATATCGAGGGCCTGTCGCCGGCCATCTCGATCGAACAGAAGTCCACCTCGCACAATCCGCGTTCGACCGTCGGTACCATCACCGAGGTCTATGACTACCTGCGCCTGCTGTATGCGCGGGTGGGCACGCCGCGTTGCCCGGACCACCACTTCCCGCTCGAAGCCCAAACCGTCAGCCAGATGGTCGATCAGGTGCTGTCTCAGCCAGAGGACACGCGGCTGATGTTGCTTGCTCCGGTCGTGCGCGAGCGCAAAGGCGAGCATGTGCAGGTATTCGAACAACTACGCGCCCAGGGCTTCGTGCGCGTTCGGGTCAATGGCGTGTTGCATGACATCAGCGACGTGCCCGCATTGACGCTGCGCCAGAAGCACACCATCGAAGCGGTGATCGACCGATTCAAGCCGCGCGGCGAGATCAAGCAGCGCCTTGCGGAGAGTTTCGAAACCGCACTCAAGCTCGGCGACGGCATCGCTTCGGTCCTGTCCATGGATGACGAGCAGGCCGCGCCGCTGCTGTTTTCGTCCAAGTTCAGTTGCCCGGTCTGCGACTACTCGCTGCCCGAGCTCGAGCCGCGCCTGTTCTCGTTCAATTCGCCGATGGGCGCCTGCCCGTCCTGCGATGGCCTGGGCGTGGCGCAGTTCTTTGATCCGGCACGCATCGTCGTGCACCCGGAGCTCAGCCTCGCCGCCGGCGCGGTGCGCGGCTGGGATCGTCGCAATGCCTACTACTTCCAGCTGATTGCCTCGCTGGCCAAGCACTACGGATTCAGCGCAGACACCGCCTGGAGCGAGCTGTCCGACAAAGTCCAGAACGCCGTCCTCAACGGCAGTGGCACCGACATCATCAGCTTCACCTACCTCACCGAATCGGGCGGACGCACCCAGCGCAAGCACCGCTTCGAAGGCATCGTCCCGAACCTGGAGCGGCGCTACAAGGAAACCGAATCGCAGGCGGTGAAGGAAGAGCTGTCGAAGTTCATCAGCATGCGCGCCTGCCCCGAATGCGGTGGCGCGCGACTGAATCGTTCCGCGCGCAATGTCTTCGTCGCCGATCGACCGCTGACTGCCTTGACGCAGTTGCCGGTGGACGAGTCGCTGGCATTTTTCGCGACGATGGAATTGTCCGGCTGGCGTGGTGAAGTCGCGACCAAGATCGTCAAGGAAATCCGCGAGCGCCTGCGCTTCCTGGTGGATGTGGGCCTCGATTACCTGACCCTCGACCGCAAGGCCGATACTTTGTCAGGTGGCGAAGCGCAGCGCATCCGCCTGGCATCGCAAATTGGCGCCGGCCTGGTCGGCGTGATGTACGTGCTCGACGAGCCGTCCATCGGCTTGCATCAGCGCGACAACGAGCGCCTGCTCGGCACCCTCACCCGCCTGCGCGACATGGGCAATACGGTGATCGTCGTCGAGCACGACGAGGATGCCATCCGCATGGCCGACCACATCGTGGACATTGGCCCAGGCGCTGGCGTGCACGGCGGCGAGATCATCGCCCAAGGCCAGTTGGCCGACATCCTCAAGGCCCCGCGCTCGCTCACCGGCGACTATCTGTCCGGCAAGCGCAAGGTCGAGGTGCCCAAGCAGCG
>JBBRZU010000176.1:0-2461 GCA_038236425.1 Lysobacterales bacterium
AACAGCAAGCTCGAGTACCGTCGTGATTCCGGCGATGTGGACCGCACCCAGTGGGTCGGCACCAATCGCATCCTGTTCAAGGTCAATCCGGACTGGCGTATTGCCGGCCGGTTGAACTGGAGCAAGACCACGGACATGAACGATCCGACCCTGAGCGCCAAGTTCTACGAGGGCAACCTCGGCTTCGCCTATCGCCCGGTGGCCAACGACAGGCTGCAGGTGCTGGGCAAGTACACCTACCTGTATGACCTGGCCAGCTTCGGACAGGATTCGCTCAGCGAGTACGACCAGCGGTCGAACATCCTGTCGCTCGAGGGCATCTGGCGGCTCAACACCAAGTTCGAGATGGCCGGCAAGGTCGCCTACCGCAAGGGCGAAGCCCGCCTGGCCCGTGGCGAAGGTGAGTGGTTCAACTCGACGGCCGACTTCTACGCCATCCAGGCGCGTTACGACCTGGCCTGGAAGTGGGATGCCCTGCTCGAGCACCGCTGGCTGAAGGTCAACCAGAACGACAGCAGCCGCAGCGGTTGGCTGGTGGGCGTGGATCGCCACGTCAGCGAGAACTTCCGGGTCGGCCTGGGCTACAACTTCACCAGCTTCAGCGATGACCTCGCCGTGCTGGACTATGACCACAAGGGCTGGTTCCTTAACGTCACAGGCACGTATTGATCGCAGGAGCACTCCGGCCCAGCCGGAGACCCTGCAGCGAAACGAAAAACGCCCGGCAATGCCGGGCGTTTTCTATTGGGACAGGCGGTCCTGCGGGCGCGATCGCTGCAGATCCATGTCCCGGTGATCGCTAGCCGTTGGCCTCGAAGCGGTTGGCCGCGACGTTCTTGCGCACCTTGCGCGGATCCCAGACCCGCCCGTTCATCGCGATGTACACGCCTGGCGGCAGCGACTGCACGGCACCCACCGCCGTTCCGACATTGAACTCGGCATCGGAGCCGCGGAACCCGGCCGGATTCAAGGCCCCGGTGATGACAATGGTCTTGCCTTCGATTCCGGCGAGTACTGCGGCTGTCTCGACCATCGTATCGGTGCCATGGGTGACCAGGACATGCTGCGTGCGCTGGGCCGAGATCGTTGCGCGCAGCAACTCGCGATCAGCCGCATCGATATGCAGGCTGTCCTTGCGCAGGATGGGGATGACGCTGAAGCGGAATGCGACGCCGAGTTCCTGCAGGATCCGGCCGATCTGCGGCTCCCCGACCTGGTAGTCCGACTTGTCGTCGAAGTAGACCTTGTCGATGGTGCCGCCGGTGGTGACGATCAGCAGTTCTTCCATGGCCACGGCCGCCTCCCTGATTCAGCCGCAATTATACGTTCGCGCGGCTATCCAGTCGGGCCCGAGCCGGATTCGCCGGCGGCCGCCGCCTTTGCAGCGGCCTTCGCAGCGAAGCGCGCGCGCATGCCATCCCAACTGACCAGCATGGCAAGCGCGAAGGCAAGCAGGGCTTCAGCCACTGCCGGTATGCGAACCCCGGGCATGGCCCAGGCCTCGACAATGCCGTGGCAGAAGTAAGGCAGCGAGGCCAGGCCGGCCCAGAACCAGCTGTTGGGCCGCTTGGATGCCAGGCGCAACGCGACCAGCAGCAAGGGAAGTGAAAAGACCGCGGCAGTGAGCGCTGGCCGTTGCCATAGCCACTGGACGCCGATCAGGGCGGCGAGGGCGGCAAGCGCGCCAGCGCGAGCGGGCGTCACGGGCCGAGCCTTCGGGCAATCATCGCCACCCGACGCCCCAGGGCGCGGGCCAACAGCTTTTCGTCCTCGGTCAGGGGCAGATTGTCGTCATCTCCAGCGACATGGCTTGCGCCATAAGGCGTACCCCCGCTGCGGGTGGTGTGCAATCCCGGCTCGGTGAAAGGGATGCCGACCAGCAGCGCGCCGTGGTGGAGCAGGGGCAGCATCATCGTCAGCAACGTGCTTTCTTGCCCGCCATGCTGGGTGCCGGTGGAGGTGAAGCAGGCGGCAGGTTTCCCGACCAGTGTGCCGCTGACCCATTCCGCGCCCGTGCCATCGAGGAAGTGCTTCAACGGCGCCGCCATGTTGCCAAAACGGGTCGGGCTGCCGAGGATCAGGCCCGCGCACTCAGCCAGGTCGCGGTGATCCACGTATGGCGCGCCCTCATCCGGAACGGCTGCAGCCGCCACCTGGGTGACCGCAGCCACTGCCGGCACGGTGCGCAAGCGCGCGCCACAGCCGCCTTCCTCGACGCCGCGCGCCACTTGGCGCGCCAACTGTGCGACCGAGCCGCCGCGGCTGTAATACAGGATGAGGATGTCGGGCATGGGGCCTCCTTGGATGTACAGCCTATCCGAACCGGCCGGATTGCCACCATGTCGCGGTGAGGCGTTACCCTTCAGGCATGGCCCATGTATCCAAGACCCTCGTGCAGGAACTCCGCAACTGGCTCGCGCAGGTCGATCGCGAGCGCATCACGCAGTTCTCCCGCTTCCTG
>JBBRZU010000177.1:0-2408 GCA_038236425.1 Lysobacterales bacterium
AGTGCGTGCACGGGTGGGCGCGGCTTCAGCGGCTATCGCCAGCCCCGCTGTTGGGGGAGGGGGTTCGGCCGCGACTGTAGGTGCCGCAGTTTGGGGAGTCGCGGCTGACGCCGCTCCCACAATTCCTTCTTCGATGATGGCGAGGACCTGCGAGCTGGTGACGGTGTCGCCTTCCTTGAACTTGAGTTCCTTGATCGTGCCATCGACCGGCGAGGGGACTTCAAGCACGACCTTGTCGGTTTCCAGGTCCAGCAGGTTCTCGTCGCGGCGCACGCTGTCGCCAACCTTCTTGTGCCAGGTGGCGATGGTCGCGTCGGCAACGGACTCGGGGAGGACGGGAACTTTGACTTCAATGCTCATGGGATTGCCCTGGTGGGTGATCAGTTGATTCGGTGACGTGTCCGGCGATTTGTTCGGTGCTTCATTCGGTGACGTGATCACCGTCGGCCGGATTCACCAGGGCATCGGCGATCAGCTTGGCCTGCTCGACGACGTGGGTCGCAAGGTGCCCGCAGGCCGGCGCCGCGGAGCGGGCGCGGCCGGTGTAGTCGAGCACCTGGCCCGGCTGCAGGCAGGCGCGCAGGTGGTGATGGATCTGGTACCAGGCGCCCTGGTTCATCGGTTCTTCCTGGCACCACATCACTTCGCGTGCGTTGGCGAAGCGCTGCAGTTCGGTGGCGAGCGCGGCGCGCGGGAACGGATAGAGCTGTTCGACGCGCACGATGGCGACATCGGCCAGCCCGCCCTGTGCCTCGGCGGCCTCGACCAGGTCGTAGTAGACCTTGCCACCGCAGATGACCACGCGCGTCGCGCTGGTGGGCGACTTGCAGCGGCTGTCCGGGATCAGATCCTGGAAGCCGCCGCTGGCCAGTTCGTCCATGGACGACACCGATGCCTTGTTGCGCAGCAGCGACTTCGGCGTCATCACGATCAAGGGCTTGCGCGTGGCACGCAGCATCTGGCGGCGGAGCATGTGATACATCTGCGCCGGCGTGGTCGGGGTGCAGACCTGCATGTTGTTGAGTGCGCACAGCTGCAGGAAGCGCTCAAGGCGCGCCGAGCTGTGTTCCGGGCCCTGGCCTTCGTAGCCGTGCGGCAGGAACAGCACCAGGCCACACAGGCGGTCCCACTTCGATTCGCCCGAACTGATGAACTGGTCGATCACCACCTGGGCGCCGTTGGCAAAATCGCCGAACTGGCCTTCCCAGATGTTCAGCGTCATTGGCTCGGCCGTGGAGTAACCATACTCGAACGCCATCACCGCTTCTTCCGACAGCAGCGAGTCGATGATCAGCGCATGTTCCGGATTCTTCACCAGCTGCTGCAGCGGCATGTAGGTGGTATCTGTCGCCTGGTCGTGCAGGATGGCGTGGCGATGGAAGAAGGTTCCGCGGCCCGAGTCCTGGCCGACCATGCGCAGGCGGTAGCCTTCGGTCAGCAGGGTTGCGTAGGCCAGGTTTTCGGCGAAGCCCCAGTCCATCGGCAGGTCGGCGGCGGCCATCTTGCGCCGGTCGTCATGGATCTTGGCGACGCGTGGATGCAGCACCAGCCCCGCGGGCAGGGTATTGATCTGCTTGGCCAGTGCATCCAGCGAGAAACGCGCGATGCCGGTCTTCACCACGTCCGACAGCTTGCCCTGCAGCCAGGGCTTCCAGTCCACGGCATAGGGATCGGTCAGGCCGGTGGCGAGCTCGGTGGTGACTTCCTTGCGGTCGAGCTTGTTGCGGTAGCTGTCGGACAGCGTCGCTGCGGTATCTGCAGCGATCAATCCCTGCACCTGCAAGGCATCGGCATACAGCTCGCGCGTGGTCTTGCGCGCGCGGATGTTCTGGTACATCAGCGGCTGGGTCGCTGCCGGCTCGTCGGCTTCGTTGTGGCCGTGGCGACGGTAGCAGACCAGATCGATCACCACGTCGCGTCCGAAGGCCTGGCGGAAATCGAAGGCCAGCTGCGCGCAGAACACCACTGCTTCCGGATCATCGCCATTCACATGCAGCACCGGTGCGCCGACGATCTTCGCCGGGTCGGTGCAATACAGCGTGGAGCGCGCGTCATCCGGCCGGCTGATGGTGAAGCCGACCTGGTTGTTGACCACGACATGCACGGTGCCGCCCACGGCGAAGCCGCGCGCCTGCGACATCTGGAACAGCTCCATCACCACGCCCTGGCCGGCGAAGGCGGCGTCGCCATGGATGAGCACAGGCATGACCTGCTTGTGGCTTACGTCCTGGCGGCGCATCTGGCGCGCACGCACGGAGCCTGCGACCACCGGGTCGACGATTTCCAGGTGCGAAGGATTGAAGGCGAGCGCCAGGTGCACGGGCCCGCCGGGCGTGGCCACGTCGGCGGAAAAGCCCATGTGGTACTTCACGTCGCCGGAGTGCTCCGGGGTATCGGGGTGGTCGAAC
>JBBRZU010000178.1:0-2392 GCA_038236425.1 Lysobacterales bacterium
CGCGCTCACCCTGATCACCACCGGCGGCGATCCGGAAAGCGACCGCGTCTATGGCGCGATGCGGCCGACGCCGCACCTGCTGCGTTGCCCGTACCTGATGCAGGTGCTCGACGCGGTCGGTGCCACCTGGGGCCGGACCCGACTGATGCGCCTGTCCGGGCAAGCCGAGGTCAAGCTGCATGTGGACATCAACTATTACTGGCGCGAGCGCGTACGCGTGCACGTGCCGATCGTGACCCAGCCGACGGTGCGTTTTTACTGCGGCGATGCGCAGATCAACATGGCGGCCGGGGAGTGCTGGATCTTCGACACCTGGCGCCAGCACCGCGTGGTCAACGATGCCTCGCGGCCGCGCATCCACCTGGTGGCCGACACGGTCGGCGGCGACGGATTCTGGTCGCATGTTGGCGCGGCGCGTCCGGCTGGCCGCGACATGCCGGGCTGGCAGGCGCGACAGGTGTCGCCGCGCGCCGGCGTGGTCCCGTCGCTCGACTACGAATCGGTCAATGCGCCGATCGTGATGACGCCCTGGGAGATGCGCGAGCACATCATCTTCCTGCTCGGCGAGGCCGAACCGGGTCCGCAACTGGGCGTGCTGAACCAGATCCTGTTGCGGCTGGCACGTCGCTGGCAGGCGCTGTGGTCTGCATATGGCGAAGACGAGGCCGGTTGGCCGCGTTATCGCGCGTTGCTCGATGAAACTGCCGCCGAGCTGCGGGCAAATGGCGCCGGCTTGCTGCTGCGCAATGGCATCCCGTTCCTGCAGGCAATCGCCACCTGCGTCACCGATGTCGCCCTGATGGCGCGTCGCGTGCAACCCACTGCCGCGATGCATGCCTGAACGGGGCCGGTTCCTTCACATGCGCAGGCGTCGGCAGGGTCTCCGATCGTGGTCAAGGCTGCGCATGTGAAGGAACCGGCCCCGTTCAGCTTGTGAAGGAACCGGCCCCGTTCAGGCGCTCAGGCTCTGCGCAGCCAGGCATAGCGGGTGGCCGCGTGCAGTCCGTACTTGAGCAGTCCGCGCTTGCGATTGATCGAAATCCGCGGCAACTGCAACGGATCGCTGGTGGCCACCGCGGGACCACGCCGCGTCGTCACCGCCGTTGCGTAGCCGGCCTCGCGGACCAGCGCCAGGCTGCGCGCGTCGTAATCGCCAAATGGGTAGCAGAAGTGCTTGACCGGCGAGCCGGTGACGCGCTCGAGTTGGCGTCGGCTCTCGGTGATCTCGAACCTGGCCCAGTCGATGTCGAGCTGGTCCAGTCGCGGATGGGTGACCGTGTGCGAGCCGATCTCGTTGCCGGCTTCCAGCCACCGGCCGATCGCCGTTGCATCCATCACCGGCTTGGTGACACCCAGCACCTCGGCGTCCCAGCTGTTGTGGCCGCCGATTGATCCCGAGACGACGTAGCAGGTGGCCTGGAACCCGTACTGGCGCAGGATTGGCGCGGCGTGGACGAGGTTGTCGAGGTAACCATCGTCGAAGCTCAGGACGACCAGTTTTTCCGATTGACCGGTGCCCAGTGCCGCCATCCCTTCGCCGATCCCGACGCCCCGGATCCCGAGCCGGCGCAGCAACCAGCACTGGCGATCGAAATTCTCGATCGACACATAAAGCTGCAGCGCACTCGCGCCGGGTGGCGGCGTGCCGATGTTGTGGTAGGTGAAAATGCGCAGGAATGACATATCAGGTGCTCGCCAGCATGGAGCGCCACTGATCAGCCACCCGTGAAAGTCCGAAACGCGGGTCCGGGGCGGTCTGCGGCCTGGCGCCGTCGCGCCACGCGCGAATGCGTTCGCAATAATCGTCGAACATCCCGAGGCTCGCGGCCATCCGCGACGGCCCGCTGCGGAGTCGCGCGGGTACGCCGCGCATGGCGCGCTCGTAGGCGCGCTGGCGACCGGCGGTCGGCCTGACCTGTTCGCAGTCGCCGATCACTTCTGTCGCTGCGCCTGCGTCGTGGGTCAACAACGGGGTGCCCATCGCCATGGATTCGGCAAACACCAGGCCAAAGGTTTCCGGCAGCACGAAATTCGGGAAGAAGGTGCATAACGCGGAGCGGACTTCGGCATGGATGCGCCATTGCGGCTGCGGGCCGAGGTTGGTCACGCCGTCGAATTCCCCGGTCTTGCGCACCTTGTAACCGGGATTGCCGAGCACCAGGCGCAACTCCGGCATGCGCCGCCGCAGCTCGCGGAAGGCATCCAGCGCATACATCAGGCCGCGATTCTGGGCCGAGAAAAACACCAGCTTGTCGCGGTCGACCGGCGTGTCGTCGGGCACGAGAGTGTCGTCGATCGGGTTGTAGATGGTCCGCGTCGCCACGCGATCGCGCAGTGACAGGCGGTCCAACATGCGATCGAGCAGCAGTCGTTGCCAGTCCGATACGCAGAC
>JBBRZU010000179.1:0-2298 GCA_038236425.1 Lysobacterales bacterium
CCTGCCCGCGCCGACGACTGGATCGTGCTCAAGTTTGGCGGGACCAGCGTGTCGCGCCGGCATCGCTGGGACATCATCGGGCGGCTGATGCGTGAGCGCGCCGCCGGTGACGGTGATGGTGATGGTGGCGGCAGTGGTGCCAGTGACTGCGGCGGTGATGGTGGCGGCAATGGTGCCATTGACCGCGGCGGTGATGGTGACGGAGCCAGGGTAATGGTGGTGGTCTCGGCGTTGTCGGGAATCACCAATGCCCTGCAGGCGATTGCCGATGCCGGACCCGATGACCCGATCGATACCAGCGCGATCAGTACCCGCCATCTTGAGTTCTGCGATGAGCTGGGCATTGCGCGCGCAACCATCGACGCGCGCCTGGCTGCATTGGCCGCATTGGCGAGCGATGCCCGCCGACGTGCCGATCCGCTGGCCTGGTCGGCCGAGGTGCTGGCGCAGGGCGAGTTGCTTTCGTCCACGCTCGGTGTCGCCTACCTGGCGGCGCAGGGCATGGATGTCGGCTGGCTCGATGCGCGCGACTGGCTGCACGCGCGCGCCTTGCCCAACCAGAACGACTGGTCGCAGCGACTGTCGGTGTCCTGCGACTTCGCACGCGATCCGGCGATGCTAGACGCGCTGGCATCCGGGCCCGCGCTGCGCATTACCCAGGGCTTTATTGCACGCCACGCCGATGGCGGCACGGCGATCCTCGGGCGCGGTGGCTCGGATACTTCGGCGGCGTATTTCGGCGCGCTGTTGCGCGCGCGCCGCGTGGAGATCTGGACCGACGTGCCGGGCATGTTCACCGCCAATCCGCGCCTGGTTCCGGATGCACGCCTGCTCTCGCGCCTGGACTACGAGGAAGCGCAGGAAATCGCCTCGACCGGCGCAAAAGTCTTGCATCCGCGCTGCATTCATCCCTGCCGCGAGGCGCGGGTGCCGATCTGGATCCGCGACACCGAGCACCCGGAGATGCCGGGTACGGTGATCGACCACCGCGCCGTGACTTTGCCTGGCGTGAAGGCGATCAGTTTTCGCCGCGGCATAGTGCTGGTGTCGATGGAAACCATCGGCATGTGGCAGCAGGTCGGTTTCCTTGCCGATGTGTTCGAGCGCTTCAAGCGCCGCGGCCTGTCCATTGACCTGATCGGCTCATCGGAAGCCAACGTCACCGTGTCGCTGGATCCATCGGACAACCTGGTCAATTCCAACGTGCTCGATGCGCTGTGCGCCGACCTGTCGGAAATCTGCCGGGTCAAGGTGATCACGCCGTGCAGCGCGGTCACCCTGGTCGGCCGCGGCATGCGTTCGCTGCTGCACAAGCTCACCGATGTGTGGAGTGAATTCGGTCGCGAACGCGTGCACCTGATCTCGCAGAGCTCCAACGACCTCAACCTCACCTTCGTGGTGGACGAGGCAGTGGCCGAAGGCATGATGCCGCGCCTGCACGAATTGCTGATCCACTCCGGCGCCATGCCGGTGGACGAGTCCGAGGTGTTCGGGCCGAGCTGGCGGCAGATCGAGGCCGGCGGTGTCGTGCAACGCACCGAGCCGTGGTGGCGCTCCCGCCGCGATGCACTGCTGGCGATTGCCGCCGCAGGCGATACGCCCGCTTATGTCTATCACTTGCCGACGGTGCGCCAACGCGCGCGTGAACTGGCTTCCATTGGTGCGGTGGACCGGCGCTTTTATGCATTGAAGGCCAATGCCAATCCGGGCGTGCTGCGCGCACTGGAGGCCGAGGGTTTCGGTTTCGAGTGCGTGTCCCTGGCGGAGCTCGACCATCTCGCATCGGTGCTGCCCGGTCTGGATGCCACGCGCATCCTGTTTACGCCCAGCTTTGCACCGCGCGCCGAGTATGCCGCCGCGCTGTCGCGCGATACCTGGGTGACTGTGGACAGCGTGGTGCCATTGCGCCAGTGGCCGGAATTGTTCAAGGGTCGCGAAGTGGTGCTGCGGATTGATCCCGGCTATGGCCTCGGGCATCACCAGAAAGTGCGCACCGGCGGCAAGGACGCAAAGTTCGGCTTGCCTGCGGACATGTTGCCCGGCTTCCTCGCTGCCGCGCACGAGGTGGGCTGCCGGATCACTGTGCTGCATGCGCACGTCGGCAGCGGCATCACCGAAATCGCGCATTGGCCGCAGGTGTATGCGCAGTTGGTGGACATGGCCGAGCAGATCGGCACCGTCTCGGCGATTGATGTCGGCGGCGGCCTCGGCGTGCCATATGAACCAGGTGGCCAGGCGCTCGATGTCGCCGCCTTTGCGCATGCCATGGGCGAGATCAAGGCCGCCTGGCCGCAGTAC
>JBBRZU010000180.1:0-2200 GCA_038236425.1 Lysobacterales bacterium
ACTTGCCATTGACGATGGAATCCACGCCGCGGTCGGTGCGGAACACCAGGATCACGTCGGCCGACTGCACGCCGGCCTGGAAGCCGAACGAGCCGCCAGTCAGGGTGATGAAGCTGGGATGCGACCAGGTGCCGTCAGGACTGCGCACCGCGACCAAGCCGCGGCCGCGGCGGCCGCCGACCACGAAGCCGGCCTTGACCACATTCGGGATGACGGCGATCGCGCGGGCTTCCTGCAACAGGTTGGACGGCACCGAATCTTCGGGGATGCGCAGGATCTCACCGAGCACTCGGCTGGCGTCATTGGCGCGCGAATCCTCCACGATGCCGGCGGGCGCCGGCGCGGCGGCGGCAAACAGGCCCAGGGCGAGCAGCAGGGGGGCAAATCGGCGCATGTCGTATCTCCGGAAAAGACGGGGGCGGAGCAGGATCGAATCCGACGTGAAGCCGCCGAAGACGCGGGTAATGATAATTTGAGTGGCCTGCCACCGGAACAGTTCCCCTCATGGCGTCTCCCTTTCGCGATGCCCCCGGCGCCGCACCCTCGTCCCGCCCCGTCCTGCTGCTGGTGAACCTTGGCACGCCTGACGCGGCCACGGCACCTGCGGTCCGTCGCTTCCTGGCCCAGTTCCTGCACGATTACCGCGTGGTCGAGCTGACCCGCTGGCTGTGGTGCCCGATCTTGCACGGGGTGATCCTGCCGCTGCGTTCCGGCCCGGTGGCACGCAAGTACGCGCGCGTCTGGCTGCCCGACGGATCGCCGCTGATGGTGTATTCGCGTGCGCTGGCCGATGCCCTGCAGGTTGCGCTGCCCGAGTTCGAGGTCGCGCTGGCGATGCGCTACGGCAATCCGTCGGTACCGGCGGTACTGCAACAGTTGCAGGCGCAGGGGATGCAGCAGGTGCTGGTACTGCCGCTGTATCCGCAATATTCCGCGTCCACATCGGGCAGCGTGTTCGATGCGGTTGCCGAGGAATTCTCCGGCTGGCGCCGGGTGCCGGCGCAGCGGTTCATCGCCGACTACCACGACGACGACGGCTGGCTGCAGGCCCTGGTCGCCAGCGTGCATGCACACTGGGCCGCGCATGGCCGCGGCGACAAACTGCTGCTGAGCTTCCATGGCCTGCCCGAGCGCATGGTGAAGCAGGGTGATCCGTATGCCCGCCAGTGCGTGGCCGGCGCGCATGCGCTGGCGGCGCGACTGGGCCTGGCCGATGGCGAATGGGAGCTGAGTTATCAATCGCGCTTCGGCCGCGAACAGTGGTTGCAGCCAGCGACCTCGGAACGCATGGCCGCGCTCGGCGCCGAGGGACTGCGCCGGGTGGATGTGCTGTGCCCGGGCTTCGCTGCCGATTGCCTGGAGACCCTGGAGGAAATCGCGATCGAAAACGCCGAGATCTTCGCCAAGGCTGGTGGCGGTGAATTGCGCTACATCCCGGCCCTGAATGCCGTTCCCGCGCATGTCAGCGCCCTCGCGGCGCTGGCGCGCCGGCATGCACCGGGGTGGCTGGCATGAGCAGCCGCGACGCCGATGCCGCCAGCGCGTTGTGGCGTGCGGCAATCGCTGCGCGCACGCCTTCCACGCCTGCGGTGGTTGGCAGTGGCCGCGAGATCGCCATCGATAGCGCACGCGGCACGCTGTGCGCGCTGCGCAGCGGCAATCCGGACGGCGCCAAGGTGCTCGCACTGCATGGCTGGCTCGACAACGCCGCCAGTTTCATCCCGCTGCAGGACGAGTTGGCCGACTTCGACCTGGTGGCGCTCGACCTGCCCGGGCACGGCGCCAGTGCGCATCGTGCACCGGGCTACGACTATGTGTTCGTGGACTGGATCCACGATGTGCTCGACGTGCTCGACAGCTTGGGCTGGCAGCAGGCGATGTTGCTCGGCCATTCGATGGGCGGCGCGATCGCCAGCATGGTCGCCGCGGCGGTGCCCGCGCGGATCACCCGGCTGGCGCTGATCGAAGCCCTCGGCCCGATCTCGGGCACGCCATCGGAAGCCGGCGAGCGCCTGCGCAAGGCGGTGCCGGCACGGCGCGCGCTGCGCATGGAAAAAGCTCCGCGGGTGATCGCCTCGCTCGAGCATGCGGTCGCGGCGCGGCTGGCAGTGTCATCAATGCAAGCCGATGCCGCGCAACTGATCGTCGCGCGCAACCTGCGCCCGCTGCCGGGCGGCGTCACCTGGCGCAGCGATCCGCG
>JBBRZU010000181.1:0-2199 GCA_038236425.1 Lysobacterales bacterium
AGGCCGTGCGTTCGGGCCGCATCGGCGTGGTGTTGAGTGCTCAGCAGCTGGCCGACGGCGAGGCCGCCGACCTGGTCCGGGTGCTGCGCGCCAGCCGCGAGGGTCGTCAGGTGCCGATCGCGCTGCTGGTCCCGGTCTTCCTGCGGCGCAAGGATGAGGTCCTGGCCTATTCCGGCGCTGATGAGCTGGTGATGAAGCCGCTGCGCAGTGGTCTGCTGCAGCAGACGATCCAGCAGCTGCTCGACGACAGCGCGGCGCGCCAGCTGATTCCGCCGCCGTCGGTCTCGGAGCCCGGCATTGCCGGCAAGCGCGTGCTGATCGTGGAGGACAACCACACCAACCGCCTGCTCGCGATGCGCGTCCTGGAGGTCCTCGGGTTGCAGTGCGTGGCAGTGGTCAGCGGAGCGGAGGCGCTCGACACCCTGGCGGTCGAGACTTTCGACCTGGTGCTGATGGACTGCCAGATGCCGGAGCTCGATGGCATCGAGGCTACCCGGTTGTTCCGTGAACGCGAAGCCCGTGAGACCGCGCTGATGCGGCGCGTCACCGCCGGGCATGTGCATCCGCGTGCGGTGATCATTGCAGTCACCGCCCACGCCATGGCTGGCGACCGCGAGCGCTGCCTGGCCGCGGGCATGGACGACTATTTGGCGAAGCCGTATACGATCAACGATCTGCGCCTCATGTTAGAGAAGTGGATTGTGATCTTCCCCCGGTTTGGCGGACCGGTGGTTTAGAGAACTGAACGAACCTTTGCGGCGGAGATGCCGTTGGTCAAGCTGAACGAGTGCCGGTCGGAGGGAGGAACCCAGGTGGTGCTGGGGCCAAGCGCCGTGCCGGAGGCCAGACTGCGGAGCAGTCCACGACGCCCAGCCGCGAGGTTGGGCGTCGTGCTTGGTGCGTTCCGCGGCGCTGCCGCGGGGTGGAGCATGGTGCCAGCCTGCGAGATCATGCGGCCACCTGCTGCTGGGCCGCCTCGAAGGCCACAGGTGCCAGGTAGCCAATCGAACTGTGGAGCCGGACTCGGTTGTAGAAGACTTCGATATACTCGAAGATCTCCTGCTCGGCCTCGATCCTGGTGGCGAACGAACGCCGGTGGACGAGTTCGACCTTCAGTGAATGCCAGAAGCTCTCGATCACGGCGTTGTCATAGCAGTTGCCGCGTCGGCTCATGCTGGCGGTGATGCCCTGCTGGCGAAGGGCGTTGCGATAGGCCTCGCTGGCATACTGGCTGCCACGGTCGCTGTGGTGGATGAGATCATTCCCGGGCGAGCGATTGCCCAGGGCCATGTCGAGGGCCGAGCGCACCAGGGAGGTCTCCATGGTCGCCGCCATTGCCCACCCGACCACCCGCCGGCTGAACAGGTCGATGATCGCGGCCAGGTAGAGCCACCCGTCGCCGGTCGGGATATAGGTGATGTCAGTCACCCATTTCTGATTCGGCGCCGTGGCGGTGAAGTCCTGCGCCAGCAGATTCGCTGCGATCGGGTGATCATGGTTCGAATCGGTCGTCACCACGAAGCGACGGCGCGGCGTCACCCGGATCCCAGCTGAGCGCATGAGTCGTTCGACGCGCTTACGTCCAACTCGGGTGCCTTGCTGGCGCAATTCACGATGGATGCGCGGGCTGCCATAGACCTCACGACGCTCATGATGAATCGCCGCGATCCGCGTGGTCAGCGCCCGGTCTGCCGAACGACGCGGCGACTCTCGCTCATCGCGCCACGCGAAGTATCCCGACTTTGATGCCCGCAGGATCCGGCACATCGTGCGCAGCCGCCACAGCGGCCGGTGCGCCTCCATGAACCGGTACTTCACTTCCGCTCCTTCACGAAGAATTCCGTCGCTTTTTTTAAAATATCACGCTCTTCCCGCAGGATCCGGACTTCTCGTTCCAGCGCCGCGATCTTCGCGTCCTGCTCGGTCCGTACGCCGTGGCCGCGGAACGCCTCCCGGCCGTCGCTGTCCGACACGTCTGCCCACTTACGCAACAGCGATTCGCTGATTCCCAGATCCAGGGCCGCTTTCCGGTAACCGACGTCTGGCTTGCGAGCCAGGGCAACCGCCTGTTCCTTGAATTCCTTGCTGTGCTTCCGACGGGACTTCTGACCGGCCGGGATTGATGATGAATTGGTCATGGGGACATCCTGACGGCGATTTCTCGCCAATCATGTGGTCCGTGAAACCGGGGGAGGATCA
>JBBRZU010000182.1:0-2127 GCA_038236425.1 Lysobacterales bacterium
CGCAGCGCGGGATTGAAGCGGAACAGCGTCAGGTTGCGAAAAAACATCCAGGATTCGTCCAGCGAAATGCAGTCGCGCAGTTTACCCCTGTCGCGCCTGCCGATGCGGCGTTAAGCTGGCGCCATGGGCGAGATGCAGGATCCGGCAAAGCTTGGCGAACAGCTGCTGGAGCTGCGCCGGGAACACCGCGACCTTGACATTGCGATCGCCCGGCTGGTTGCCGACCCCGGCGTGGACCAACTGGCGATCAAGCGACTGAAGAAGCGCAAGCTGCGCATCAAGGACATGGTCGCCTACATGGAAAACCAGCTGATCCCCGACCTCGACGCCTGACCGCGGCGCGCTGCAATCAGCCTGCGTCGGCCGCAATCACTTCGCCACGGGCGGCGTAGCGACATCGGCAATACCAGCGGCGCCGACAGTCTTGGTGATGGTGTGGCGCAACTCGCGGCTGAGCACCAGCTTGGCGTCTTTTTCCCAGGCATTCAGGCGCTCGTCGAAATCCAGCTTGCCTTCCGGCGTGGTCCAGACCAGTTTGAGGTCGCGCATCTTACCGATGAAGCCGCGAAACAGTGTTTTATCGAAGAACTCCGGCGCAGCCGGTGCATACAGCAGCGACAGCCGTTGCGCGGCCAGGTGGCAGAGCGTTTCCAGCGCGCCGGCCGATAGCGTGCCCGGGCCGTTCTTCACCAGCGTGGTGATGGCGATGAAGTAGCGCTCGAAGGCCTGTTGCAGGCTGTGCGCGATGGCGCGCAGGCGGAAAACTTCATCGGTCTGCCCGGGGCCGCGCGAAAGGATGCCGCCCTCTTCGTCGTTGACCGGGTGCAGCAGGCCTTCGGCGATGAACATGTCCACCGTGGCATCAAGCCGCTCGACGAAGGCGTCCTCGCTCCAGGGCAGGAACAATTCTTCCTGGATGAACGGATAGATCGTGCGCCCGAGCCGCAACATGCCGGAGCGCGAGAGCCGGCGATTGTTCTGGAAGCACAGCGCGACCCAGGCCGCGGCCGAGAACAGGTGCAGCACGTTGTTGCGCGCGTAGCTCTGCAACACCGCGATCTCGCCTTCCAGGCTGATCACGTCGCCGAGTGGGTGCGCGCGGCGCGCCAGCACGCCCAGCTTCTCGCCGTAGGCGATGATCTCGGCAGGATCCTGCTCGGTGACCGTGACCCGGTCGGAATACGGCAGCAACGCCAGCAGTTTTTTCGACAGTGCCAGCTGCGCCAGCAGGTCGGATTCGGCCATCGCATGCTTGGGCGTGGACAGCAGCGCGATCGCCAGCAGGTTGATCGGGTTCACGTCGGCGGCGCGATTGATGTTGACCTGGATGCGCTGGGCGAGGTCGTCGACCACGTCGTTGAACCAGGTTGGCTTTTCCTCGGCCATCTGCGCGCGCCAGTCCGGATCGCATTCGGCCAGCACGTCATCCATGCGGATCGGCTCGCCGAAATTCACCGTCACCTTGCCGTAGTGCGAGCGCAGGATCTCGGCGATGCCGCGCAGCAGGGCCCAGATGGTTTCCTTCGGCTTGGGCTGGCCGGTGAGTTCATCGAGGTAGCTCTTGCCCTCGATCAGCTTCTCGTAGCCGATATACACCGGCTGGAACACCACCGACCGGCGCGGCGCGCGCAGGAAGGCGCGCAGGGTCATCGCGATCATCCCGCCCTTGGGCGGCAGCAGGCGGCCGGTGCGCGAGCGCCCGCCCTCGATGAAATATTCCAGCGAAAAGCCGCCGCCGACCAGTTGCGCGACGTATTCGGAAAACACCGCCGCATACAGTGCATTGCCGCGGATGCTGCGGCGCAGGAAGAAAGCGCCGCCGCGACGCAGCACCGGGCCGATCACCGGCAGGTTGAGGTTGTCGCCGGCGGCGATGTGCGGCGGCACGATGCCGTGCTGGTAGAGCAGGTAGCTCAGCAGCAGATAATCCATGTGGCTGCGATGGCAGGGCACGTAGATGATTTCATTGCCCGGCGCGACCTGCTTGAGCTTGTCCAGGTGGTGCATGGTCACGCCGTCGTAGATCCGGTTCCAGAATCCGGTCAGCACGAAGCTCAGGGAGCGCACCACCGGGTTGGAATAATCGGCGGCGATTTCCCAGGCGAACCCGTGTGCCTTCTTGTAGGC
>JBBRZU010000183.1:0-1897 GCA_038236425.1 Lysobacterales bacterium
CCACCACCTTGTCACGCGCCGGGCGATCGGCATAGGCAAGTTCCAGCGCGGCCTGGATCACGGCCTGTTGCTGCTCGTGGCTGGGTGAGTCGGGCATTTCCGGCGCGCCCGGCTTGCCGGTCAGCACGCCACGGGCGACGTCATACATCTGCGCACGCACCCGCGTCAGTTCGGCCTCGGCGCGACTGCGGATGTCGGCGCGGGTCATGGGCGAGTCGAGTGCGAAGGCCAGTTTCTGGTCGTACAGTGCTTGGCCGATGCGGAAGTCGCCCTTGGCGTTAGGCACCAGGGTGCGATCCAGCCAGCGCTGGTGCTCTCCCACCGCGCGGCGCAGCGTCGCCACCGCGGCATCGAAGCGCTCGCGATCGGCACCCTGCAGTTCGCCCGCATGCGGAACGATCAGGTCGTCCACCAGGCTGAGCAGGCCCTTGTTCTGCTTTGCTACTGTCTCGGCGTGGATCTTCGGCACCCGGTCAAGGTCGAGATTGCCGCGCATCTGGTCGAGCAGGTCGGGAATCTTTTCCATGCGCGATGTGGCGCTGCGCAGCCGGTCGGGCATGGGCGCAAATTCGCGCGCCATCAGGCCGTACAGGGCACCACCGGCAAGCGAGTTGTAGATCATCGGGTCCCAGGCCCATGCCTGCAGTTTTTCCGCGCCCCAGATGTCGTAGCGCAACTGGTTGGCCAGGGTGGAGGCATCGACCTGGTTTTCGCGCGACAGTTTCGAGCGGTCGATGGCTTCGAGCTCGGCAAGCATCTGCCTGGAAAACGCCAGGCTGCGTGCGCGCCCATCGGCGCTGTAGTCATCGAGTTCGGCATCGAAGCGGTGGTCGCCCACTTGGGTTGCCGACACCGGGCTCAGTCGCATCGATCCATCCAGCCAGCGCTTGGACAAGTCCGCGAACTGGACGTCCTGCGCGCTCGGCGCGGCAACAGCGGCAGTCGCGGCGGTCCCGGGAGTTGCGGCAGTCGCGGCCGGTGCCGTCGGCTTGCATCCGGAGACGGAAAGCGCAGCGAGGACGGCGAAGGCGAGGGCAACGACCTGAGGGGCGGGGCGACGCAGCACGTGCTTGAACGGCATGGTCAAAATCCAGTCTTGGGGAGGGGTTGCCGCTCCCGACGGCAACGTCCGTAGGATAGCGCGACCGCCGGCAGTCCGGACCGGTCAGGCTGGCGGAGTTGGTACGGGCCGCGTTGGACGCGACCGAGTAAGCCAGGGGTGCACGAACACCGCCAGCAGGATGATCGCCACGCCGGCGTAGAACGCCAGCCCCAACTCGCGCTGTTCGCCCAGTAGCAGCACGGCGAGCACGATCGCGTACACGGGCTCGAGGTTCACTGCCAACTGTGCCTGGAACGCGCTGAGGTGGCGCAGCGCCACCAGCGACAGCACGAATGGAAACAGGGTGCAGGCCAGCGCCAACAGCAGCAGGAGCAGGGCATCGCGCGCTCCCGGCAGCGCGAATGTCGCGGTGCCGGGCATGCCCGGCAGCAGGGTCACCAGGCCGAGGAAAATTGCACCCACGCACAACTCGAGAAAGGTGACGGTCAGCGGATCGGCGAGCCGGACCAGTCGCTTGTTGTACGCGCCGAACACCGCGACCAGAAGCGCCGAGGTCACGCCAACCGCGATGCCCAGATGCATGCCTGCCGGTACACCGCCGACGACCAGTGCCACGCCGGGGACAACCAGTGCGCCAAGCAGGAGTTCGCGCGGATCGAAGCGTCGCCCCGCGACCACCGGCTCGACCATCGCCAGGAACACCGGCGCCAGGGCGATGCAGCTGACGGCGACCGAGGCATTGGCCAACTTGATCGCGCCATAGAAGGTCAGCCAATGCAGTGCGACCAGGACGCCGATGCCTGCAAACGCGGCGGCGAGCCTCGGCGGAAGTGC
>JBBRZU010000184.1:0-1890 GCA_038236425.1 Lysobacterales bacterium
CACCCATGGCAAGACCACCACCACCTCGCTCACCGCCGCCGTCTTGTCCGAAGGCGGCCTGGATCCGACCTTCGTGATCGGTGGACAGCTGTTGTCGGCTGGTGCCAATGCGCGCCTGGGTACCGGTGAGTGGCTGGTCGGCGAGGCAGACGAAAGCGACGGCAGCTTCCTGCGCCTGAACCCGCTGATTGCCGTGGTGACCAATATCGATGCCGACCACCTGGAAAACTACGGTGGCGATTTCAATCGCGTGAAGGCGGCCTTCGACGAATTCCTGCACCGCCTGCCGTTCTACGGCTTGGCGGTGTTGTGCGTGGACGATCCGGAGGTGGCGCTGTTGGCCGCCGCGGTGCCGCGCCACGTGATGAGCTACGGCTTCGGTGAGCACGCCGATGTGCGTGCGAGCGACCTGCGCCAGGAAGGCGGCTGCATGCTGTTCACGCTGACCCTGCCGGACGGCGAGGGTCTGCCGGTGCGCTTGAACTTGCCGGGCCGCCACAACGTGCTCAACGCACTCGCTGCCGCCGCGATCGGATGGCAGCTTGGCGTCGGGCCCGCAGCGATTGCTCGTGCACTGGAAAGCTTCGAGGGCATCGGTCGTCGCTTCAACGTCAAGGGCGAGCTCGATTTCGGCAACGGCAAGGCGCTGGTCGTGGATGACTACGGCCACCATCCGCGCGAACTCGAAGCCGTGTTCGACGCCGCGCGCGGCGGTTGGCCGGAGCGCCGCCTGGTGGTGGCCTTCCAGCCGCACCGCTACAGCCGCACGCGCGACTTGTTTGATGATTTCGCAGCGGTGCTGTCGAGCGCCGATGCCGTGGTGCTGACCGAGGTGTACGCGGCCGGCGAAGCGCCGATCACCGGTGCCGATGCCAAGTCGCTGGCGCGCGCCATCCGCGCGCGCGGCCGCATCGACCCCGTCGTGGTCAACAGCGCGGCCGACCTGCCGGCACTACTGGCCGACATTCTCCAGGACGGCGACCTGTTGCTGATCATGGGCGCCGGTGACATCGGCCACATCCCCAACGAACTGGTCAGCAATGGTTTTGGAGGAACCGCGGCATGAATGATTTCCGCCAGTCGCGCATCACCGACGCCCGCGCCTTTGGCCGCGTGGCGGTGCTGATGGGTGGCACCAGCTCCGAGCGCGAGGTGTCGCTCAACTCGGGCAGTAACGTGCTCGATGCACTGCGCGCACGCGGCGTGGATGCGCACGCCGTCGATGGCATTCCCGCACTGGTTGAAGCGCTGGTGAAAGGGCAGGGCTTCGATCGCGTATTCAATATCCTGCACGGCAACAAGGGCGGCGGCGAAGACGGCGTCCTGCAGGGCCTGCTCGAAGCACTCGGCGTGCCTTGCACCGGTTCGGGCGTACTCGGCACCGCGCTGGCCATGGACAAAATCCGCAGCAAGCAGGTGTGGCTGAGCCTGGGCCTGCCGACGCCGCGCTATCTCCGCCTCGCGCCCGGTGACGATGTGCACGCGGCCGCGCGCTCGCTCGGGCTGCCGGTGATCGTCAAGCCGAGCTGCGAAGGATCCAGCGTCGGCGTCAGCCGCGTGTTCGACGATGCCAGCCTGGAAGAAGCTGTTGCGCTTGCCGCGCGCTATCCCGGCGAGTTGCTGATGGAACAGCTGATCGAGGGGCAGGAATTGACCGTTGGCATCCTTGGCGAAGAAGCCTTGCCGAGTATCCGCATCGTTCCGGCTGGCGAGTATTACGACTATCACGCCAAGTACGTTGCCGAGGACACGCAGTATCTGTGCCCTGGTCTCGAAGGCGCGGCGGAAATCGAGATTCGCAAGCTGGCGCTGGATGCATTCCATGCGATTGGTTGCAGTGGGTGGAGTCGCGTGGATGTGATGCGTGACAAGTCGGGGGCGTTTTACCTG
>JBBRZU010000185.1:0-1867 GCA_038236425.1 Lysobacterales bacterium
GGCAGGCCTCAAGCGCCTTCTGGATGGTCTCGCGCTCGATCTGCTCCAGCGCATCGGGCAGGGCGCCGTCGAACGCCGGACGCGCTGACACCGGGGCCGCGGAGGTGCCATTCCCGGGTGCGGCCGCGTCAGCGACGATAAGGGGCAGCCGCAGGTCCCTCACCTCGATGTGCTCGCCATCACACAGCGCTACCGCGCGCTCGAGGATGTTCTCCAACTCTCGGACGTTACCCGGGAACGGATAGTCGTCCAGCGCTGCGCGCGCTGCCGGGGCCAGTTCCGGTAGTCGCTCGCCAAGCTCGCCGGCGAGTCGCGCCAGGATCGCCGCGGCAATCTGCGGAATATCCTCGCGACGCTCACGCAGCGGCGGCACCGGCAATTCGATCACATTGATCCGGTAATACAGGTCGTGCCGGAACTTGCCATCGTCGACCAGCTTCTGCAAATTCTTGTGCGTGGCCGAGAGAATGCGGACGTCCAGCGGTACCTCGGCCGAGGCACCAACGGGCCGCACGCTCTTCTCCTGGATCACCCGCAGCAACTTCACCTGCAGGTGCAGGGGCAACTCGGCGACTTCGTCAAGGAACAACGTGCCGCCATTGGCCGCCTGGAACAAACCATCCTTGTCGGCGTGTGCGCCAGTAAAGCTGCCCTTCTTGTGCCCGAACAGCTCACTTTCCATCAGCTCCGACGGAATGGCGCCGCAGTTGACCGGCACGAACGGCCCCTTATTCCGTGCGCCTTGTTCATGGATGAGGCGGGCGACCAGTTCCTTGCCCACGCCAGACTCGCCGGCGATATAAACGGGGGCTTGGCTGCGCGCCAGCTTCCCGATCGTGGCCCGTAGTTGTTGCATCGTCTCGGAGTCGCCAACCAGCCGGTTACCGGCAGGATGGGACACCTTGCGGTGCTCACCGAGCTCAAGCGCATTGGTCACCAGCCGCCGCAAGACGGTGAGGTCTACGGGCTTGGTGACGAAATCAAAGGCGCCGGCCTTGAGCGCATCCACCGCAATCTCGACATTGCCAAACGCCGTGATCATCGCCACGGGGGTCTCCGGAAAGCGCTGGGCGATCAACGACACAATTTCCAGCCCATCACCATCCGGCAGGCGCATGTCGGTCAGGCACAGGTCGTATTTGTCGTGAGCCAGTAGTGCCTTGGCGCCGGCCACATCGGGGGCTGTATCCACGCGCAGGCCCATCCGGCCCAGGGTCAGGACGAGTAATTCACGGATGTCGCGTTCGTCATCAACGACAAGGGCGCTTCGCGATGTGGGCATGGATAGTCGGGGGGATTCGTCCCCGCAACTCTACCATTAGCCCACCGACTCCAGCAGCTAGCCCGCCGTTTGCAGCAGCGCCTGCGCCGCTGGCAACACGATGCGGAAGCACGCGCCGCCGCCCGGCACCGGCTCATAGGCGATCACACTCTGGTTCGCCTCGCAAAGCTGCCTGGCGATGTACAGCCCCAGCCCGGTGCCATGGTCGCTGGTTGTGAAGAACGCGGTGAACAGGCGCTGCGCGGTGCGCGGGGCCACGCCCGGGCCCCTGTCAATCACCTCGACCACGGGCCCGCCTGTGGCGCGGTCCTGTCTCACTGCGACCGTGACCTGTGCCGGCTTGCCGGGCTCGCGGCCGTAGGTGAGGGCGTTGTGGACCAGGATCGTCAGGACCTGGTGCAGGTGCTGCGGATCCACCAGCGCCACCGCACGCTTGCCGGGGTCCACGGCCTTGAGCACGTCGGTTTCCAATGGATGGCTTTCGCGATAGTCATTCACGAACTGGCGCGTGAAGGCCACCAGTTCCAGTGGTTCGGTTTGCGATCTGTCGCGTCGGGCCAGGCCCAGGATGTTCTGGACGATGCC
>JBBRZU010000186.1:0-1737 GCA_038236425.1 Lysobacterales bacterium
ACGCCATCCGCATCCTCGCCCGAGCTTGGCTGCGCGTCATCTGGCGCGCTTGGACCGATCGCACAACCTACGATCCGTCTCAACACCGCGCCGCTCAACTGCTCCTCAAAACAGACGGGGGTTGACACAGGATGTCTCATAGGCCGCTCAGGAAGTCGAGCAATAGCTTGTTGACCTCGGCGGCGCGCTCGCGCTGCACCCAGTGCCCGGCGCCTTCGAGCAGGTGGCAGCCGCGCAGGCCGGGCAACACCTCGGGCAGCTTGTTCAACCGCGCCTCGGCGCCGGGGAAGCGCATCACATCGTCGCGCGTGCCAGCGATGAACAGCGACGGCTGATGGATCGCGCACCCCTTCCACGCGGCCATCAGTTCGGCAGACCGGCGTATCGCGCGGTACCAGTTGAGACCGCCCCGAAAGCCCGTGCGCCGGAACTCGCCGGCGACGTAGGCGATGTCCTCCGCCGGTAGCCAGGCGGGCAGGCTGGCGGGATCCACGGTGGCGTCCAGGAATCCGGCGCCGGGCGCAAGCATGCCAGCCACGATGCGGCCAGGACCATCGCCGGACATGCTGTAGCTGACGCGCCGTATCGTGGCTTCGACATCAGCCTCGAGTTCGGCTTCAGCGACGCCAGCGGTCTGGAAATACTGCATGTAGAACGTGCTGACGCCCTGGCGTTCCAAAGACGTCAACAGGTCCACGCCTGTCGGTGGCGTGTAGGCGACGCTCAGGCCCGCCACTGCGCGGAAGATGTCGGGCCGTAGTAGCGCCCCATGCCAGGCCGCCGGTGCGCCCCAATCGTGGCCGACAATGACCGCTTGATGCTCACCCAGCGCCTTCACCAGGTCGACCATGTCGGCCACATGGTGCAGCATGGTGTAGGCCTCGGGGTCGGCCGGAGCGTCCGTGCCGCCGTAGCCGCGCATGTCTGGCGCCGCAGCGCGCCAGCCGGCATCGGCCAGTGCCGTCATCTGGTGGCGCCACGAATGCCAGCTTTCGGGAAATCCGTGACACAGAAGCACTAGCGGGCCCGTGCCCTGCGTGGCCACCCGCATGCGGATGCCGTTCACGTCCAGCGTCTGAAGCGTCGCTTCGCTCATGGGGCCTCCTGTGCTCACGCGATCAGACCAAGTCGGCCAGCAATGCTTGCAGCTTGGGCACCGCCGCCATTCCTTTGGAGCCGTTGGCCCTGGCCAGCGCCATGCGGGCCTCATCGTCGGGCGCGACGCCGCGCATCATGACGGCTGCGCCATTCAGGCGGCATTGCATCAGCCAGGCATTCATCGCCGCGTCCTGGCGCCAACGACCCATGTTGACCAGCGTCACCAGCCACATGCGCAACCAGTCGATCGGACGCTCGGGGGCCGGCACGACGGCACACATCGCGTTCTTCTCGGCCGGGTCGGCAAAGTGGCTCTCGACGTAGGCGATGACGGCGCCGCTGAACGTGGGCTGGCAGGTGCGCACCATGAAGAGGTTGATCGTGTTGCCATCGAACACCGGCAGCCTGGGCGGCACCTGGATCGCGCTTGCGCTGCAGTCCACATACAGCGTGTCGAAGTCGGCGGACAGCGTGCCCTCGGCCAGAACCATCCGAGTTCCCCCTGTGCCAATATGACCTGCGCCACCTTCCTCTGAGAAATCAGTGAGCAACGAGGTAGGTATGACAGTCAACAATCGATCTAAGGCAGAGATGCATGCAGTGAAGAGTTTGTCCGATCCTGGTGCATCGCAAGGCGCC
>JBBRZU010000187.1:0-1724 GCA_038236425.1 Lysobacterales bacterium
CCCTGGTACAGGCGCGCCGCCACCCATTGCACGTGACCGTCATAGGTGTAGTCGCGCAGGTCGAACTTGAGCACCTGCACGGGTTCCCGGTTCGAGGTGACGCGTCCGCCGGGCGCCACCAGTGCTTGTGCCACGTAGCCACCGGCCAGAATCTCTTGCCAGACACGCTGTGTGAGTTTGTCGCCGCGGTATGCCGCGCGTCCGCCGAACCCTCCGAAGGGCTTGAAGAACAGGCGTCGACGCTCGCGCCACAGGCGCTCGGCATGCTGCGCTTCGACGATTTCGGTATGGGGAATGCCGGCCAGCAGAACGTCTTGGGTGGCCTGGGGCACGCCCCAGGCCTGCAGCCGTGCTGCATCGCCGAGCAAAGCCAGGTTGCGTTTGTCCGCATACAGCGCGTGCGCCTGTGGGTGTGGCGTGAGGACCATCGCGTTGCTCAGGTACGACTCGCGCAGGGTCGCGCTGGCCGGCTCGGCCAGCGAAAAGTCGGTCAGGCGGTTGTAGACTAGGTCGATGGCTACCTCACCGTGCCAGAGCATGCCGCCCCGCAAAGTGAAATCGGTTGGCCCGGCAATGACCGCTTGCAGTCCGTGCCGCCTGAACAATTGCTGGAAGAGCAGGAACTCGGGATAAAGGTACTGCTCCTCGGGGTTCTCGTCAACGATAGCGATACTGCGCAACGGGCCGTCACGCCCGCTAAGCGCCCACTCGCGACGAAACATCGAAACGATGCGGTCTTCGAACTCCCCCGCGTTGGTCGGTGCAGCCGTCAGCGAATCGATTTCCGGGCAACATGCGCGTTGTGCCCGTGCCAGCACGGCGTTGAGCATTGCTCCGCCGGCATTGGTGTTGATCTCGATGAGCCCGAAGCCGCCCTCGGTGACATGGAAGTCGTAGCCGAAGAACACGCCCTTGGCGCCGCCGGGATCGTGGCGCGCGATGGGGGGTGCAGCGGCCAGAACTTCGTCGCGGTAGGTTGGCAATGCGACCACCGACTCGATGGCCTGCACCACCCGGGCCATGCGTGTCATGTGCGTATGCGACACAAAGACGGGACGCGCGGCGAACAGGTACGGGCAGCGCTGCTGAATCAGTTCGAACAGTCCGGGCTGGCCAATCTCGGACTCCAGCGCCTGGCGCAGGGCAGCGGTGTCCAGGCTGACGCAGAAGCATTCGCTGTTCAGAACCTCCATCGAATCGGGACCGAGCGAGTTGACGTCGTCTGCCGCGGTCGTGCTCATGAGTACAGTGACGCCGCGCTAACGGCTGCGACGTTGCGCCTGCGGCGCGCGTGCTCGCGAGCACCGGGTACATACCGATCGCGCCTGTCGGTGCAGCAGGGACGAGCCTCGTGCCTGCAATTCATGCGGTCGCCGCGGCGGCAACAGGTGCCGCCGAAGCGGCCGCCTTGGGCTTGGCACTCTTGATGCCAGCCAGCTTGGTGCGCTTGAGCAGTAGCGCGTTGATGGCTACCACCGCCGAACTGCCCGACATCGACAGCGCCGCGATCGCTGGTGACAGAGTGAAGGGATAGAGCACGCCGGCCGCGAGCGGGAAAGCCACCGCGTTGTAGCCCACGGCCCACCACAGGTTCTGGTGCATCTTGCGCAAGGTGGCGCGCGACAGTTCGATGGCGCCGACGATGTCGTAGGGGTCGCTCTTCATCAGCACGACATCGGCACTGTCCACCGCCACGTCGGTACCGGCGCCAATGGCAAAACCGA
>JBBRZU010000188.1:0-1649 GCA_038236425.1 Lysobacterales bacterium
CCCGACAACCTGCGGGTGGTGCTGTTCAAGATCTACGAGCGCGAGCTGGTCAATTCGCTCGGCGCCCTGCTGACTGAGCTCAACGCGCGGATGACCACTGCGGGACTGCTGCCCGAGCTGGGCAACCCGCGTCCGGCCGAACAGGCGCCAGCACAGGCCATGGGTGCCGCCAACGCGGTCGCCGCGGCCAATCAGGCACAGGCCCGATACGAGGCCACCCAGGCCGACGATCGGGTCATGTTCGACGCGCTGTGCGAGTTGCTGCACAGCTGGCGTCCGCACAGCGGCGCTGCCGCCGTGCCGCCGTCGGCCAGCGGTGGCCGACGTGCTATGCAGCTCAACGAGATGATGTCGGTCCTGTCCCTGCTGCAGACCTCGGTTCCCGGCGCGGTGCACGAGGCGATGGGAAATGCCGAGGCATCGCTTGCCCAGTTGATGAAGCGCGAGATGCTGCAGAGCGCGCGCCAGATTGGCGTGTCGCCCGACCAGATCAACATGTCCACCGAGCACGAGGACGCGGTCGACCTGGTCGGCATGCTGTTCGATGTGCTGTTCGACGAGCGCGATTTCGAGGCCCAGGCACGCACCTTGATCTCGCGCCTGGTCGTGCCCTACGTGAAGGCCGCGGTCATGGACCGCCGCCTGTTCCAGTACAAGACCCACCCGGCACGCCGCCTGCTGAACTCGCTGTCTGAAGCCGTGGAAGGCAACAAGGGCGAAGGCCCGCAGGAAAAGGAGTTGCTGGGCAAGGCCGAGGAAACGGTCGATCGTCTGGTGGCCGAGTTCAATGAAGACATCGCGATCTTCGAGACCCTTGAGCAGGAGCTGCGCTCCTTCCTGGAGCAGCACAACCGCCGCATTGAACTGGCCGAGCGTCGCGCCACCGAATCGCAGCGCGGCCAGGAACGCCTCGAGCAGGCGCGTACGCTGGCTGCATCCGAGCTCAGCCGCCGCGTGGAAGGCCATTCCCTGCCGGCGCCGCTGGGCGACTTCCTGTCGCGCAGCTGGTCACACCACCTGTCGATGATTGCGTTGCGCGAAGGTGCCGACAGTGCGGCGTGGAATGCCGCGCTTGGCGTCGCCGATGCCTTGCTCGAGTTGTTGCCGAAGGAAGGCATGCCCCTCCGCAATGCCAATACGGCCCTGCAGAACCTGCGCGAGCCGATCGAATCGGTGTTGGCCAGCTCCGGCATCACCGGCGAAGCCGCCGGCGATACCATCCGCAGCCTGGCCAACTGCATCGAGTCGCTCAAGCCGATTCCGTTGTCCGCGCAGGTCGAGAAGCCGCGCCCTGCAACGGTTGAACGCCCGATCCTGTCGATTGTCGCGGACAAGGAAAAGCTCGATTTCGTCGAAGAAGACCTGGAGCTGCTGCGCGGCCTGAAGATCGGCGTGTGGCTGGACCTTGCTGGTGAAGACCAGAAACTGCACCCGGCAAAACTCAGCTGGATCAGCCCGATTTCCTCGCGCCTGATGTTCGTCAACCGGCGCGGCGTGCGCATCCTGGTCGCCTCGCTCGAGGAACTGGCCGCGATGAAGAAGCTTGGCAACCTGGTCCTGCGCGAGCAGGAACACGTGTTCGACCAGGCCATGCACCGTGTCATGGGCCGCTTGCAGAACGAAGTGGCGTAGTTGTAGCGAAATACGGG
>JBBRZU010000189.1:0-1638 GCA_038236425.1 Lysobacterales bacterium
CCACATGGCGACGATGATTTCGGGCGAACGCAGCGTGCCGCGCAGCTGATCCACGACGGCGGCCTCGATCTCGGCGGCCGGATGGGCAACAGTCTTGTCGCGCACGATCGAGATCAGTCCCGCAACCTTTGTTGTGCCGGCGGCGGCAATGATGCCGAACTCCGACAGGTGGCCACGCAGCGCGTTGATCACCTGCGTGCGCTGGTTGACCAGAAGCGCCCGGGTCTTGAGTACGATGGCGGCGGCCTGCTGATCAGCGGATTTTACCGGCACGAAGCGCATGGTCTTACGGGTCACCGCCTCGCTGATCGCTTCGGCATCGGCCGCGTCGGTCTTGCCGCGCTTCACGAACGGCTTCACGTAGACCGGCGGGATCAGGCGCACGTCGTGCCCCAGCGCTCTGATCTCGCGCGCCCAGTAATGCGCGCTGCCGCAGGCCTCCATTCCGACCAGACAGGCCGGCGTCTTCTCGAAAAACCGCAGCACTTCGGCTCGGCGAAGCTTGCGGTTGAAGATCGGACTGCCATCTGCGGCGGCGGCATGAACCTGGAAAACCTGCTTGGCCAGGTCCAGACCGATGGTGGTAATCTGCTTCATGGAACGGCTCCGTTCGTGTGGGCATGTCTAAACGGACACGCCGTGGCACTCAGATGCCGGAAGCGGCGGGGCCGTTCCACCCCATCAAAAAACTGAAACGGCCAATAAACCAGTCGGCTAGGAGGCGCCAGATCGCGGTTTCTGGTGCGGTTTAGTAGGATGTTGCGGACGGTCCAAGATGCCGTCGCCGAGGAACGGTGTGGGGCAGGGGGCGGTAATGGATTGGGCGCGAATCCTGGCCTACGTGACCGGGACGGTGGACCAGGAGCTGGTGGCGCGGAACGAGTATCTGGCCACCGAAAACCGCATCCTCAAGGCACAGCTGACAGGTCGGCTGAAGCTCTCGGACGCCGAGCGAGGCGCGCTCGGCGAGATCGGTCATCGCCTGGGCCGCAAGGCTCTCGCGGACGTCGCGACGATCGCCCGGCCGGACACCATCTTGGGCTGGTATCGCAAGCTTCTCGCCCGCAAGTTCGATGGCTCGAAGGGGCGTCGAGGCCCAGGCAGACCGCGGATCCCGCGGGAGGTCGAGCAGCTGATCATTCGCATGGCCAGCGAGAACCGGATCTGGGGCTACGACCGGATCGCGGGGGCGCTGGCTAATCTGGGCTACGAGATTTCCGATCAAACGGTCGGGAACGTCATGCGACGCCACGGTTTGCCACCGGCGCCGGAGCGCAAGCGCACGACCACCTGGGCAGCGTTCATTCGGACCCATCTGGCTCTGCTGGCGGGGACCGACTTCTTCACCGCAGAGGTGCTGACGCTGCGCGGTCTGGTGACCTACTACGTGCTGTTCATCATCCACCTCGAGAGCCGCCGGGTGTACGTCGCCGGGATCACTGTTCATCCCGATGAGGCGTGGATGAAGCAAATCGCGCGGAACGTGACGATGGACGATTGTGGTGCGCTGCGGGATTGTCGCTATCTCCTGCACGATCGGGACACGAAGTTCACCCGGTCGTTCCGGGCCATCATTGCCTCAGGTCGGGTCGAACCGCTCGCGCTGCCGGCCCGCAGCCCGAACCTGAATGCCTATGC
>JBBRZU010000190.1:0-1633 GCA_038236425.1 Lysobacterales bacterium
ACCTTCCACGGCCCAGGGAATCGGATTGGGTTCGTAGCCGCCCATTACCAGGCCGCCGACTTCTTCCTTGTAGTAAGTCAGCCGATCCGGATCGCGCAGGGTCGGCAAGTCACGGGTAATGCCGGGTATCGCCTCGGTGATCAGGTACTGGTGCTGCATGGAAACCAGTGGCACGTTGACCCCGGCCATTTGCCCGACCTCGCGCGCCCATTGCCCCGCGCAATTCACCACCACTTCGCATTCGATGCGCCCGTGCGCGGTCAACACCGCACGCGCCCGTCCGCGCTCGCACTCGATGCCGAGCACGTTGCAATCCTCGAGGATGCGTACGCCCTGCATGCGCGCGCCCTTGGCCAGCGACTGCGTGATGTCGGAGGGATTGACCTGGCCATCGGTTGGCAGGAAGGCCGCGCCGACCAGGTCGGAGATGTCCATCAGCGGCCACAACTCGCGCGCCTCGCGCGGCGACAGCAGTTGCACTTCCAGGCCGAACGAGCGCGCCGTGGTTGCCTGTCGCCTGAGCTCGGTCCAGCGCGCGGCATTGCAGGCCAGGCGCAGGCCGCCATTCATTTTCCAGCCCGTGGCCAGGCCGGTTTCTGCCTCGAGAGTGTCGTACAGCGCAACGGAATGGCCGAGCATCTGGGTGATGTTGGCGCTGCTGCGCAGCTGTCCGACCAGGCCGGCGGCGTGGAAGGTCGAGCCGGAGCTGAGCTTGTGCCGCTCGACCAGCAGCGTGTCGCGCCAGCCCAGTTTGCCGAGATGATAGGCGGTCGAGCAACCGACGATGCCACCGCCGATGATGACGACACGCGCCTGGCTGGGAAAATTTTCCATCTGTGCCGTAGTCCTGTGGGAACGTCTTGTCGGTCGAATCAGGTCGGGTCAGCGCTGCAATTCGTCGTGCACTTGCCACCACATCTGCTCGAAGCGCGCCATGTAATCGACGGCGTAGGTGGCATAGTCGAAGTCGATGCTCGAGTGCAGCTGCGACACGGCGGCCCACAGCAGCTCGCGCAGCAGCGATGCGCATTTCATCGCGAGCAGTCCGCGTTGGCAGGTATCGCTGATTGCGCCGGCGAAATAGCTGTCGAGTAATTGCCGGTCAAGCTCCGGTGTAAAGGCATTGTTCGACGACAGGTTGGCCAGGTCGAACAGGGGGCTGTTGAAGCCGGCATAGTCCCAGTCGATCAGCCACAGGCGCGCGCCGTCGTCGATCAGGTTCGCGGCCAGCAGATCGTTATGCCCGAAAACGATATTCACCGGCCCCAGCACCCGCTCCAGCCACGCGGCACGATCCGACAGCGCGGCCAGGTCGAGGCCAGGCGGATGGCTGCCCGCCTCCCCGAGCAGGCCCAGGTAGTTGCGGATCACCTGGAAGGGCCAGAACACCAGCGAGGGTCCGCGCAGGTAGCGCGGCAGATCCAGGTGGCAGCGGCGCACCAGGTCGACGACGCCTGCGAGGTTGCCCGCTTCGCGGACGTCCTCCGGAGTCAGCGTGCGACCGGCAATGTACCGGCTGACCAGCATGCCCTCGGCCGCGTGGATGACTTCCGGCGAGATGCCAGCCGCATGGGCCGCACGCGCCGCAGACAGCTCGTTGAAGCGCATCACGCCATGTTCGGGCAGGTCCTGG